>SVPM01000007.1 GCA_015065865.1 Oscillospiraceae bacterium | reverse complement strand
GCTTCAAATCTTCGGTTTCCTTAAGATAACCGCCCGCTTCAAGATCCTTCAAAATCTCCTTGCGTGCTTCCATCGTGGTCATACCCGCATATTTACCGCAATCCAGCACCGACGGTTCATCCTGTGCCGCACGGCCAGAAGCAAACAGTTCATCTGCCGCCGCTTTATCCGCCGCACCGGTCATCAAACCCTCATAAGTAAACACACGCACTACCGGCAAGTTGTGACGGCGGCCGACTTCAAAGTCGTTCGGGTCATGCGCGGGGGTAATCTTCACGACACCCGTTCCCTTTGTCATATCCGCGTGTTCATCACACACGATCGGGATCTCTTTGTTGAGCAAAGGCAAGATCACGTGACAACCGTGCAGATGGGCATAGCGTTCGTCTTCGCTGTTGATGGCCACGGCGGTATCGCCCAGCATCGTCTCGGGACGCGTGGTAGCGAGTTCCAACTGTTCGCCGGTTTCTTTCACCGTATACAGCAAATGCCAAAAATGGCCGTCTTTTTCCTCGTATTCCACCTCGGCATCCGAAATGGAGGTGTTACATTTGGGACACCAGTTGACCATACGGTTGCCGCGATAAATGAGATCCTGTTCGTACAAACGCACAAACACCTCGCGCACCGCTTTGGAACAGCCTTCGTCCATAGTAAAGCGCTCACGTTTCCAGTCGCAGGAAGAACCGATCTTTTTCAGCTGGGACACGATGCGTCCGCCGTAGGTCTCTTTCCATTTCCATGCACGTTCCAAGAACGCATCACGACCGATGGATTCTTTAGTGATTCCTTCGGCGCGCATAGCTTCCACGATCTTCGCTTCGGTCGCAATGGAGGCGTGATCGGTGCCCGGCAACCACAACGCCTCATATCCTTGCATACGGCGCCAACGGATAAGGATATCTTGCAAAGTGTTATCCAACGCATGGCCCATGTGCAACTGCCCCGTAATGTTCGGGGGCGGCATCACGATGGTATAGGGAGTTTTTTTCGAATTTGCATCCGCAGCAAAGTAGTTGCCGTCCTGCCAGAAGGCATAAATACGGTCTTCAACCTCGCGCGGTTCGTAGGTTTTGGCTAATTCTTTGCGATTACTCATAAGTTTACTGCACCTCAATTCATTTCCCGTTTAAAGTCGGCCAATTCCAGACCTTTGTTGTGATCCAATGCCCAGTCGATATTCCAACTGCTGGTAAATAACAACAGATAGTGTCCGCGCATATCTTGTACGCGCTTGGTATCGGAGCTTAAATTTAACGTTTTGGGGTCAATATCTTCATTCACGATCCAACGGATCTGACTGTAAGGCAGACTTTCCATATGGATATCTACGGCGTATTCGTTCTTCAATCGGTATTCCAGCACCTCAAACTGTAACGTGCCGACCACACCGACGATGACCTCTTCCATACCGCCGTCTACTTCTTTGAAGATCTGAATAGCACCTTCTTGGGCGATCTGGTCGGTACCTTTCACAAACTGCTTACGCTTCATAGTGTCGGTCGCACGAATACGTGCAAAATGTTCGGGTGCAAACGTCGGGATGCCCTCAAATGCAAACTTCTTGTTTGGTGCACATACCGTATCACCGATCGAAAAGATACCGGGATCAAAAATGCCGATGATATCGCCGGCATACGCTTCTTCAATCCCCTCGCGATCCTGTGCCATCAACTGCTGGGGTTGCGACAGGCGCAATTTTTTGTTCCCTTGCACATGCAGAACTTCCATATTTTTTTCGTAACGTCCCGAACAGATGCGGAAGAAGGCAATGCGGTCACGGTGCGCTTTGTTCATGTTCGCTTGAATCTTGAAAACAAAAGCGGAAAAATCCTCGTTCATCGGATCCACTTCGCCGGCGCTGGAATGCCGCGACAAGGGGGCTGTGGTCATCTTCAAAAAATCTTCCAAGAACGGTTGCACACCGAAATTGGTAAGTGCCGAGCCGAAGAACACAGGAGTAAGTTGCCCCGCGCGCACGCGTTCCAGATCAAACTCGCTGCCCGCACCGTCCATAAGTTCGATATCGTCATTCAGTGTGTCATAGTGCGACTCACCGATCAACGCTTTGAGCGATTCATCTTTTAGATCCACTTCGGTAGCCGTAGCCTCGTATTGACCCGTTGCACCTTCCGCGGCAGAAAATGCCAATATGTGAGCATCGCGGCGATTGTACACGCCCTTGAATTCCTTGCCGCAACCGATCGGCCAGTTGACGGCGTAGGTTTCGATGCCGAGGACCTGTTCGATCTCTTCCAACAGTTCAAACGGGTCACGTGCTTCACGGTCCATCTTGTTGATAAAAGTGAAGATCGGAATGTGGCGCAACATGCACACTTTAAACAACTTCACGGTCTGACGTTCCACACCCTTGGAAGCGTCGATCACCATTACGGCGGAGTCGGCCGCCATCAACGTGCGGTAAGTATCTTCCGAAAAGTCTTGGTGACCGGGAGTATCCAAAATATTGATGCAGTAGCCATCGTACTCAAACTGCAATGCAGACGAGGTGACCGAGATACCGCGTTGTTTTTCAATCTCCATCCAGTCGGAGACCGCGTGCTTCATTGAGCGTTTGCCCTTCACCATACCGGCACTGGCGATGGCGCCGCCGTACAGCAAAAGCTTTTCGGTCAATGTCGTTTTACCGGCATCGGGGTGCGAAATGATCGCAAAGGTACGCCGACGACGAATCTCATTTTGTAGATTTGACAAAAGCAAACCCCTCCATATAAACAATTAAACTTATTTTATACTATTTTCGAAAAATAATCAACCCCTATTCCGCAAAAACGCCTATGAATACAAAAAAATCCGACGTCCTTATGTAAGCAAGTCGTCGGATCATACGAGCGATTGATGTAAAGGTGTTACCCCTTACTTCTCAATTTATCTAAAAACGCTGTAAAATACGGAGGCAAGTCAGATGTAAAGTAAAGTTCCTTGCCGGTCACAGGGTGGATAAAACCGATATCTTTCGCGTGTAGGCATTGTCCGTTCAGATTGTGCGGATCTTTTTTGGAACCATACACCGTATCCCCTGCCACGGGATGCCCCAACGATGCCATGTGGACACGAATTTGATGGGTTCGTCCCGTTTCCAGTTTCAGTTGTACGTGGGAATAGCCCGAGTATTCCGCCAACACACGGTAATGCGTAACGGCAGATTTGCTGTTCTTGGGGGTGATTGCCATTTTTTTGCGGTCAACAGGATGTCGGCCGATGGGTGCGTCCACAGTACCTTGTGAATCGGTAAGATGACCAACGATCATCGCTTCGTAAATGCGCGTGAAACTGTGTTCTTTAATTTGTGCCGCCAGTCCTTGGTGTGCATTGTCGTTTTTGGCAACGATCAATAAACCACTGGTATCTTTGTCGATACGGTGAACGATGCCGGGACGCAGAACGCCGTTGATACCCGACAAACTCCCTTTACAATGGGCAAGCAGTGCGTTTACCAACGTGCCGTCCGTATGTCCTGCCGCAGGATGTACCACCATACCTTTCGGCTTATTGACCACCAGCAGGTGTTCATCTTCATACACGATATTCAGCGGAATTTCCTGCGCTACCGCTTCGCACGGCACGACGTCGGGTATCATTACCGTTACGTCCTCCCCACCGCGCAAACGGTAATTTTTAGCCACTTTCTTCCCGTCGGCCGTAACGGCACCGTTTTCCATCAACGCCTGTATGGCAGAGCGCGTCATCGGTAACTGTTCCGCCAAAAACACGTCCAGACGTTTACCCGTTTGTTCCGCAGTCGTCTTTACACAGTACGGTTCCATCGGTATGTTCCTCCTTGGTTTCGGTGAAAAAGAAGGCGTAAATTAAGATCAACACTGCCCCGATAGAGATGCAACAATCGGCGAAGTTGAACACGGGGAAATCAAACCACTTGTAATAATGAATAAAATCCACAACAAAACCGTTGGCAATGCGGTCGATCAAGTTACCGATACCGCCCGCAAACACCAATAAGAGGCCTGCTGTCGCTAAGTTTGACGATCGAAACCATCGTTTTATCAACACAAATAATACAAACAACAACATCAATGAGGTTGCAACCGTAACGATCCAACGCTGGTTTTGCAGCATTCCCCACGCAATGCCGTAATTCTTTACATAGGTTAATTCCAGCACGCCGTCCCACAAAGATACGGCCTGCACATCCACGGCTGTAAAATGATGTACTATCGCCATCTTGGTCCATTGGTCGATCCCAATCAGTATGGCGGTAACCAAACCTATCGTTAACCAATACACGTTACGCATCCCCTCTCGTTGATGTGTTTTTCTAAAAAACGCCGCCTCTTTTCGGTGAAGAGAGGCGGCGTTGTATTCTCTCAATTATTTCTTGCGGCGGAAGAACCCACGCGGCTTTTCCTCGTCTTGTGTGTTGTCGTAATCATCGCCAAACTGCAGGTCTGCAAAGCGGGATTTCGGTGCTTCCTCCACCGCCTCCGGTTCCGCTTCGACCAGCGCCTCCAACGAAGTCACGGCAGTAGGTTCCTCAACCACGGGAGCAATCGGTTCGACTGCTGCGGGTTCAACGATCTCTTCGGCAACAGAGGGAACCTCTGCAACGGCATCAACGGCCTCTTCAACAGCGATCTCTTCGCTTGCAACGGTGTCTTCTGCACTTTCATCGGCAGGTGCTTCTTCTTCTTCTTCGGGCAACACCTGAATTAAAGACAAGTGTTCACGATAAATGGAGAGCATACGCTCTTTGAACAAAGACACCTCTTGCTTCAAACGTTTCAGTTCTGCTTCCTGCGCTTTAACTTCATCGGTAATGCCCGCAAGCACCGTCGCCGCTTTTTCTTCGGCTTCTTTTACGATCTTTTCAGCCTTGATAGCAGCATCTTCTTGTGTCAACACCGCTTTTTGATTGGCTTCACGCACGATGGTGTCACCCAAACGTTGTGCATTTACGAGCGCAGAACGAATGCTGTCTTCCTCGTTGCGGTACTCTTTCAGCTTATCCGCCAACACTTCCATCTTTTTGTTTGCAGTGTTGCGCTCGTCCAATACGCTCGCCAACGTATCCACACACTGGTCAATAAAATCATCCACTTCCGCTGTGGAATAACCACCGCGTGCTTTGGAAAAGGTTACGTTCTTAATTTGATCCAATGTCAGCATTACACGACACTCTCCTCTGTTATTTTATACATACTGTTCTATTGTGACAAACAATCGACCTTTACGTGTCGGCGGACCGAGTTGTGCCACACGAAACCGACCGACACCGCGCACCGAGAGTACATCCCCCTCGTGTACCTGTGTCGAAACGGTCGTACACGGCATATGATTGACCGAAACAGTCCCCGTTTCGATGCGGCGCGCCGCCTCTTCACGCGAAGCAGACAAGCATACCCGTAAGACGGCATCCAATCGCGGAGAAGCCACAGTATCCCGATGTTCCACAAAGGTGTGCATCGCGGGAAGTTCACCTGTATACGGGACTTCACTATGCACTCCTTCGCCGCCGATCTTCACGATTTGTTCCTGTAAAAAGGCAATGATCTCATCTTTCACGAACACAACAGCCAAGCCGTCGGCACACAAAATATCTCCGATCATTTCACGACGAACACCCGCCGAAAGCAACGAACCGAGCACGTCACGATGTGTAAGTGTTCGCCCGCTACGATAGTGAAAAGCCATTGGAGTCAGCGGAAACCACGCCTCTTCAAGCGGCATAAAATCGGGCGAAATCCCCAGTAATGTACGCTCACCCTCGGCGTGGCCGCCGTAAAATGCCCACAGAACATCGTCTGAACTGTGCAACATTCCTTTCGCCACCGCCTGTTGGTGTGCATCCAGAAAACCGATAGACACGGGAGAAGAACGGCGTTTGCACAACCTTACCGCATCCTCTATCCGTGCTCTCAGCAGTGCTTCTTCGGCAAAGGGACTGTTAGAAATAGAGCCCATTGTTCTCCAGTTCGTCCAACAGATCGCCCATGATGCCTACGTTGTAGGGGGTGATGATAAAGGTGCAGTTCGCCACCTTTTTGATCTGGCCGTCGTTCGCATACGCCACACCGCTCAAAAAGTCCAAAATGCGGCGTGCAACATCCTTGTTGGCAGATTCCAGATTCAACACGACCGTGCGCTTGGCGTTCAGGTGATCCGCCACCGTGCTCGCATCGTCAAAGCGCTCGGGTTTCACCAACACGACCTGCAACTGTGCCGTTGCATGAATGTTCACGACCTTATTGCTGCGCTTGGTCGGTTCTTCCGTTTCTGCATCGGATTTCGTTACAAAATCCATGGTTTCTTCCATTTCGAACTCTTCGTCCATATCCCCTTCTTCGTTGTCGCCGATCCATTTCTTAAACTTGTCAATAACGCTCATTGTGATTGCCTCCTATAATAAATTATTGATAATTTCTTCTTCCGAAAATGGCAGACCCTACACGCACCATAGTAGACCCTTCCAGTATGGCTTCTTCATAGTCGTCCGACATTCCCATAGATAAAATATCCATACTACTATTATCTACATTTTTAGTGCGTATGTCAATAAACAATTGCGACATTCGTGAAAAATATTCTCTTTTTTTGTATTCTGTATCCGAAATCGGGGGTATTGTCATCATACCGCGCAATTTTAAGGCAGAAAACTCCGACAAAGCAGCACAGAATTCGGCGG
Source organism: Oscillospiraceae bacterium (assembly GCA_015065865.1). Lineage (GTDB taxonomy): Bacteria > Bacillota > Clostridia > Oscillospirales > Acutalibacteraceae > SIG588. The sequence goes on along the minus strand of SVPM01000007.1, from coordinate 44,422 downwards.
CTTCATCCGGCTCTACCCCCGACTTAGACTCTTCGCCGCCGATATTCACCTGCGCCAAGATATCCAGTGTAACGCCGTGCTTTACGGCGGCGGTATTTAACGCTTGTGCCACGCGCAGACTGTCCACCGATTGCACCATTGCCACACGATGGGCGATCTGTGCGGCCTTGTTTGTCTGCAAATGACCGATCAAATGCGCCGTTACCGGTAACAATGCTTCCTGCTTTGAAAGGAATTCCTGCACACGGTTTTCTCCGATCTCGCGGATCCCGTCGGCAATTGCCAAATTAATACGCTCAACCGAAACCGTTTTGGTTACCGCAAGCAATGTGACGTCTTTCGAATCGCGTCCTACGCGAGCACAGGCGTTTTCGATCCGTTCGCGAACACGGGCGATATTGTCGTGTATCACCATCGCATCAGGATTGCACAACTTTTCCGTCATATAGATCTTTCCCCTCTACGATCACATCGTCATATAACTGCACATACGTTTTGTCGCCCGCATCCGGTATGGCACAAATGGAATACTTGTCCTTTTCATTATGATACAACACGTCAACGTAACGGAAGGTCACCGTTGTTCCCATACGCACAAACGCACCGGTACGGTTGTCTTTGTCGAAGTGTAACGCTTTATCCGGAAGACGCAGGCCGTTGTGCTTTTCCAACAGCAACTGCACCGATTCCAAACGTATATCCGAAAGTTCCTCCGACATCAAACTGCACTTTAAGATCAATGCACTTTGGTTGTTTTCACCTTGATTGACCGCCAACACCTTGGTAGGTACGTTCTCAGCTGTGACAAAGGGCAGTCGCACGTCGAGTGCATCCCCCACTTCCAACGCTGCCGCTTTTTGGCTGTCGATGGAGCAAGCAAGATACCAATAGTAACCCGAAGATATCTTCCCGACACAGCCGCTCGGTTTTTCGGGAGAAGCCGTGAGCGCCTTTTGTATCTCTTCGGCGGTCAACGCCGCCATATCGTCATCGTTAACGCTGAAGTAGCTCTCGTACCCGTCTGTACGGTCAATAAAATACCCCGAAACAGGAGCACGTACCGTGCCGATGGAATCCGAAACACGGGAGGCAAGCGCATTCCGTTCGGCGTTCAGTTGTGCTAATTTTTCTTCAAAACTGCTTACCGTGCCGACGATCACTTGGCGTTTGTTCATCAACGTGAGAAGTTGTGCACGCAAGCCACGCAATTCTTCAGCGCCTTGACCGTGCACACGAACGGCAATTTCCTGCATCTTCATAGTCAGTTGTTGTTCAATCGCTTCCAAGCCGGAATAGTTACCCGAAGTAAGCGCCTGAGCGCTTTTCAGATATACGATCTCTTCATCCAAAAGTTCCAACTGCTGTTGCAAGCTTGCTACTTCTTCATCGGCATACAACTGTGCGACGATTCCGTTTTTGGAAACGCGGTTGCCGTTATCAAGAGTATAAAACAAGTAGTTTTCCCCCACGTCCGCTTGCACCGGCGTTTCGTTGCGGAAGGCGATCGCCTGTGTTTCTACCGTATCGTACACACTGTATGCCGATACGGTTTCTACCGTCACGTTGGAATACAGCACCTGAAAGATCTGGTATCCCACATAAGCGAGCAAAAACACCGCGATCAGCAAAATCCCAAGGCGTTTTAACCATTCCTTCATTCTGCTCGTTCCTTTCGTAAAATGTCCTCTGCCGCCGCTGTCAGTTTTGCGGCATCGTCATAATCGTCCACATATATCGTGTGGGCTGTTTGTATACGACGAAACCACGAAAGTTGCCGTTTGGCATATCGGCGTGTTTCTCGTTTCAGATTTTCAACCGCTTGCTCAAGAGAGCAAACGCCCGAAAAATACGGGGCAAGTTCTTTATAGCCGATGGCTTGCATTGCCGTGGGCGCGTTGGGGGAACACAAAACTCTCTCTGCTTCCGCCAACAATCCTTGTTCCAGCATTATATCCACCCGACGGTCGATACGGTCATATAAAACACGGCGCTCTCGAAAATCCAGCACCACCATACGCGTATCATACGGCGGCGGTATCTCACGTGAACGGCGCACCCATTCGCTCATCGGTACACCGGTCGACAGAACGACCTCCAGTGCGCGGATAATACGTCCGTGATCGTTCGGATGCAGTTTTTCTGCCGTTTCGGGGTCATAAGCGCGCAGACGTTCTCGCATAACTTCGCCGCCCAATGCGGCACATTCTTCCTGTAAACGGTGCCGCAGAGCCAAACTTTCGTCACCGCTTTCCTCGGAAAAGGCAAGATTCTCTGTCACCGCTTGAATGTATAAACCGGTACCGCCGCACAAAATGGGATGTTTCCCCTCCGACTGAATGCGGTCGATCGCCGCACGGGCATCCGCAGCATAGCGCGCTACACTGTACCGTTCGGTCAGCGGCAAAAAGCCGATCAAATGATGCAAAACGCCCTGCATTTCTTCCTCTGAAGGGCGTGCCGTGCCGATCTGCAGATCGGCATACACCTGCATGGAATCGGCGGAAACCACTTCTCCGTTCAACCGCGACGCCACTGCGACGGCGAGTGCCGTTTTGCCGGAGGCAGTAGGCCCCGCAATTACCGATAACCGTTTATTCATGGCAAACCTCAAATTCGTCCAAACTGTTTTTCCAATTCCTTGCGTGTCAATTCAAAGCACACGGGACGACCGTGCGGACAATATCGCACAGCATCGTCATTCAGCACACGGCGCGCCAACGCTTCGGCTTCCGCGGGAGATTGACGGTCCCCTGCTTTTACCGCGGCACGACAAGCCACCGAATGATAGATCCACGACAGTTTATCCACCTGTATTTCTTGCTTACCCGCCAAGAAACCGCCTGCGATCTCTTCCATCAAAGCGGGAACGTCCTCCCCCGTCAGCATCATCGGAACAGCGCGAACCAGTAAGGCACCATCAAACTCTTCCACCTCAAACCCCGCCTCACGCATCAGCGCAAGATGCGGCAAAACGGCTTCGTATTCCTTATGACTGAGCGACACCGTAACGGGGGTCAACAACAGTTGTGCATCCTGTTGCACGGTTTCACGTAATTTGTTGTACAAGATACGCTCGTGGGCAGCGTGTTTATCAATAAAGAAGATCGACTCTCCTTTTTGTACCAACAAGTAGGTGTGGTACACTTCGCCGAGGAAACGAATCGGTTCTTCTTCCACCGTTTCCACTGTAATAGAAGCGGTTATCGGAGCGGGCACAGGCGTTTTGACAGGTTCCGCTTCCTGCGGCAACGGTTTTTTGGGCGGTTCCGCTTCAATGTTGGGAGTGCCGTGCAAAACCGCCGTTCCGTCACGTAACGACATGGTTTTCTTCGGCGGTACAGCGTCTGTCAGCGGACGTTTTTTAAATCCGCTTTCGCACGACGGCGCGGGAGTTGTCGCTGACGTTTTGGGCGCGGTCGGTAACGTCAATTGCTCCGCGACAGGAAGAATTTCCTGTGGTTTCACAGCAGTAAAGGAGGCTTGTTTCGGGGTATCTCCTGCCGTTAGTGCAGACTTCACACCGTGGTACACCGCGTCGAATATCGGTCGTTCATTGACAAAACGCACCTCAATTTTAGCAGGATGCACGTTGGCATCCACCTGTTCCGCCATCATATCAATGTGCAACACGCACGAGGGGAACTTTCCGATCATAATCGCACCTTGAAAAGCACGTTCCAAAGCCGCAGCAGCCGTCCGCGTTTTCACGTATCGACCATTTACAAAGAAGTGTTGCATCGTGCGGTTCGAGCGTGCATTGACGGGTTTGGAAATATATCCGTATACATGTACGTCCCCCAATGCATAGTCCACCGCAATCAACCCGTTGGCAAATTCGCGACCGAAAACGGCGTAAATGCACGCGTGGGCATTGCCGTCACCGGGAGTGGAAAGCGTTTCTTTCCCGTCGCGGATGAACCGCACGGAGATTTCGGGATGCGAGAGCGCCAAGCAGTCTACGACAGCTGCAACGGCATTGGCTTCGCTAACGTCTTTCTTCAAAAACTTCATACGGGCGGGCACATTATAAAACAGATCCCGCACAAAAATTGTCGTTCCGACGGGACATCCCGTTTCCGATAGTTCAGCCTCTTCTCCGCCCTCGATCACACAACGAGTACCGCTGAGTTCATCGGCGGTACGGGTGAGCATTTCTACCCGCGATACAGCAGAGATGGAAGCCAGTGCCTCACCGCGAAAGCCGAGAGTACCGATGTGATTCAAATCGTCCTCACAACGCACTTTACTGGTTGCATGGCGCAAAAACGCGGTCGTAACTTCATCGCGCGGGATACCGCACCCGTTATCGGTCACACGGATCATCCGTACACCGCCGTTTTCAATTTCCACCGTCAACGACGTTGCACCCGCATCGATGGCGTTTTCCATCAACTCTTTCACAACCGAAGAGGGGCGTTCTACCACCTCACCGGCCGCGATCAATTCCGCCGTGTGGCGGTCTAATACTTGAATTCTCGCCAAAAGGTTCCCCTCTCTTTCCGATTAATCACATAAACTTTTGGCTTGTGCCGTGAACTCGTATAACGTCTGTAACGCTTCGATCGGTGTCAGCGTATTAACATCCAACGCCGCCAGTTGACGCACCAGTTCGTTATCGGCCGCCGACAAAAGCGACAGTTGCATATCCTCGTCATCCGTTTTAGACGGCGATACGGAGCGTATCACCGTTTCACCGCCGATCTCCAACCCATGCAGAATATCTTTTGCACGGCGGACCACCGATTCGGGCACACCCGCCAATTTCGCCACTTCAATACCGTAACTGTCGTCTGCAGCCCCACGCACGATACGGCGTAAAAACGTAATACTGTCACCGCGTTTTTTGGCGGCAATATTATAATTGCGAATGCCGTTTATCTCCTCTTCCATCACCGTCAGTTCGTGGTAATGGGTGGCAAACAGCGTTTTGGCACCGATCTTTGCAGTATCCGCCACGTATTCCAACACTGCTCGCGCGATGCTCATACCGTCAAAGGTCGAGGTGCCGCGACCGATCTCATCGAAAATAACCAAGCTGTTTTTCGTAGCGTTCTTCAAAATGGCGGCAACTTCGCTCATTTCCACCATAAAGGTGGATTGTCCCGACGAAAGATCGTCCGATGCACCGACACGGGTGAAAATACTGTCCACTATGCCGATAGTAGCACTTTTGGCCGGAACAAAACATCCGCACTGCGCCATCAGCACGATCAGTGCCGTCTGCCGCATATAGGTGGATTTACCCGCCATATTGGGGCCGGTGATCAACGCCACACGGTTATCACCGTTATCCAGATGCGTATCGTTCGGAACAAACGGTGTCTTCAAAAGCGCCTCTACCACGGGATGGCGACCGTCTTCAATGGCGATCTCACCGCCTAAAGTCACGGTCGGACGGCAGTAGTTATGGCGCACCGCTACCTCGGCAAACGAGCAGAGCACATCCAACTGCGCCACGGCTTCTGCCGTGGATTGAATGCGGTGGAGTTCACCTGCCACCCGCACGCGCAGATCGGTAAACAACTGATATTCCAGTGCGACCGAACGGTCTTTAGCCGTTAACACACGCGTTTCGAGTTCCTTCAATTCTTGCGTAATGTATCGTTCGGCGTTCGCCAATGTTTGTTTACGAATATAATGTTCGGGCACTGCTTCGGAATAGGCGCGGGAAACTTCTATGTAATACCCAAAGACGCGGTTGTAGCCGACTTTTAACGTTTTAATACCGGTCTTTTCTTTTTCTTCTGCTTCGATGCGGGCAATAATGCCTTTGCCGTCATTCATATCGCCGCGCAATTCATCCAATTGTGCATGGTAGCCTTTGCGGATCATACCGCCCTCGCGCACCGAAAACGGCGGATCGTCTTCCAACGCACTGTCGATCCAATCGTGCACGTCTTGTAACGGGTCGATCGCCTGCTCAATGTCGCACAGCATAGCGGAGGACACACCGCACAACCGCTCTTTAACGGGACGCAGACATTCGATCGCACGACACAGCGAACGCAGTTCCTTGGCATTGGCACTGCCGTACACGATACGGGTCATAATACGCTCTAAATCGTAAATGTCCGAAAGCAACGGTAACAAGTCGCCGCGCCGCACCGTATCTCCCGTAAGTTCTTCCACCGCATTGTGACGGCGTAAGATCGGTGCGGGCTGAATCAACGGTTGTTCGATCCAGCGGCGAATAAGACGCTTGCCCATTGCCGTCTTGGTCTTGTCCAACACACCAAGCAGTGAACCGCGCTTTTCTTTGTTTCTCATCGTTTCGATCAATTCCAAATTACGGCGGGTCATAAGATCCAGTTTCATAAACTGAACGTCCGAGTAAAACTGCGGACGGCGTATACGTTCAAGACCGCCCATCTGCGTTTCACGCAGGTAGGATATCGCACAGCCGAGGGCCTGTATCGCGGGTTCTTGTTCGTGCAGACCCAATTCTTCCGGCGTTGCGACCGCGAACTGACGGCACACCTCATCGCGTGCGATATCAAGCGCAAAGTGGTGGTCTTCCGCCACATCCGCCGCAACGCCGAGACGCGTAGTGAGGAATTCAACAAACGCAGAAGATGCCGCCGCCTCTTCCGAGATCAGAACTTCGCTGGGACGAAAACGCGCCATCTCGTTTTGCAAGCGTACCACTGTATCGTCACCGACAATGCGGGTCAAATGTACGTCGCCCGTGGAACAATCCACAAAGCAAACTCCCGCATCTTTAAATGACGGAACGGCAAACACCGTGCAAAGGTAGTTATTACGCCCTTCATCAAGCATACTGCCTTCAATTACCGTGCCGGGAGTGATGATACGCACAATGTCACGTTTCACTAACCCTTGTGCTTTGGCAGGGTCCTCCACCTGTTCGCAGATGGCAACTTTATAGCCTTTTGCGACCAAACGCGCCACATAAGATTCGTAACTGTGAAACGGCACACCGCACATAGGTGCGCGTTCTTCCTGACCGCAATCACGGCCTGTCAATACCAATTCCAATTCGCGTGAAGCAATTTTGGCATCTTCGAAAAACATCTCGTAAAAATCGCCCAATCGAAAGAACAAAAGGCAACCGGGATGTTCCGCCTTGATGGCCAAATATTGTTTCATCATTGGAGTCATGTCCGCCATAGCGCGAACCTCACTTTACAAAAATTAGTGGCAGCCGCCGCAGGAGGAGCAATTCCCGCTGCAGGATGCTTCCATATCGGCACTGTCGGGATCGACACCCTGTGCCGCCAGAGTCAAAATGCGAGAAACGCCGTTCATCATCTCATCCATACCGGCTTTGGCAACGTTAAAGGCTTTCATATTCTCGTTTTCCATCACCTGTGCATACAGTGCACGAAGTTCTTCGTCCAACTGTTTCATCTTGTCGGCATCTTTTTTGTCGTCGTCTTTAGCCGTTTCGGTCGCGAGGGCCATACGCTTCAAATTGAAATCGCCGATCAACTTCTGCAACGCTTCGTCTGCATCGGCGGCTTGCTGTGCCAATTGCATACGCACAAAACGCTCGTCCATCTGAATTTCGTGCGCCAAATCTTTTGTCAGTTCCAAAATCTTATCCATTTCCATTATCTCCTTTTATTTTTCGATCGAATCTATACGCCCTTCGGCGATCCAACTTTTCGCAGATGTAATCGTTACCTGTGCATGTTTCCCGACCAACGATGCATCACCGGCTACACGCACCACCACGTTTTCAGGCAACCGCGCTTCCAAGAATCCCTCTTGTGCACTTTCCAACAACGCACGGCGTGTGGTACCGACCATACGTGCAAGACGGCCCGCAGCAATTTCTTCCTGCACCGCATTCATCTCGCTGAACCACGCACCCTTTTCCTCCGCCGAAACCGGGTCCGGCATAACGGCGGCAGGGGTTCCTTTGCGCGGCGAATAGATAAAGGTGAACAGCGACACGAATTCCACTTCACGGATCAAACTGAGTGTCTGTTCAAAATCCTCCCGCGTTTCGCCGGGGAAACCCACGATAACGTCACTTGTAAACGCGATATCGGGTATTACACGGCGGGCATACCGAATTAAATCCAGATATTGCTCACGGGTATATCCGCGGTTCATCTCTCTTAAGACACGGTCGCTTCCCGATTGAAACGGCAGGTGAAAATGACGGGATACCTTTTCACACGCGGCGATCGTATCAAACAAACGCGGTGAGGCGTCTTTCGGGTGAGAAGTCATAAACCGAATAAGAAAATCACCTTCAATGGCATTGATACGCCGCAACAGTTCGGGAAAATCCACACCGTGCGCTTCACCCTTGCCATACGAATTCACGTTTTGGCCGAGCAACGTAATTTCTTTATACCCCTGTGCAACCAATTCGCGTGCCTCTTGCAAAATGGATTCGGGATCTCTGCTGCGTTCCCGCCCGCGCACGTACGGCACGATGCAATAGGTGCAGAAGTTGTTGCAGCCATACATGATCGGGAGCCACGCTTTAAACGTTCCGTCGCGATATGTGGGGAGCCCTTCCGCCAAAACGCCGTCACATTGCGGTGTTTCGTGCACGGCTTTGCGGGAAGACAGCGCATCCAGCATCAGTTCCGGCAAACGATGAACCACGTGGGTGCCGAACACCAGCCCTACGAAAGGATAGTGTTCACGAAGACGGGCGCTGATATGCGGCTGTTGTACCATACAACCGCAAACGGCTATCAACAAATGCGGACGGCGACGTTTATATACTTTCATTGCACCGATATTACCGAACACGCGGTCTTCGGCGTGTTCACGCACGGCACAGGTGTTAAACAAGATCAGATCCGCTTCGGAGGCTTCCTCGGTAAAGGCAAACCCCATCTCTTTCAGCATACCCTTCATATGTTCCGAATCGGAAACGTTTTGCTGGCAACCAAAAGTACGGACAAATGCCAACGGCTGTGTGATTCCGCGTGTTTCGTAATACGCCGCGACTTGTTTTCCAAAGGCGCGTTGACGCTCCAATTCTGCGGTCGATATATGCTGTATCGTGGCCATAATTCACATCCTAGCTATAGATTTCCTCTATTCTATATATTATAGCAAATCCTTATTGCTTTTGCAATCGTTAACCATCAACTTTTCACATATTTTTTCAAAAAAATATGTGTCCGCCGGCACCGTTTTTTTCGGTAACAGCGGACACATATTATTCCAACAATTTGTAGAGAAGTGCGGCGTCGTTTTTGGCGACCGTTTCCTGTACATCCAACACTTCGGCACGCAACTCACGGGTGCCGAGTTGTATCGAGAGAACATCCCCCACCTTTACGTCATACGATGCTCGTGCAGCTTTTCCGTTCACAAACACACGTCCCGCATCGCACGCCTCGTTCGCCACCGTGCGGCGCTTGATAAGACGCGAAACTTTTAAATATTTGTCCAAACGCATACTGAAAAACCTCCCGTGAAATGCACAAAAAGCCGCCCTAAACAGGGCGGCTTTCGTAGTCAAAGTTTACTCTGGAAAAATTATTTCGCCACAGCATCCTTGAACGCTTTGCCGGCCTTGAAGACAGGCTGGGTAGAAGCGGGGATCTTGATGGTTTCTTTGGTGCGGGGGTTCAGACCGGTGCGAGCATTACGGGTACGGGTCTCAAAAGTACCGAAACCGACAACCGCAACCTTATCGCCGGCGGCGACAGCCTCAACAACGGTATCGAGAACGGCGGAAACCGCCTTCTCGGCGTCCTTCTTGGACAGACCAGCTTTTTCTGCAACTGCTGCAATGAGTTCTGCTTTTTTCATGACAAATACCTCCAAAAATTTATACCAACGGACCGTTTCACAGTCCGATTTGGGCCAAAGGTCAGACGGTGAGAGCCTTTGCCTCGCACCACAGTTTATCCAGTTCGTCGATCGACATTTTCGTCATATCCAGCCCGCGTTCCTTTGCCAGTGCTTCCACTTTATCAAACCGCGCGATGAATTTATCGGTCGAAACAGTCAATGCTTGTTCCGCATCCGTATCCACGAATCGAGAAACGTTTACAGCAGAGAACAAAAGATCGCCGAGTTCTTCTTCGATTTCCTGTGCGTTACCGCTTGCAACGGCGGTCTTAAACTCCTCTACTTCGCTGTCAAGCGCCGCAAGCGCACCCGACACTTCGGGCCAATCAAACCCCACACGGCGAGCGCGTCCCTGCACCTTTGCGGCACGCATCAAGGCAGGTAACGAACGCGGCACACTACGCAAAAGATCCGCCTGTGTAGCGCTTTCACCCTCTTTGCCTTTGGTGGAGCGTTTAACCGCATCCCACGTCTTCAAAACGGCTGCAGCATCACCCGCCACCGCATCGCCGAATACGTGGGGATGACGAACGATCAGTTTACGGCACACTTCATCCACCACGTCATCAAAGGTAAACTCCCCTTCTTCCGTGGCGATCTGCGTGTGCAACGTCACCTGCATCAATACGTCGCCGAGTTCTTCGCGCAAGCCCGCCACATCGCGATTGTTGATCGCTTCAATGGCTTCGTGAGTTTCTTCCAAAAAATTGGAACGAATACTCTCGTGCGTTTGTTCCCGATCCCACGGACACCCTTGCGGCGAACGCAGAGCAACCATCAGATCCAGAAGATCTGCCATCGTATACTGTTCTTTTACAGGAAACTCAATGGACATAATCCGAACTCCTTCGGCGACACCGACTTAGAATAAACTATATGTAATATTTTACACGATAATTTGGATTATTGCAAGAGGAAAAGCCAAAAAAACACGGGTTTTTGTGATTTTTTCTTATACTTTTTTCTTATTTTTTACAACTTTGTAAATGCTTTTTGGCAATATGACCAAAAACGCAATATATAATTTAGGCACAATTCCCTTTGGTGTTCTCGGTACGCGAACATGTTTATAACTCAGATCGGCCGTAAAACGGTACGTTATCCACCTGTATTTACCAAAACGTATTCACAAAAACGTTACGACTACGTTGCTGTGGTGACATATTTCGCATATAAAATAGAATATACTGATATTCAAGCACGCACACAAAGGAGGCAAGCCAATGAACACATCGGCAACCCCACCCGTTTTAGTTTGTTCACCGAATCGTACATCGTGTAAACGTTTGATCTCAGTCGGTGAAGCACTCGCAAAAGAGCACCATTGCTCGGTAACGATGCTTTTTTTACAACCGCAGGAACTGGTATCCAAAACCGTAGCCGAAGACATACAAACGGTATACAATATCGCATCCCGTGCTAAAGCAACGATCACCGTGCTGTTCAACGATTCCCCGCTGTTGGCACTCGCCGTTTATGCACGGCAAATTAACGCCGCCCGCATCGTGGTGGATGAAAACGACACGTTCGGCCACGCCGCTTTCGGTGTGTTGCGAACGCTGTTGCCCGACCTCACTATTACCGTGTTACAAAAGAACGGGCAACTGCTTACCTTTCCGCCGACAGAGATCACAGAGCAAAACCGCCATCCACACCCAACACCTGTCCCGTAATGAATGACGCTTCATCCGACAGCAAAAACGCGATCGCTGCCGCTACGTCCTGTGCTGAGCCGAGTCTGCCAAGCGGCGTTTCCTCTGTCAATGTATGCAACGACTCCTCATCCAACCCGCTGTTCATATCCGTATCGATCACACCGGGGGCTACCGCGTTGACCGTGATACCGGAAGGACCGAGTTCTTTCGCCAGTGCGCGGGTAAGACCGATCACGCCTGCTTTTGCCGCAGAATATGCTGCTTCACAAGACGCGCCGTGAACACCCCATACCGAAGTGACGTTAACCACACGACCGTTATGACGGATGAGCATATCTGCCGTTGCCGCACGGCAACACGCGGCGGTACCCGTTAGATCCACCGAGAGTACCCGTTGCCATTCTTCGGGGGTGATATCGCTAAACAAACCGATGGAAGAAACACCGGCATTGTTGACCAACGCATCAATACGCCCGAAACGTGCCAACACCTCGGCAATACAACGATCTGCAGAAGGAAAATCGCAAAGATCCGCCTGAAACGCCGCTACGTCCGCACCGAGTGCCGTCAATTCGTTCACCAGATCCTGTGCCTTTTCGGCGGAGCGGCAATAGGTAAATGCTACTCGCCATCCGCGCTTGGCAAGATGAAGAACCGTTGCACGACCGATACCGCGTGAACCACCCGTTACCAATACAACGTTATTCATTCGGCATCCTCCTTTTCAAGCAATATCGGCAACAATCGTGAGAACGGACGAAAAGCGGCCGGCAATGCATATTGTGTATGCACTTCTTCCAGTGTCGCCCACACGTGTGCGGGCGGCGGCGGAAAATGCGCGGTCCGTATCTGCACTCCCTGCATACGCCATTCTATGTGACTGAACAAATGGACACCCTCACCGATTGTACGCGTATCGCGCACAGCGAGACCGTAGTTTTCACATATCGCCGCCGTTGCTGCGGCAGGGTCATCCGATTCCGATTGCGGCAGTTCCCACAACCCTGCTAAAAGACCTTTTTGTGAGCGTTTGTGCAACAACACCCGCGGAGTCGGCTCGTCGGTCGTAATTGCAAAAACAGTGCGCCGCTCCACACGTCGCTTGGTCTTGGCGCGCCGAACGGGGAGCAAGACTGCCACCCCTTTTTTATGACCTTCGCAAACCGCCGACAGCGGACAAATCTCACAGCGCGGCGCCGTGTTCGGCAAGCAGATGCGTTCACCGAGTTCCATCAGCGCGGCATTAAAATCCCCTGCCGCATCATGCGGCATCCACCCTTGCACCGTTTCGGTGTGACGGCGGCGTGTTGCTGTTTTCATAACGTCCTCAAAATCGGCGGTCAATCGCGAAACTACACGCAAAACATTGCCGTCTACCGCCGGAACGGGAATTCCGAATGCAATGGATGCTACGGCACCGGCTGTATACTCTCCGAGACCCGCCAACCCACGCAGTCGGTCATAATCTGCCGGCAATTCTCCCCCATATTGTTCGCATATCTGTATCGCCGCTTTTTTCAGGTTGCGTGCACGGCTGTAGTATCCGAGTCCTTCCCACAACTTCATCAACCGTTCATCCGACACAGCTGCAAGATCACGCACGGTGGGAAGTTCCGTCATAAAACGTTCAAAATACGGAATAACCGCCTCGATACGGGTCTGCTGAAGCATAATTTCCGAAACCCACACGCGATACGGCGAAAGCGAAGAGCGCCACGGTAAAGGCCGTGCTTCGGCACGGTACCACGCCAATAACGACGGTATCCTCTCACTCACTGTCCGCAACGTTCTTCCCTCCTTTGTAACAGCAGAGCAGTCGTAACAACTGCTCCGACAGAATTTATTTCGTTCCGAAGATACGGTCACCCGCATCACCCAATCCGGGGATGATGTAACCGTGATCGTTCAAATGATCGTCCAACGCCGCACAATACACGGACACATCCGGATGCGCCTTTTTTAAGGCGTCCAACCCTTCGGGTGCGGCAATAATACACATAAACTTCACACTGCGGGGATCACGCGTTTTGATCTGAGTGATCGCATCGATCGCCGAACCGCCCGTTGCCAACATCGGATCCAGAACGATCACGTCACGTTCTTCGATGTCACCCGGCAGTTTGCAATAATATTCCACAGGCATCAAGGTTTCGGGATCGCGATACAGACCGATGTGACCCACACGTGCAGACGGCACCAACTCCAAAGCACCGTCCATCATACCGAGTCCTGCACGCAGGATCGGCACAAAAGCCAATTTGCGGCCGGCAAGTTTTTGACATTTCGCCACCGCAACGGGCGTTTGAACCTCCACCTCTTTCAGCGGAAGGTCACGAGTGGCCTCGTACACCATCAGTTCGGTAATCTCCTGAATCAAGCGGCGAAACTCCTTCGACGGCGTTGTTGCATCGCGCAACACCGCCAATTTGTGTTGTACCAACGGATGATCTGCTATAAAAATGTTTGCCATAATATCCTCTCCCCTTTTATTTGTTTATCCTTGTAACTGCTGACGTGCTCTTAATTCGCGTTCTGCTTGCGGCAAACGCAAATACAGCGGTTGCAACTCCTCGGCCGTAACCGTTGAAGCTTCTTGTGCTTCACGGGCAACCCCAACGGCGGTTTGAAAGCGCAGGTGTTCGGGCGCTAACAACAGCGAGTCGATCTCACCGCAAAACTCGTTATAACACAAACGCGCTCCGTCCCCTACCAAAAAAATCGGTTTGTTATAAGCCGCGAGCCGCGTTTTCAATTCATCGGTAGAGATCGCCTCATCTGCACTCAATCGTCGAATTTTACCGCCTTCCGCTAAAAAACAAGCGGTGTACACCTGACGGCAACGCGCATCCATTGCAGCACACACCACGCCTTCAAAGCCAACGCCCTCCGCGTTGCGAGCGATCGCGGCCAGTGTAGAAACACCTACACAGGGCTTGTTTTCTGTAAAAGCAAGCCCCTTCAGCGCCGCCACACCGATCCGCACTCCGGTGAATGAACCGGGGCCCGCCGACACCACCAAGCGATCCATATCCGCCACCGTGAGCGCCGCTTGCTCTAACATTGCTTCCACCATCGGCATCAACGTCTGGCTATGCGTTTGTGCAGTATTGTTATAACTGCTCGCAATCACCCGTCCGTCTTCCACCACGGCGCAGGATGCGGGTCCTGCCGAAGTTTCAACCGCCAAAATCCTCATGGTGTGTCATTCCTCCTCGATAGTAATGCAACGAGCATTTTCACCCTGTGCCGTAATCGTTACACGCACGGTACCTTCTGTCGGTAGTGCCGCTTCAATGTTTTCGCTCCACTCCACCGCCAGAATACAACCGGCATCGATATACTCAAAAAATCCTGTGGAATACAAATCTTCCCATCCGTTCACACGGTACATATCAAAGTGTACAAGCGCAGGGGTACCGCCGTATTCATGTACCAGAGCAAATGTGGGACTGGATACTTCCGCCTCCAGTTCAAGGCCTTTTGCCATTCCGCGCACGAAGGCGGTTTTTCCCATTCCGAGTCCGCCGAAAAACGCAACCACCGTGCCGCCTTTTAAGCTTTTGGCAAATTGTGCGGCAATCTCTTCCGTCTGTTGCGGCGAAGAACTTTTGTACACCATCGGTATCACCTCTGCATCAATATAACATATTTTTCGAAAAATTAAAAGAGGTTATTGCATAGTCAGAAGAAAAACGCTATACTGTAACATATACTTACAGAAGGGGTGGACAAGAATGAAAAAAGTTTCGGCGTTTTTCGGTCGTTTTTTTCACGGCAGCAATAAACTGCTGATCGTTTTGTGTACCCTTTGCTCAACCTACGGGTTGCTGTTGGTCTACTCGTCAGGAGTCGCTTCCGGCTTTTCAAGCCAACTGGCGGCTTCGGTGGGAGGCATGTTTGCGGCGCTTCTGATATCACAGGCAGACTATCGCAGCATATGTCGATTTTGGCCCGTATTTGCGGTGCCTGCATTGATTTTGATGTTGCTCACCTTTACACCGCTCGGCTACAACGTGGCAGGAACGGATGACACGGCATGGCTCGGGCTTCCGTTCGGTTCGGATGCGCCGTTCATTACGTTCCAGCCGTCCGAACTGTTGAAGATCGTATTTATCATTACGTTTTCCAAGCACTTGGAATATGCGAAAGATAGTATTCACCGTTTCCCCGCCGTCCTGTTATTGTGCGCTCACGCCGCCTTGCCGTCGATACTGGTCTTTCTGCAAGGTGACGACGGCACCGCGTTGGTTTTCTTGTGCATCTTCGCCGTTATGATGTTTGCGGCAGGGGTGCATTGGGGCTATTTTGCCGCCGTGGCAGGTGCTGCCGTGCCGAGTGCGTTTGTGCTTTGGCAGGTGTTGGATGAACAAAAACGCGGACGTATTATGGCCCTCATACACCCCGAAGAATACCTTGAAACTTTCGGATGGCAACAAAACCACGCGTTGATATCGATGGGCAACGGCGGGTTGTGGGGCACGGGATATCTGAAAGGCGGCGCCGTTTCGCTCTATGCCCGCAATAACGATTTTATCTTTACCGAAGCGGCAGAAGAATTCGGTTTGATGGGTTCACTGCTCCTGTTGATACTTTTACTGGGAGTTATCTTTGCATTACTGTTATCCGCTCTGCGCGCACGGGATGAACTCGGCCGTTCACTGTGCATCGGTATGATGGGATTAATTGCCTTTCAATCCATTATCAACCTCGGTATGAACCTGCGGTTACTGCCCGTTATCGGCATTACCCTCCCTTTTTTCAGTGCGGGAGGAAGTTCGGTACTGACACTGTATCTCGGCATCGGACTCGTACTGAGTGTGAGTTTTCAAAGTAAACTCAGCAGTAAAAACAATATATTCACACGATTCCGATAAGCAGGGCGCCCAAGCGCTCTGCTTATTTTTTTTGCGGTAACGGGCGATATTTTGCAGTATAATCCGATACGGTAATACGAATTACACTGACTATAGCGACCATTTTTTCGTCAAACACAAACTCACCGCCGCCCGTCTGCGTTTTCATAAACAGCGAAAGACAGTGTTTCTTTTCTTCGGTATCTTCTAAAATCTCGGCAATGCCGCGCCCCATCAGCGAAAAATACGCCAAGCCGTAACGGCACGCTACGTCGCCTTCAAACGGTTCGATGTCGCATTCCATTTCAAAAAACACTTTGGGATTCCGGCGCATAACGTCCAATTTGCGGCCTCGCGGCGCGCCGTGAAGATACAGTGTGAGTTTGCCGTCTTCCATCGTATAGCCGTAATTCATCGGCACAACGTACGGCTCATCGCCGTCCACCAATCCCAAATGCAAGATCTTCGCTGTATCCAGAATACGAACGATCTCCTGCATATCGGTAACCTGTCTTTCACGTCTGGTCATTCCGTTCATAATTATCTCTCCTCTGCTTATCACCAAACAAACGGTATCATGCAGTATTTTACTTTTTGCTTATATTCACGGTATCCGTTCAATTCCTTTTCAAGAAATTCTTCCTCACCGTGTATTCGCTTAGCAATGATAAACGGATACAGTAAAAACACAATAAATGCGTAAAGCGATCCCAATATCAGCGGCATAGATAAAAACAGTAACACCGTCGCACCGTACATCGGATGCCGCACAATACCGTACACCCCCGTGTCGATCACCTTTTGGTCGGCTTGCACTTCAACAGTACGGCTGAGATAGGTGTTTTCTCTTAGGACCTCCGCATATAAAACGTATGCCGAAAGAAACAAGACCACAGCCGCGAACACGACCCATCGGGGCAAGGCGAACCACCCGAAACGGTGTCCCAACCCCGCCAAAACAAATCCTGCCGCAAACATAAGTCCGCTCAACTTTACAACAAGACGTTGGTCTTGTTGTTTTTCTTTGCCCTTTAAGCGTGACCGTAACAGTGCGGGGTTTTTGAACATCATCACAAGTCCCGCCGAAAACATCGGCAGAAACAGCACACACATAAGCAGCCAACCGTTCCAAAACGCGAGTGTACCCGCAGGCAAAAAGATCAATACGCCAACCAAAACTACACCCAGCAAAAACTTGGCTAATGCCTGAAAAAGCAATCCAACCGTCATAAGTTCCACCTTATCGTTTCGCTTTTTTACTGTTTGCTATCTTCTCGATATCATCTTTGTCGATCCATTCTTCGGTGTAACCGCAAGCGCAACAAACGTAGCGATTGACGTTCACCGCCGAAAAGATCGTGTTACCCGTCATCACGTTGTTGCCCGTTCCGTACGGACCGGCATAACCATCGATACGTACAATGTTTCCCGATCGGCATTTAGGGCACATTTTGCTGTGTTTCATGTTATAAACCTCCATGCTGTCAATTAATAAATCGGGTGTGCTGTGAAAATGCTGTATACCAACATTTTTCACTACTCATTTAAACGAATACGGTTATTTTTAAGTTCGCTATAGAGCATTTTTGCAATATAGTGGGCATTGGCAGAGGCCTTTCCCTTTGCATTACCCAAAACCGCCACACCAATCTTTAACCGTTTATTGAGGATAACGGAGGTGCGGAAGGTTCCTACTCCACCGACATGCCATAACTGGTTTGATTTTTTATAGGTATGCCAGCCCATACACATAAGGTGATTGTTGTTTTTAAGTTCCGAAGATTCGCATACTGTATGGGCATAGGCGATATAGGGTTTATCGCTTTCAATCTGCAATGCAATATATTTAAGAATATCCCCGATATTGCTTACCATACCTCCACCTGCAATATACGGGTTGTTCCTCTTCCATACCCAGAAGGGCATAATCTTTTTACCTTTTGCGGCGGATGGTTTTCTTTTTTCGGAACCGATCTCAATAAGGGTTTCTTTTAAACCCAAATCATTATTTATAAATTCCTCAAAAAGCGTAGAAAAAGGTGTTCTTGTAACCTCCTCGGCTACTGCGGCAAGAATAGCCGAGGCAAAGTCGGAATATCCGTAACTCACCTTGGGCTTTGTAAAACGGCGTCGCTCAAGACATTTTATAACCGTTCTTACGGTGCAGTTCTCATAAGGATTTTTTCGGGCGTAGCCATAAGCGATAAGGGACGGCAGAGTTACCTCTATCGGTGTTAAATGGCGGTATCCCGCAGTATGGGTTAAAAGTTGATAAACGGTGGGATATTTTCCCTTTTTAAGAGGTAAATAACTATCGACTGTTTTGTTAATATCAAGCCTTCTGTTTTCATAAAGCTTCAAAATAAGATGGGTGGTTACGGTTTTCGTTACCGAGCCGATATCGTAAAAAAGACGATTTTCTTCCTCGCTTCCGAAAACGTAACCTTTTCCGCTTTTATAAAGGCCTATTGTCAGCCTGTTGTGCTCCGACAGGGCAAGATATGTATTTATTTTTTCGGTCACTTTGGGACGAAGTAGGTTTAAATTCACAAAAGCAAACTTCATAATTGTGATCTCTTTGTTATTTGAAGTGACTTGCCGACTTAGTAATGCTACCGTTTTTCTTTATCTTGCTTCGATACGAGAATGATCGAACCAACAAGCAAAGCAACGCCAAGAGTAAAGAATACACATCCCGCAACGGTATTCAACTGATTTGCAAAGAAACCAATCATTCCGGCACCGGTTGCACAGCAAATTATATGGAAAGCTTTTTTCATATAATCACCTCGTCAAATTCAAACTTGTCGGTCAATTCATACTCGTTTTCAAATCTTTTGTATGAACAGAATGGCACGCATAATCATCGGCCTTTTCTCTGCTTAAAAGAACAACCGTTTCCACATGCGCGGTACGCGGAAACATATCCACCGGCGTGACCGTTTTGGTCGTATATCCCAATTCACCGAACAATTTCAGATCCCGTGCCAACGTTGCAGGATCACACGACACGTATACAACACGTGCAGGGGCCATATCGGCAATGGTATGTATCACGTCGGGTGTGCATCCTTTACGCGGCGGGTCGATCACCACCACGTCGGGATGAATCCCCTCATCGCGTAACTTGCACGCAGCCTCCCCGGCATCGGCACAGAGAAACCGTGCGGTATGTACGCCGTTGCGTTCCGCATTACGACGTGCATCCGCCACAGCGGACGGAACCACCTCCACACCGATCAATCGGGCTGCTTTATTTGCCATCGACAACCCGATGGTGCCCGTTCCGCAATAAAGGTCAAGCAGGGTCTCTTTTCCCGTGAGCGCCGCCGCTTGTGCCGCCAAGGAATACAACACTTCGGCCTGCGCGTGATTTACTTGATAAAACGAACGCGGCGACAGTGAGAACGTAAGACCGCACAAACGGTCCTCGATCACGCCGCTGCCGTACAGCGGGAATTCTTCGTCACCCAAGACCACGTTCGTATCTGCACGGTTAATGTTAACCACCACGGTACAAACACCGGAAACCGCACGCAAACGGGTGACCAGATCCTCAGTGTTCGGCAAGCGGCCGCTTGTGCACACAAGGCAAACCATGATTTGGCCCGTAGCCTCTGCTTTGCGAATATATACGTGCCGTAAAAGTCCGCTGCCGTCCGTTTCGTTATACGCTTTTACCTCCGCCGCATTTCCCCACGCGGCAACGGCGTTCAGTACACATTCAAACTCACGCGGCTGCAACAAGCAATTCCGTTGTTCCACAAGGCGATGACTGCGCGGTGCATAAAATCCGAACCGCAGCCCCTCTTCCCCGTTCGCTACGGGATATTGCGCTTTGTTGCGGTATCGTTCGGGAGTACTTCCCACAATGGGATTCGGCGTAACGGCGATCCCGCCGATACGAGAAAGCGCATCCGCCACACGCTGCCATTTATACCGCAATTCCGCTTCATACGTAACGTGACGGTACACACAGCCACCGCACGGAGAGGCTACGGGGCATTCCTCTTCATCGGAAATCAGGCGATCTTCCCCCGATTCGAGCAGTTTCTCCACCCTACCGTATGCCAACCGTTTTTCCACTTTAACAATGCGACAAAGCACGCGATCTCCCACCGCCGTGGCCGGAATGAATACCGCCATTCCTTTTTCACCGTTTTCAGAGCAGTGAGAAATGCCGCTCCCCTCTGAGGACATCGCCTCAATCGTCAACTCAATTACATCGTTCTTTTTAGGCATACCGTTCCTCACTCGTACTGTGCAAGATACGCATTCATTTCTTCCTGCGACAATCCAAAATAGTTTTTCAAATAGCCGCTTTGGGCGGTGCAAGTTTGAATCAAATGCTGTTTGGTCTGTTCCGTTTTCTTCTCGATAATACCGCGCAACGTGCGGCAGTGACCTTCCCACGCCGCTTTCGTAGCGGGTTGCCCCCATTTCGCGGTATGTGCTTCCATTTCGGGTTCGATCTCCGCCAGCAGTTGATCATAGATCGTCAGCATCCGTTCGGGTGCAAACGTGGTGTGCAGATGGCGCAAATATTCCCGAATAAACTTGTCGCGGAACGTGTCGTTTTGCATCAGACCGCACATCAACGTGGTGTCGAACATCTTGGCGATTCCGTGACCCGCGGGGTTGACGATCTCCTCGATCATATTCCATTGATAGGTCGATGTGGAGAGTGCCCAGTCCATATCAAACATCACCCACCGCCATTTACCGTCCGATCGCACTTTGTAGTACTTAATATTTCCCGTGTCGGTATTATTGAAAAAACTTTCACATATCCAGTAGTTGATCAATTCGTCCACGTCTACTTGATCGCACACGTATTGATAACTGGCTTCGTCTTTCAAACTGTGGTTTTTCACGTATTCCAACAGTGCTTCGTGTGAATCGTATGATCCGGACATGATCATATTGTTTCCTTTGATCATATCCATATCTTCTTCCGGCACCCCCGTGCGGTTGGAAACGTACGCTTCGCAGATTTTTTCGCGCAGATCGTATAAACCGTAATATTCGCCGTTTATATATACCACAATCGGCTGATAGTCCATGATATCCAGATCCATCTGATCCTTTACGACCATCGCCGTAAACGCGTCACGGATGTGTGCTTTGTTGATATCCTGTCCCGCATTACGCAACACCAACTCGGAATATACGTTGGTAGCGGAATCCCCGAAGAACGGATAGCACACTTCGGTCACACCGTATTTGTCGCGCATATTGATGGACACACTCTTCTGGGTTTGTGCACGGCTGTATTGTCCGAACACCTTAATACCGGCATTAAACTCCAACTGCGCCTGTCCGTTTTCATCTACATATTCCACGTGAACGGGGCGTTCCCAATCTTTCCAATAGTTAGCACCTACGTGAGGAAACGTTTCGGTATATCCCGGCCCATCTGCAAAAATGCCGATATCGTAATCATACAGATTGGCAGGGTCGGTAGAAAGGAACATCACCGGCAACGTGTGCCGATTACCCACGATGTAACTGCCTGCACTGTCATCCGACGGCATAAACCCTTCCCGCCACGCTTTGGCACGAATCGTAACGGTTTGCGTTATCGTAAGCGGTGCAGTATACAACGGTGACTCCTTCGTGGGAGTGCTTCCGTCGGTCGTATAATGAATTTCCGCGTTCGGGCAAGTAACCGTCACCGTACTGCCTGCTTCGGCGTATCCACTTGCCAAGGAAAACACCGGTGTTGCCACGGGGCCGCGATTACCGTTTTGCGGGTTGGCTGCGGCCGGTGTAGCGGTTGTGAAATAATACATTTTATTATCGGTCGTGCTGATACGCCCGCAAGACTGCGTATCATCCAGACGGCCGCTCACAAAGCTGTCTGCTACCACGTCGTTTTTATCAAACAGATACAGTTTCTCTCCGTAGCGTGTAATACCGAAAGTGGCGAATTGTTCTCCCGTATCGGCGTTATACTGCTCCGTATCTGCACCGCAATAGACCAAGAAATAACCGCCGGCCCCCAGTGTAATGTCGGGCAACGCGCACCCCGCTTTGGCCGATTTATTGCCCGAGAGCCTGTATCCCACAAGGGAAACAGGCTCTTTCGTCGGATTATACAGTTCCACGTAATCGTATGTTTTACCATCGGATGCCGCAACACCCGTGCGGTTGACCGCCGCTACTTCATTGATCACCAATGCCTTGCTCATCGGATACAATGCACTGTTGATCTCATCGAAACCGGTCACGGTATTGGCGGCGGCAGGCGTAGTACGTGCAAAAAAATTCCACCCACTGCGGTCTGCCGTGCGGCCGTAACTCAAATTGGATGTGAGTGCATACACCGGCACGCTGTCCGCCACACGTTTGGCGGTATCGTACAGTGTCAGTGTGTCTTCCTTTCCGCTTAAACTAAAATCGGCGTGCAATTCACCGCCATCTACATATGCGATCGTTTTCCCCGAAAGAAACACCAACACATATTCTCCGGCTTCCATCATCACGTCGGGGAACAGCCATTTATCATTTTTGGTTGCATCATCCGACAAAGCAAAACCCTGCAAACTCACGGCACTGTCGCCATAGTTATACAGTTCTACCCATGCAGAAAAATCGCCGTCGACATCCGCTAACGTCACGGTATCGGAGGTGGTATACTCGTTGATGCACACCGTGACCGTTGAAGTGGAAACACTCGGCTGTGCGGCATCGGTTTTGAGTGCCGAATTAGCGGCAGCAGGAGTGGGCGTTGCAAAATAAACGGTATTCCCCGCCTTATCGCTGCCGCACGTAAGGTTCTCACCCAAATTGATGATCTCTACCTTTGAAAGCATATCCCCTTCGGGGGTGTACAGATACACCGTTTCCCCCGTTGCTTTCAGTGAAAACGGCAGATGGATCACACGATTTGCCACA
The DNA here is from genome assembly GCA_015065865.1 of Oscillospiraceae bacterium. GTDB lineage: Bacteria > Bacillota > Clostridia > Oscillospirales > Acutalibacteraceae > SIG588. Next base: position 21,228 of record SVPM01000007.1, on the reverse strand, counting down.
TCGGCGGTGTTCTTGCCCGAAGCATAGACCAACCAATACTCGCCCGCTTTGATCGTTACCGACGGAAGCACATAGCGTTTCGGTTCGTTTGCATCATCCGTCAACGAAAACCCCGCAAGGTCAATATCCGTTTCGGTCGGGTTATACAGTTCCACCCAATCCGAATACTCACCATCGGGATCGGCAAGAATTCCGTTGTTTTGTGCCATTACCTCCGAAATGCAGACGGCCATGATATTATCGACAGAAGACGGAGAACACCCAACAAGCAAAAAGAGAAGCAATGCCACCGTCGCGCACACTGCCGCAAACCGTTTCATCTCGATACACACTCCTAACCTTTAATTCGAAGTAACCCGTACGACAACCCTGCCGCACCGACAACCAATACTATCATCAGCAAGTTCCAAACGCCTTCGGTAAGAGAAGGCAAAACCGCCCAGACCGAACCAAGCAGCATCCCGATAACCGCAAAACTCATCCAACCGTATGCTTTTTTGTACACCCAACCAATCAGTCGTGCCAGCATAAAAAATGCTGCACCGAAACCGATGCCGAGTAAAACAAGTCGCGGGATATCCAACCCGCTCACTGCCGCCAGCATCGGTTCATACATACCGAGTGCCATCAGCACGAAGGAGGCGCTTGTCCCCGGTAGCACACTGCCGACCCCTAATATGCCGCCGCATAACAGCATCAACCCGTGCGGAAGCATCGGTTGGGTCGCAATATACTGCATTTCGTTCAACGTGGTCACCCACCCGACCGCCACCGCGCACAACACGGTAGCAACCAGATACCGCAGACGAAAACCGTCACGTGCAGCGGTGCGAAACACAGAGGGCAACGTGCCGACGATCAAGCCAACAAACACCGCGCAGGTCATCGCTGTATATTCCGAAAAGAAAAAAAGAATCAAACGGCCGAACAGCAACATTCCCAGTGCCGCGCCAATACCGAGCGGTGCCAAAAACCGCAGTTTTCGGGGAAAATCTTTCCACAGCGTACCGACCGCTTCGGTGATCGGTTCGTACAACCCGAAGACAACGGCGATGGCGCCGCCGCTGATACCCGGTGCAATTGCGGCAATTCCCATCATAAAACCTGTGACGATCATGAGTAAGAAGGCGCGTACATTATTTTTCGACATACCGCTCCCCCTCTCATACCTTTGTTCATTATACCGCGTTTCGACCTACAATGCAAGGGTTATAACGGCAAATTTTCGCGTTTTTGGGGCAAAATACACGCAACGGCATTCGTGTGATAACGAATGCCGTTGCTTTGCGTTGATTTATTCTTGTTTTTCAAATGTAAAGCCGTTATCCTTTACACCGACCTGCACCGTATCGCCTGCTTTGAAATCACCTTCCAACAGGTGTTCTGCCAACGGATCTTCAATTTTCGATTGAATGGCACGCCGTAAGGGACGTGCACCGTATACCGGATCAAACCCTGCATCCGCAACCGCTTCGATCACATCATTGCTTACCTGCAGACGCATTTCCATATTCGAAAGCCGATCTTCCAGCGATCGAAGCATACGGCGCGCAATTTCCATAATATCCTCGCGCGTAAGCTGGTGAAATACGATCGTGTCATCCACACGGTTGAGGAATTCGGGGCGGAACACCTCTTTGAGTTCCTTCATCACGTTTTCGCGGATCTGCCGCGCTGTGGACGTTGCACTGTCGGCATCGCCGAACCCAAAAGAGTTTTTAACATCGGTGATACGTCGTGCACCAACGTTTGACGTCATAATGATAACTGTATTTTTAAAATCCACTCGCCGTCCTTGAGCATCGGTCAAAATACCGTCATCCAAAATCTGCAACAACATATTGAACACATCGGGATGGGCTTTTTCGATCTCATCAAACAATACGACCGAATACGGTTTACGACGGATCTTTTCGGTCAACTGACCGCCCTCGTCATAGCCGACGTAACCGGGAGGTGAACCGACCAGCCGTGACACGGTGTGTTTTTCCATATATTCCGACATATCCAAACGAATCATCGCATTTTCGTCACCGAACATTGCGGCTGCCAGTGCTTTGCACAGTTCCGTCTTACCCACGCCCGTGGGACCAAGGAAGATGAACGATCCGATCGGACGGCGAGGATCTTTCAAGCCGACACGTCCGCGACGGATCGCACGGGACACCGCCGACACCGCTTCATCCTGTCCTACGATGCGATCATGCAACACGGATTCCATATTCAAAAGGCGGTGGCTTTCTTCTTCGGTCAGTTGCACGACGGGCACACCCGTCCAGCCCGAAACGATCTCGGCAATCTCATCGGCACCGACTTCGCCGCTGATCCCCGCGTTCTTTTCCTGCCACATCTCTTTTTCTTCCTGCAATTTTTGCAGGAGTTGTTTTTCTTCATCGCGCAATCGAGCAGCCCGTTCGAAATCCTGTTCGTTTACCGCAGCCTTCTTTTCCTGTTCCAGCCGCTTTTGCTCGGCTTCCATCTCTTTTAAATCGGGCGGCGTAGAGAAGGTTTTCAAACGCACACGCGATGCGGCTTCATCCACCAGATCGATCGCCTTATCGGGCAAATACCGATCAGCGATATAACGAACCGACAGTTTCACAGCCGCTTCAATGGCTTCATCAGTAATCTTCACCTTGTGATGTGCCTCATACTTGTCACGCAATCCGCACAAGATCTGCACCGCTTCTTCGGCGGTCGGTTCCCCCACCGTTACCGGTTGAAAACGCCGTTCCAACGCCGCATCCTTTTCGATATGCTTGCGATATTCGTCCAATGTGGTTGCACCGATAACCTGCATCTCGCCGCGTGCCAACGACGGTTTCAAGATATTCGCCGCATCCACGGCACCTTCTGCCGCACCGGCACCGATCAACGTATGGATCTCGTCGATAAACAGAACGGTATTCCCGTCTTGTTTCACCTCATCGATGGCATTTTTGATACGTTCTTCAAAATCGCCGCGATATTTGGTGCCTGCCACCATACCCGTCAGATCCAGCGCAACCAACCGTTTACCTCGCAACAGATCGGGTACTTCATCCGCCGCAATTTTTTGCGCCAAGCCTTCTGCAATGGCCGTCTTACCCACACCGGGTTCACCGATCAAACAAGGGTTGTTCTTGGTGCGGCGGGAAAGGATCTGTATCACCCGCTCGATCTCATTGGCACGACCGATCACCGGATCGATCTTGCCTTCACGCGCCATAGCGGTAAGATCACGTCCGAATTGATCCAACGTAGGAGTCTTTCCTCCTTGCGGACGATGAGTGCCGTGCGCCGATTCCGCCATTGCCGACGGTGCCAGACCAACAGCGCGACTGATCGCTTCTTCCAGCTCGTCTGCACGTCCGCCGAGTGCGGTAAGCAGGCGCATCGCCACACTGCTCTCATCCTTTAAAACAGCCAACAACAGGTGTTCCGTCCCCACAAACCCTTGTTGCATCGCCGAAGCCTCGGCGACCGCCAACTCGAGCGACGTTTTCACACGAGGAGTAAAATCCTGCGGCGACAAATGGCTGCGCTGACCGCTCCCCTCGATTTTTTTAATACTTTCCACATACTCAGCCGCCGTAACACCTTGTTCTGCCAAAACCGTAGCGGCGACACCCGTGCCTTCTCGCAGTAAGCCAAGCATCAGATGTTCTGTACCGATATAGGTATGTCCCAATTCTTCTGCCGCTGCTATTGCAAAGTTGATGGCATTGTTGGCTTTTTCGGTAAATCCTTTAAAACGGTACATTGTGATTTTTCTCCTTTCAAGATAATACGTTCCGCACCATTGCGGCACGGGCGGCATCTCTTGCCGCTGCATCCATATCCTCTCTCGCCGCGGTCATCACCGCCGCCGGTTGTACGTCATACATCAAGCCGTTCACCGTGTCCAACGTCACCGTTTCGATCAACCCCGCTGTGATGCCCATACGCAGATAGGACAACAGTTTCATAGACTCCTCGTGCGAAAGAAGTCGCGCATTTTGCAAAATACCAAGCGAGCGGAATACACGGTCGGCAAACACGGGGCTTTTCGCCGCTTCATCACGGGCGGCACGTTCCTCTTTGACGATCTGTGCCACGATACCTTTCAAATTGTCTATTGCCGCTTGTTCCGAAATTCCCAAAGTCACCTGATTGGACAACTGATACAGCGCCCCTTCCGAGCGGCTTCCCTCGCCGTACATACCGCGGATGGTAAGCCCCAGTTTCGATACTGTGTTCGCGAGTTGCTGTACCATACCGCGCTCCTGCAATGCCGGCAAATGCAACATGACCGAAGCACGCATACCGGTGCCGAGATTGGTCGGGCACTGGGTGAGATATCCCAGACGTTCATCGAATGCAAAGTGCAGCGATTCATCCAACAATGTATCAATCGCATCCAGTTTTTGATAGAGTTCATCGGGTTGAAGACCTGCCCCCATCGCCTGCAAACGAAGATGATCTTCTTCACAAACCATCAAACTTACACTCTCGTCCTCTGCCAGCAGAAGGCCGCTGCCTTCGGTGCAAGCAGCAAAATCAGGGCTGATGAGATGGCGCTCCACCATAGCGAGCGCATCGCGCTCCAACATATTCTGCATCTCAAGATATTCCCATTTTTCTTCACACGCTTGTAAAGCGGCACGCACCTTTTGGCAAACCTCACGGCGTTGCTCCGCAGTCATCCCTGCGGGAAACGGATAGGTGGGCAGGTTGCGTGCCAAACGAATACGGGTGCTGATGACCACGTCACCTTCGTTGCCATTTTGACGATACCAACGCTCACTCATGGTCCGCACCTCCTTCCAATTCGCGGATACGGTCACGCAGTCCCGCACATTTTTCATATTCCTGTGCGGCAATCGCTTCGTTTAACTGTCGGCGAAGCTCTTCTAATTCACGTTCCAGACGCACCTCACCTGCGGCGGATGACGGTATTTTTCCCACGTGACCCGTTTTGCCGTGAATGCGTTGCACCGAGGGTAAAAGGCGATCATAAAACGTAGTGTAGCAAGAAGGACAACCCGCTTTACCGGACGAGGCGATCTCACGGAAGGTCTTTCCGCATCCGTTGCACCGCACCGTATCCGCCGCGTGACGGGCCGAAGGTTCCGCAAACAAACTTCCCCAAAATGAGCCAAGATCAAATCCGCCGACACCCGCCGCACAGGAAGCACACAAACGGTATTCGGTGGTTACTCCGTTCACCGTTCGTTTAACGTATGTGGTTGCAGGATTCTTTCCGCATTTCTGACACAACATATTTCCTCACACTCCTATCAAGAATCTGCTAAGGTGATCAACATTTGCTTAAGCAACGCCGCCCGCAAGCGATCGCGATCGCCCACGGCAACATTGCGGTAAGCTTTATCCGACAACGCCGCGCCGATCAGCCTTGCCGTCTTTTCTTCCAGTACGCGGCGATCCACCAGATTTTCCAATATCGCATTCGCCGTAACCGCTGACAGCGTATCTCCCACCGAATTCACGATGTGCATCAGTGCCGCCTGCACGGCGTTATATCGAATACGTTGTACGCGAATATACCCGCCGCCGCCACGTCTACTTTCTACGATATACCCTTGTTCGGGAGTAAAGCGCGACGTCAGCACATAACTGATCTGGCTGGGAACACACCCGAGTTCTTCCGCCAGCAAATTGCGTTGCAACTCTGCCGCGCCGTCCTCCGCCTGTTCCAATCTATGAAGAATATAGGCCGCAATCTCGTCACTTATTCGCATATCGTCACTCCTTTTTCTCTTTTGTTGTACACATTGTACCGCAAAAGTCAAAGAAAGTCAAGGACTAGAAAAGTCAAATTTGACCTTTCTAGTCCTTTCGGGTTTCTGTATTTTCATATATCTCTTATTTCCTCGTTATTTCTATTGTTTTCTCTGTTTTATAAACTTTTTTAAAACACTGTGACCGATTGGCAAAACCAATCATAGTATGGGGTGTAATCCTCCCTTTCGGGAGAGAATTAAAGGAGGAACTTATTATGTGTCTGTCCAATCTGTTTTGTGGGAATGACTGCACCTGGGCGTGGATCCTGTTCATTGTCGGCATCCTGTTGTTGCTCGACAACAACTGCGGTGGCAACAACTGTGGCTGCGGCAACACGGTGAACAACGGCTGCGGTAACGGTTGCGGCGGCTGTGGCTGCGGCACCTGCTGCTGATCTCTCTTGTAGGGTCGGTGCGAACGACGTTCGGTCGGGCGCACCGACCTTTGTTTTGCTCAATTTGACAAAACGAAGTTTTTTTGCTATACTATGTGCAATCCAAGTGATTTAGGAGGTATTTTTATGAGCGAAGAAAAACAGGAACGCACGGAAACGACAAGCGATTCCATTGTTCAAGAACGCAAACGTTGGGGATTCCTCGGTCTCCCCTTTACTTTTACGGTATACCGTTTGAACAACAAAAAACTTACGGTGCAAAGCGGTCTGCTTTCCACACACGAGGACGATATTTTGCTTTACCGCATTATGGACACGTCGCTTTGCCGCACCTTGTGGCAGAAGTTGTTCAAGTTGGGCAGTGTGCGGGTGGCAAGTACCGATCAGAGTTTGCCCGAATTGGTTATTAAGAACATACGTAACCCGCGCGATTTCAAGGAATTGTTGGACGAACGCGTGGAGTATGAACGTTTGCGTATGCGTGTCCGCACAGGCGAAATGTTAGAGGGCGATGAAGAAGCGCTCGATTTTGACGGTATACACGATGATCTGAAATCGTAAAAAAAGAACGACGGTCCGCCGTCGTTCTTTTTTTCATATATTCAATTCCCCCGCATCCAGCATCGACTGTGCGGCAAGCAACACACCCATCTGACCCGACGGAAAGTTGATGCCGCCCTGCATATATGCCGCAAACGGCGGACGAAGCGGCGCATCGGCAGACAACTCGATGGAAGCACCCATCGTGAACGCTCCTGCCGCCATAATAACCGGACTGTCATACCCCGGCATATCCCACGGTTCGGGCACAACGAAGGCATCAACGGGCGCGCCGCTTTGCATACCTTGACAAAATGCGATCAGTGCTTTTTCGTTTTTGAGTTTCACCACCTGTACGATATCCGCACGCGGTGCTGCTGCCGCCGGCGACACCTCATAACCGAGTTCTTCCATCAGCGCGGCACAATACACCGCCGTTTTCAGAGCCTCACCCACAACGTGCGGCGACTGGAACAGGCCCATAAACAACGTGCGGTTGTGACCGAGTGAAGCACCGATCTCACGGCCGAGGCCGGGGGTGGTCATACGCGCGGCACACAGTTCCACCAAATCACGCCGACCGCAAATATATCCGCCGTTTTCGGCAATACCGCCACCGGGATTTTTGATCAGTGAACCTGCCATAATATCCGCGCCAACCGCCGACGGCTCTTGCTTTTCCACAAATTCGCCGTAACAGTTATCCACAAACACGATCACATCGGGACGTACCGCACGCACGGCCGCGATCACTTCGCCGATAGCGGACACCGAAAGAGATTCGCGCGTATCGTACCCGCGTGAACGCTGAATATGTACCACCTTAACCGACCGATCTTCTTTCAACGCTTGTTGTATACCCACAAGATCGGGGTGTCCTTTGGCAAGCGGCACTTCGCGGTAATTCACACCGTGTTCCTTAAGCGACCCCAACGCCCCCGTTGTGCCGATCACGGTTTGCAGTGTATCATACGGCGCACCTGTAGCGGCAAGCAGGGTATCACCTGAACGCAAAAGGCCAAACAGCGCCACTGCAATGGCGTGAGTGCCGGAGAGGAGATAGTGACGCACCAGTGCATCCTCACACCCCATCGCCTCTGCAAACACCGCATCCAACACGTCTCGCCCGCGGTCACCGTAACCGTAACCGGTGGTTGCCGCAAAGTGGCTTTCGCTTACGTTGTTGTGAATAAACGCCGCCAACACTTTTTGCTGATTATAGGTTGCGTTCTCCTCAATACGTGAAAACGCTTCCGCCGCACGCACCATCGCGCGTGCGGAGACCGCTTGCAAACGCGGGTCAATTTGAAAAAACGGAGTTTCCATTTGTTATTCCTTTCCTCTTTGAACCTGCCCCCAATCACCGCACACCATAAACCCAAGGCGGCTGTACAATTCCGCCGCGGCGGCGTTTTTGGGGGAAATATACACGTCTTTTCCGCTTTGTCGGCAGATATGCGCCAACTGAGTGACACACGCCGAAGCCAATCCTCGCCCGCGTGCCGCAGGATGAGTCGCCACGGCACCGAGCAACACGGCCGCATCACACTCTGCCACCGTCATAGCACACGAGAGGACCTCTCCCCCCTCGCACACCGCACACGCGTGAAATCGCTCACGTCGTAACCGATGATGCACATCGGCGTACCATCCGTCAAACGGCGGCACCGCCTCACCGAACACCGCCGAGATCAACGGATACAATTGCGACGGCGCAGAAACGACCGCATCGCCGCACGGAGTGATCGTCTGCGCGCGCATCACTTGGCCGCAAGTTGCCTCTGTATTCCAAAGCAACGCTAACGCTTGCGCTGTGGCGGCATCGGTTCGCACACGGTACACATCCGGTGACATTGTGAGAAACGTCAACCAATCCTCTGCAAAAGACGGCGCGTGCAGTGTGGCAACACCTTCCGCGATCATTAACGCGCCGCCGTGATCATCCGTCCAAAAGCGACAAAACGGGCGTTCGATACCATAGGCAGCCGCTGCGCCGAGAATACGAAGCATTGCCTCACTGTTTGGCAAAAGCGCGCCGAGCGCCTCACTGTCCGCCGCACGGATCATACCGATTCTCCCGGTAAAGTTTCGGCAAGCAGTCGAAGCAGACGGCAGGTTTCTTCGATATCACTTTCCGAAAGCACGCTGCCTGCCGAATGGATATACCGGCACGGCATCGACACCGCGGCCACGCGCGCACCGTGCCCTGCTGCTTGCACAGCACCCGCATCGTTACCGCCCGCAATGGTAGTCTTAGTCTGCGTTTTGATACCGTTGGCATCCGCCAATGCACGAATCTGCTTATACAGCGGTTGATCATAAAATGTGCGGCCGTCCATAAAAGACACAACGGCACCATCACCCATGTGACAAACCTCTTGTCCCGCCTGTGTACCTGCGATATCCGAGGCGGTGGTAGTTTCTACCGTCACCGAAATGTCGGGTTGCATCGTAAACGCCGCCACGGCACCGCCGCGACACCCCAGTTCTTCCTGCACGGTAAATGCCAGTTGAATATCAAAGGGCAACGGTTTTTCAAGCAAGGAAAGCAACAGTGCACACCCTGCACGGTCATCCAACGCACGAGCTTTAAAACGGTCATTATACAGCGCCACCATATCGCTGTCGAACACCACGGGATCACCGATGGTAACCACCGCCTCCGCTTCTTCACGGGATGAGGCACCGATATCCACCATCAAACGATCTTTCGCCACGGCACGATTTTTCTCCTCGCCCGAGCAAAGGTGAATCGCACCGCAACCGATCACACCCGTGTGACCGTTCACCGTAACCGTTCGACCGACCAGCACTTTTTCATCAATGCCGCCCGCCGTGGCAAAACGCAGTAAGCCGTCCTCGGTGACGTTGGTCACGATCAAGCCGACCTCATCCATATGTGCGTTAAACAACACGCGCTGTTTGGCAGGCTCTGCCCCTTTCACTTCCACCAACAAGTTACCGAGTGAGTCTTCTTTATAGGTAAATTCCACGGGATACTCTTTCAGTGCGGCCAAAATATACTCACGCACCGTCTTTTCGTGGCCGGAAATACCCTCTAGCGCCACAAGTGCCTCTAAGTGCTTCAGCATACCTCGACACTCCCTTCCTTTACAAACACCGCCATCAACCGTGCCGTGTTCTCAATATCCGTAAGGTCGGCCACCTCAACGGGGGTGTGCATATAACGAAGCGGTACCGACAATAACGCCGTCTTTACACCGCCGCGCGTAACGCCGATCCGATCGGCGTTCGTACCGGTAGAACCGCCCATCCCCTCGTATTGGAACGGAATGTCGTGTGTTTTGGCAAGTTCCGCCATTTTACGGCTGATATCCACGTTCAGCGACGGGGACATCCCGACCATCGGGCCTTTGCTGAGTTTGGTGGTGATCGTACCGTTTTCCAACGGAGAGGCCGCAAAGCTCACGTCCACCGACACCGAAACTTGCGGGTCGATCGCGAAGGTTGCCGCACCGGCACCGCGCATCCCCAGTTCTTCCTGTACCGAAAACAGCACCGCCACATTTACCGGCAGTTGCTCGTTTTCCAACAACGACAAGCAATACAGTACCGCCGCCACACCGGCACGGTCATCAAGCGAAGCGGCACACACCCGCGTGGCAAGCAACGGCTTATAGACCTTACGAAACGACACAGGCGAACCCACGGGAATGTGCTCACGCACCTGCTCAGCCGTCATACCGACGTCAATGCCGCGATCGGTCACGGCGGGCAGATCTCCCCCGCCGAGATGCGGCGGTACCGAGCAAAACAGACCCGCATACGGGCGATCACCGTACACCGTCACTTCCGAAGCGGTCAACACGCGGTTGTCCACACCGCCGCAGTTCGCTACTTTTACAAAACCACGGTCATCCACACCGGTCACCACAAAACCGATCTCGTCTATATGTGCTTCCAGCATCACCGTCGGAAGGCCGTCGCGTTTGCCTTTTCGCCACGCAACCACGTTGCCGAGCGCATCGCACTCCACATTGTCGCAATAGGGCCGCAACAAGTCTGCCGCACACGCGGCGGCATCGGTCATACCACCCACACCCGCCGCCATGCACAACTCTTGCAAAACCGAGTTTACCTGCATTATTCTTCCTCCTTCAGTTCCTGCACAAGACGCTTGAAATGACGTCCGCGTTCCTCAAAGTTCTTATACATATCAAAACTCGCACTGGCGGGCGACATAAACACGATATCGCCGTCACGCGCCAAGGCGTGAGCGGCCGCTACCGCTTCTTCCATATTGGATACCCGTTGGATCGGCAAATCACTGTATGCACGAATCGCCTGTTCGATCGCCTCGGCGGTTGCCCCCAGCAACACCGCCGCTTTCACGGTATCTTTGGCCGCAACACCGAGCGGGTCGTAGGGAATGTGTTTATCGTAACCACCTGCGATCAAAATCACTTTACGGTCAAACGCGTGTAAGCCTGCCACCGTGCGAGAAGGACTGGAACCGATGGAATCGTTGTACCATTCTACGCCGTTCAAACTGCGTACCCATTCCGAGCGATGTTCCACTCCGCCGAATTCGCGTGCAAAATCCGCTATCACCGTCGGCGAAACCTCACCGCGCAGTGCGGCGATCGCCGCAAGATAGTTTTCCACATTGTGCACACCGGGTATACGAATCTCCGATGCCGCAACGATCGGCGTTTCCACCGAATCGGTCACGGCGCACAGCACTCCGTCTTCGCGTAAAAACGCACCGTTCTGCGGTTTTTGCAACCGCGAAAAGAAACCGCAAGAAGAACGCAATCCCGCGGCATAGTCACGAGTAATGGCGTTATCCGCATTCAACACCGTGCGATCGCCTGCCTGTTGCCACAACACCAAATTGCGTTTTGCGTCAATATATTCTTGCATATCGGTGTGCCAATCCAAATGGTTGGGAGCAACGTTGGTCACCACCGCGACGTGCGGCGATTGTGTCATCCCCGTCAACTGAAAACTGGAAAGTTCCACCACGGCAGCATCCTCCGCCTTCACCTCGCGAACAAACGGCAACAACGCGCGCCCGATGTTGCCGCCCAACCACACGCGCCGTCCGCTCCGTTCCAGCAAACGTGCCAAAATGGTGGTAGTGGTGGTCTTTCCGTCCGAGCCTGTCACCGCATAGATCGGCGCGGGGCATAACGAGAAAAACAATTCCATTTCGGAGGTGACGGTTACTCCGCGCGCTCTCGCTGCTTCAAAAGCGGGCAAATAGGGTTTCATACCCGGTGTACGCAGAATCAAATCGGCATCCAACCGATCGAGATACCCTTCTCCCAGTTGCAACACCGCACCTGCCGCTTCCAGCTCTGAGGCAATCTCCCCCAACTCTTCCCGTGTGCGGCGATCACAAGCCGTGACGTGTGCACCGGCCTCTAAAAATTGCCGTATGACGGGCGTGTTATTGATACCGATCCCGCAGATCGTTACGCGTTTTCCGCAAATTTCTTCAAAAAAGCGTTGTGCTCCGCCGTTATCCACGCCGAGCCCTCCTTCAGAAAAATTTAAAAATTTCAAAAAGATATATTCATACATTTTGTATTATACTGTTTATAGCACAAAAGTGCAACCGTCAAACGTCGGATTTTTAAAATTTCTTTAAACTTATGCTTTTTCTGTTGAAACTTGGCGAAAAAGGCGGTATAGTAGACTTGTTGTAATTTATGTATGACAGAAAGGATGCCGTTATTATGTTCTTTTATGAAGGGCAGTCCTGCCCCGTATGCGGCAAACGCTTTACGGAAACCGACGATATTGTGACCTGCCCCGTATGCGGCGCTCCGCACCATCGTGCGTGCTGGCAACAAGACGGACATTGTCATTTCGAAGCCACACACGGCACACCGCAACAATGGTCGCGCCAAACGGATAACGGTACGGCAACCGCGCAACACACATCGGCCGAAAATCTTTGTCCGCATTGCGGCGCCCCCAACGTGCAGTATGCCGAGTTCTGCGGGCGATGCGGCCGTGCGCTCAAAACAAACGAGTGGCGTTCCGCCGACCGACCGCATCATCCAAACAATGCTCCGTTCCACGAATACTCACCGTTTCGCACGGCGTATGACCCCTTGGGTGGTGTGCCGCACAGCGAGCCGTTTGACGAGGACGTTACCGCCGAGGACTTGGCGATTTGCGTAGGCGGAAACACCGCGTACTACCTCCCTCGTTTTCAGAAGATTCAAAACGGCCGTTCCGTGCAATGGAATTGGTTGGCGTTCTTGATTACGCCGTACTGGTTGCTCTATCGCAAACAGTACGTGCTCGGAATCTTAGTCAGCCTGTTCCACTTGGTGTATTTCGCTTTAAACTATACCGTTTTCTATTTGAGCGGAGCACTCACCGCCAACGGTATCGATCCGTTCCAGATGTCGTATGACGCAGGGTATTTCCCCGTGCTCTTCCTGCTGTCGATCGCCATGGTGGTTATGCGATTGTTATTCGGACTGTTTGCCAACCAAATGTATCTGCGTACCTGCAAAAAGCGGGTGCGTACCGCCAAAGAAAACGATCCCGCTGATTTCCGCACAACTTTGAAAACGCTTGGCGGTGTATCCTTTGTGTGGGGCGCCGTATCGTATTTCGGTATCAACATCCTTACTTCCCTGATACAGTTATTGTTTGCAACATTCTAAGATAATACAAAGGAATAAACCCCTCCCATCTCGGCATATGGATTGCTGTGGGAGGGGTTTTTATATGACGATCGGTACCAAAAAATTTTCAGTAGGTGCGTTTGTGTTTTTTGTGGGTATCACCCTGTTGGCAGGTGGCATAGGCGCGCTGCTCGGCGGCGATTTTTCGGTAATACAGGCACTGCAACCGCCACCGCTTGCACCGCCTTCATGGCTGTTTTTCCCCGTGTGGACCGTTCTCTATATCGCGATGGGGATCGCCGCTTATCTCATATGGAAGACCGGCGATATCGACCGTAACGCATCTTTGCGCGTATACTTTCTGCAACTGGCGATCAACCTGCTGTGGCCGCTCTTTTTCTTCCGCCTGCAATGGCGGTTATTCGCCTTCCTGTGGATACTTCTGCTGATCGGCGCGGTTGCATATACGATCCGACGATTTTCCGCGCACAGCACAGCCGCCGCTTGGCTGCTTATCCCTTATTTTGCGTGGCTGTTATTTGCCGCCTACTTAAACTTAGGATATTACGTACTAAACCGATAAAAAGAGGATGCAATCCACACGGATTGCATCCTCTTTTTACACTTCGCCCATAATTGTGCGGCCCATTTTGGCCATTGTTTGAGCCGTTTCAACAAACAGCGGCGTAGGCATTTTCCACGGCGGGTTGGTCTCGAAATTAAACACGCCGTCATAACCGATCTCTTTCAGTGCAACACCAAAATCCTGCCAATCGGTTACACCGAAAAACGGCAACTGATGCCAATCGTGCTGTCCGTCGTTATCATGCACGTGTAACACCCGCACGTATTTTCCCATTAACCGTGCGGCACTACCGGCTGTGAAGTCGGGACAGACCTCGGCGTGCCCCGTGTCTAAACAGATCATAAAATGATCATCATTCATTTCTTGAACAAATTTCAAGATCGCCGCAGGATCCCCCAGCGAAAACGCAGGCATCGGCATATTTTCAAAACAAATGGTGATATCGTAACTTTTGGCCAACGCCAACAACTCACTCATAAACACACGATTGATATCCCACGTTTTAGCGGCAAGCTCGGGATCATCCTTTTCGTTAACGCCAAACGGCATTATCGGATGGATCACCCAGTTTTTACAACCGAGTTCCGCGGTAAACTGAAGCGAGCGTTTCATTTTCTCCATACGTTCGGCACGTTCTTCCTCGGTACCGTCTTGTGCAGGCCAGCGCCACGGCCCGTGCACTTGATGAAAACTGACACCGGATTCGGCCGCCAACGCCTTTTCGTGTGCGATCATTGCATGCCGCCGTTCATCGGTAGCGGTATAAAATTCACCATCGGTATCCGCCAAAGGATAATCGACACAGTCAAAGCCGCTCTCTTTCAGTTTCTTGTAACGGTCCTCGCCGAAGCGTCCGAACATCCACGCGCCTGTTCCGTATCTCATAATTTACTCCTTTTTATCAAAGCGATCACAGCAAGGATCGGCTTCGGGCGGCAAAACGGCATCTTCCGCTTCTTTTGTCACGTCACCCACACCGGCCGACTCCGAAAACAGCACGCTGCTTTTCACCGCCTCCACGGCATCGGTGGGGACGATGATCTTTGCGGCGCGACCGTTGGACATCAGCACCAGCGCTTCATACTTCTTCAGTTCCAACACAGCGCCGTCCACGCCCACCTCTTTAATGGCACGCAGACCGTCGGCTTCCGCCTGTTTGGAAAGCAGAATCGCCTTCGCTTCACCTTCCGCACGGGCAATGCGCGCATCGCGCTCACCTTCCGCAGCTAAGATCATCGCTTGTTTGTCACCCTCCGCACGGGTGATAGCCGCCGCTTTGTGGCCTTCTGCCTGCAGCAGCGTTTCGCGCCGATCGCGTTCCGCTTTCATCTGTTTTTCCATCGCGTTTTGAATCTCGGTGGGCGGAATAATATTCTTCAATTCCACACGGTTGACCTTGATACCCCACTGGTCGGTCGCCTCGTCCAAAATCGCCGTCATCTTTTCATTAATGGTATCACGCGAGGTAAGCGTGTTATCCAGTTCCAATTCACCAACGATATTACGCAGTGTGGTTGCCGTCAAGTTTTCCAGTGCACTGATAGGATTCACCGCACCGTAAGCATACAGTTTCGCATCAAAAATACGAAAATATACCACCGTATCGATCTGCATTGTTACGTTATCTTTGGTAATAACGGGTTGCGGAGGAGAATCGATGACCTGTTCTTTCAATGTCACCTGTTTGGCAACCCGTTCCAGAAACGGCACCTTCAAATGTATGCCGGCTTCCCACGTGGCTTTATATTTCCCGAGAAATTCTACCACATATTCGGTTGCCTGCGGCACAATGCGAACACACGGCACCAAAACGATGATCGCCAAAACAACCAACACGATCCCAACAATTCCCATAATACAGACCTCCCTATTTGTTCTAATACAATTAAAACATACTCCCCATCGGTTGTCAAGCAACTGCGATCCGTGCGGACGTATTTTCTTACAATTTCTTAAACCGTTTATACGTCATAACGTTCACACAATTCTCATCGAACTTATCTGCCGAACGAAAGATTCCGTCATCTAAACCAATAACACCGTTCGGCTTACCGCGAACGACAAATATCACGCACCGCTCTCTCTCTTGGTTATACTGATAGATCGGTATATCTTCACCGTGCATACTCCCACCCCAGTTGAACAGTGCGGGAATCTGTTCCCATACGATGCGATTACCATCACACTTTAAAACGGTATGTTTGTTTGCGAAACGTTTGGTTATCACGACATTGTACGTTTTATCACGAAAACGGCAGGTATATACATTCACGAATTTCGTTTGTTCCACTCGTCTTTTTTCGGATCTGAAATGACGGTATAGTAACATGTTTGAAACCTCCCTCTCAGTTTCGCCGGCCTATTCTTCTCCCTTATACACACCCAACAGTTTTTGCACGTGGTAATACGCCGCCTTAGGTTCTGCCGGATCGTTGTTTTCATCGGTATTTACCAAGCCGAAATGCGACTCACCGTGATAGCGGCCCAATTGTTTTTCATAATCCGGTTGATCCAGCAATTCATAAATGATAACACCTAAGAATTTGTCCGATTGATAATCGTTCATTTTACGCAAGAACGTATCGAACCATTGCAGTTGCTGTTGTTCGGTACCCATACCGCTCAAGAAAGGATAGTTACATTCGGCGATCATAAACTTATAGTCGGGGTAGCGCCGTTCCCAATCACGGAAATAATCGTAATAATCCCAACCGTTATCGTTCCACACTTCGTAGTTGTCGATCGCCATAACGTCCCACTTCAGACCCGCTTCAATATAGAAATCCATCATAGTGATATGTGTACGGCTGAAGTTGACGACCACCTTACCGGTGGGGTTCTCGGCCTGAAACGCCGTCATAGCCGCCTTCATCTTCCCTACCATTTCCGCCACACGTCGAGGATTGTAATAATCGCGAGACAGGCCGGTATATCCGGCTCCGACGTTATAGAGTCCGCCGCTGTCCGATTGTGAACAATAAATATCCGTTTCATTAAAGATTTGGAAATATTCGATTTCATCGCCTAAGTGGCGTGCGGTAAACGCCATACGATTGGCAATGTCCTGTGTACTGCCGCCGTAATTATCCATGACCAGCATAAACTGCATACCGAGTGCGTGGCACTTATTTACAATACTTCGCACGTAATTGATGCCGTTCATATCCACCGGATTATAGTTGAACCGATAGATATTGCATCCCAAATCGGCCGCCAACTGCAAGATCTCATCCGTATTGGCGGCTTTGTACGCACCATACCCGCTGTGATGACCGTTGATACCCCACAACAGATCTTCGCGCAGCACACGCGAACTCTGCCACATGTGTTCAGCCGGAAGTTCGTCAATGGCACACAAGGCAAATTGCAAAATCAAACGTGCATCGGTGCTATCGATTTTACCGCTTTTATTCACATCGGCCGCCTTGGGCAGATCAAGCGTTTCGATCTTTTTTACCGCGTATTGCAGCACCAAACGTGCATCGGTGGAGTTGATCATGCGGTCACCGTTCACATCGCCCAACCCTGTCAAAGCATCAATATCTTCCGCCTTAACCTTGTCGCACGCAAGACAAGTGAACACACGGATTCCTTTTTCATCCATCGTCGGGCGAACGGTCACCACGCCGTGATCCCAGCGACACTCCGCCAAAGGCAACGGTTTTGTACCGGTAACGGTGCCACACATTGTGCAAACCGTTTGCACCGCGCCGTGTTCCGTGCAACTGGAAGAGGACAACACAGCGCCTTGTGCAACCGTTTGATGCAGGCAGGACGACGCTTCGATGCGTTTCACAATTTTTATTTCACCAAAGGTTAAGCTGCGCGC
The DNA here is from genome assembly GCA_015065865.1 of Oscillospiraceae bacterium. Taxonomy (GTDB): domain Bacteria; phylum Bacillota; class Clostridia; order Oscillospirales; family Acutalibacteraceae; genus SIG588. Next base: position 3,508 of record SVPM01000007.1, on the reverse strand, counting down.
CTGCGCTTTGGTCGCGCCCACTCCGGCATAAAAGCGAAACCCATTTATGGTGCGTGCCACGTTCAACGTATCGTCATTGGGCTCGGAAAACAGGAGCTCTATCGTGTTCCAGCCAACGACCAAGGTGTGTGTTCGCGCTATAGTTCCGGTGTTCCACGAAATCTCATCCGTGTCATACTGCGTGTTAAACACCTCAAATTGCCCACCGCCTTCGGTGAAAAACGTCATAGCCGCCTCGTCGGGAATATACACCTGCGCGCAAAATTTAAAACTCTCTTTCGCCATTCCCAGCGGCAAGTGGATATTCAAGTTTGAGGTGAAAAACTGCATATATCCACCGGCCGATACGGTAGCACACATACCGTCATCCGTGGCGGTCAAAGCGGTACCCGTACCGAAAAATTTGCTTTCATAGCCTTTTTGGTATATCACCCATTCACTCGGCGTGTCGGCATTTACCATCGGCTTTGCCATATGGGAAACCGTTCCGGAAAACACCAAGATCGCCAAACACAAAGCCATCCATTTCATAAAACACTTTCTCACACACATACCTCTCTGTTCTGTTACGCTTCTTTTTGCAGTCTAATGATGTCCTCACCTATTATCTTGACTATATAATATTGTACCATACCCCTATGGGAAACGCAACATTTATGTTTTAACGAAGTAACGGTAAAACCTTGTGAAAACGGAAAGCGTATTTAGTGAAACAGAAGGCCGCTCTTTGCGTGAGCGGTGATATTGTCCTGCAGACACAAGCACAAAAAGAAATACTTCCCCATAGGAAGTGTTTCTTTTTGTCTCTCGTGTCCGAAAAAGAACTGGGTGAAAACCGAGGAATTTCCCTCAATTTATACTATTTAGCAAATTATTAAACTCGGAAATCAAAAAATCCCAATCCAATTTATCATAACAGTAATGTCCTGAATTTTCGAGTATCTTTATATGAATACACGGATTTTGCTCTAAATATTTTTTACTTTTCTTTGAAACCATCTCATCTTTATTTGAATGATATACGAAACAAGATGTGTTGAGCATCTTTATGGTTTTACGAGTTTGACAAATTTTTAAAAACAATTCAAAAAATCTTGGTATCCAGCCAATATAGTTAAAAATGTTTTTATCCTTTCCTATACCATAACATTTTTTTGCCGCTAACGCTTCATAATCATCAGGTCTAATTCTATCAAAATAAACCTTTAGTGAATTAATAGGCATTTTAGGCTTTATCGATAAACTTAAAGGAACTGCAAGCAAAAACAATTTATAAACTTTCTGGTTTGTAATGGTTTGCTCTATTGCCAAAAGTGTGCCTAAAGAATGAGCGACAATATATATTTTTTCATGCGTTAAAGATAATTCTTTGAGGACGGAAGCAACCTGTGCCTCCCACTTTTTCATTGAAGTTTTTGAAAAATCCTTAACTTCTTTTCCGTGACCGTCTAAAAGCAAATTATAAACCGAAATTGACTCCGGAACTAAGGAAACAAATTCATTAAAATGATTTGGTGTGCCGACAATTCCGTGAATAAATAAAATAGCGGTATCTGCGTCATCATTGATTCTTACATATTCCTTATGTTTCATATCATCACCGCCTTGGGTGCATTATATGGTTGTGTCAAGTGGTAAAACAAAAATTTTTGAAAAAGTTTGCAGAAAAGGCGGTTTTTAGCCGCCTTTTCTAACAAACTGTCGAATTACTCACTTGTTATACAAGGCATATAACAAACCTAACTATCAGCAGTATAACATAAATTTGTGAAAAAATCTACCGTTTACTGAACTTCTTTCCTCTTACTTACAAACAACAGTACAACAAGTGCAGTTGCCGATGCAAGCATAAGGAAAATCCAAAGGCCGATGTTAGAGTTATCTCCTGTCTGCGGAGAATCAGGATGTTCTGGTACAGGCTTTTTCTCGTTGTGCATTTCTGCAATTACTTCTTTATCAGCTTCAACAGTAACCGTAACATCCTCTGCCAAAATATACCCTGCGGAAATATCGTCCGAAACTTCGCTTACGGTGTATTTGCCAAGTCGCAATCCCTCAATAATGATTTCGCCGTTAGCATTGGTCTTGAAAATCTGATCGTAACCGTTCTCTCCTGTAACTCGGAACGAAAAACCCTCGATTTTTCCGTCAGAAGAAGTCTTGACAATCTTCAAACTTCCAACCACAGGCTTATTCGCAAAGCCAACACCCTCCAGATTTTCAACCTTTACCACTTCGCCGTCAACTTTGATTTCAAAATAGAAATATTCATCAACCTTAACGAAGTTATCCGGGCTAATTTTTTCATAGAGGAAATAACCGCCATATTTCAGTTCGTCCATACGGTAAACACCAAGCTCGGTTTCGCTCATTTCTCCTACGAGCGTATCAATGTCGGCATTGTATTCCTTGTTTCCGTCAACATCAAGATAGATTTCAAATACTGCTCCTGTCAGTTTTGTATCAGGATAATCGGCATCTATCTTTGTTACCTGAACACTACCTCTAACAAAGCGGTTTTCAAGTTCGTACTCAATAACTACACCGTCCTCGGTAATATCAACCAAGTACACGGTATCATTCAGCACATATTCCTCGGATGCAGTTTTAATTTCACGGATAACCCAAGAGCCAAAAGCGATTTTTTCAAAGATAAACACTCCGTCCTCACCGCTTACAGCCGTCATAAGTGCATTTTCTTCCGTAAACTCGGTTTCGTCTTTCGCAAACAAACCAAACACGGCGCCGACAATAGGCTTGCCGTCCTCGTCAAGTTTTAATCCCTGTACGCTGCCGTAAATCAGTTTGTTATCAATGGCGGTATCTTTGTTTACTTTAATATCCACCAGCGTTACTGTCTGCTCTGCATAATCAAACTGAATCAGGTGTTTATCGGAAGATACGATATAATGCTCGTCCGTTGTCAATTCCTGAACATACAGCTTTGCACCTACGGGAATATCGCTGTTAAAGGTGATTTTTCCGTTTTCGTCACAGTAAACCACTTCAAGCAAGCCGTCAACAGGAATAAACGTGCCGTCAGCCGCCGTTAGCTTCTCGGCAGCATACAAACCGAAAGACACCTTTTTAATCTCACCATTGTTGCCGATACCAAAAATATCATTCTGCTCCATAATCTTGCTTAATGTGATACTTGCTTTCTGTCTTTCGTTATACATAGCAACGGAAGTAGAAGTCAGTTCGATTTCCTGTCCAGCATAGGTCAGTTCCGCATAAAGAATATCCTTGTTCAAAACCATACCGTAACTTGCTTTGGTTTCTACAATACGATACTTGCCCAGATACAAGGCTTTGCTTGTGGCATTACCGCCGGATGTGATGATATGATCTACAACCTCGTCTTTACTGTAACGGAGCGTACCGTCAGGTGTGATAATATCTTCATCAGCGATAACATCAAACTCTGTTCCGTCAAGACCGCCCTCTGCATAAACAGGGGTGTATTTATCGTCCTTAACGGTTACAGAGGAGAAAATTTCACCGCTTT
>SVPM01000061.1 GCA_015065865.1 Oscillospiraceae bacterium | reverse complement strand
CGCATCGAACTGAACAACTGGTATGTGGACAACCTTTCCTTCGGCTTGGATTTCCGCATCTTCTTCAACACGTTCTATAAAGTGTTCAAAAACGCCGACAACGAAAACGTCGGCTCCACCGTGGTCACCGCCCCCTCGACCGACGAGGAAACGATAACGAAATAAAAAGGAGGAATACCCGTGGCATTACGGCTGATGTATATAACCAATCAACCGGATGTAGCGTTGATTGCGGAAGCGGTCGGCGTGGATCGCATTTTTCTGGATATGGAATACATTGGGAAGACCTTGCGCCAAGGCGGTATGGATACCGTGCAGTGTCGCCATACGTTGGATGATATTGCAGCGGTACGCCGCGTACTGACACGCGCGCAGTTGTTGGTGCGTTGCAATCCCGTGCACGATGCTACCGCTGACTATTCCTCCACCGAAGAGGAGATCGAAGGCATCCTGCAAAACGGTGCCGATATCATTATGCTCCCGTACTTTAAGACGGCAGCGGAAGTAACGCGTTTCGTAAAGGCGGTCGGCGGGCGCGCCACCACCATGTTGCTGGTGGAAACACCCGAGGCGGTTGCTTGTATGGATGAGGTACTGGCGATCGACGGCATTGACGAAGTGCATATCGGCCTGAACGATCTGAGCCTCGGTTATCGTAAGAAGTTTATGTTTGAACTGCTGGCGGACGGCACGGTGGAAGCCCTGTGTGAAAAATTCCGTCGGTGCGGCATTCCTTACGGCTTCGGCGGTATTGCCTCGTTGGGGCGCGGCGTGCTGCATTCGGAATACATCATCGCCGAGCACTATCGCCTCGGTTCCACCTGTGCGATCCTTTCACGCAGTTTTTGTGATATGAATCACGTGGAAAGTTTGGATGCGGCACGCATCCTGTTTAAAAACGGCTTGCAAAGCATTCGGGAATACGAGTTGTTCTGTGCCACCCAGTCTCCCGAATTCTTCCAAAAGAACCGCGAGATCCTGTGCGACTGTGTGAACCACATCGTGCAGGAGATCGAGAAGTAAAGGATGCCGACTGTATGAATTTGCTTGTGACCGGTGCCGCCCGACCGACGGAAACGCAACTGGACTCTCTGCGCGCGATGGGGCACACCGTTTGGTTTTTGCAAAACGAACACGAAGCCTTGCCGCTCCCCACCGAAGAGGTGGAGGGCGTGGTCGCGAATGGTTTGTTTTTGCATCACGACATCACCCGTTTCACCGCATTGCGGTACATTCAACTGACCGCCGCAGGACTGGACCGTGTACCGGTGGATCACGTGCGTGCACACAACATCACGTTGCACAACGCCGCCGGCGTATACAGCATTCCGATGGCGGAGTTTGCGACCGCCGCGGTGCTGTGTTTGTATAAACAACTCACCTTTTTCCGCACCGCCCAAACGGCACACCGCTGGGATAAACATCGCGGCCTGCGGGAACTGTTCGGCAAACGCGTATGTATCGTGGGTTGCGGCAACGTCGGCACGGCCTGTGCCAAGCGCTTCGCGGCACTCGGTTGCACCGTCTGCGGCGTGGACCTGTTCGAGCGCAAGGACGTTGCCTATAGCGTAATGCACCCGCTCGCCGATCTGCACGCGGCGTTAGCGGCGGCGGATATCGTGGTGCTCACCGTACCGCTGACCGAAGATACCCGCCATTTGATCGGAGAAAAAGAACTCGCACTGCTGCAAGACGAAGCGGTGCTCGTCAACATCGCCCGCGGTGCAGTGGTGGATACCGCCGCACTCGCGTCCGCTGTAAGCGTCCGTCCGCTGTACGCCGTGCTGGACGTATTTGAAGAAGAACCTCTCTCCCCCGACTCTCCCCTATGGGACAACGAGCGGGTACTCATCACCCCGCACAACAGTTTCGTGGGCGAGCATAACGGGGAACGCCTGTGGATGCTGATACAAAACAACCTGTCAAATTACATGCAAAGGAAGGATACGATATGAAGATTGCTGTAGCCGGAACCGGATACGTCGGCCTTTCCATCGCCGTGCTGTTGGCACAACATCACGAAGTGGCGGCGTTGGACATCATCCCCGAAAAGGTGGCTATGATCAACGATCGCCGTTCCCCCATCATTGATGCGGAGATCTCGCAGTTTTTGGCAGAAAAAGAGTTAAACTTAAAGGCCACGCTGGATCCTGTCGAAGCCTATCGCGATGCGGATTTTGTGGTCATCTCCACCCCCACCAATTACGATACGGAGCGCAGTTTCTTTGATACGTCTTCGGTGGAGGCGGTCATTGAAACGGTGTTGGATATCAACCCCAAAGCTACTATGGTGGTGAAATCCACCGTACCTGTCGGTTATCTGCAAAGTGTATTTGAAAAATACAGATGCCGTAACATTCTGTTCTCTCCCGAATTTTTGCGCGAGGGACGGGCGCTGTACGACAATCTGCATCCCAGCCGCATTATTGTGAGCGTGTTGGATACCGCTGACGAAACGGCCGTGAAGGCGGCCGACACCTTTGCCGCCCTGCTGGCGGAAGGCGCGGCCGATGAAAACGTTCCCACACTGATCATGAGATCCACCGAAGCCGAGGCGGTGAAACTGTTCTCTAACACCTATTTGGCGTTGCGCGTGGCCTATTTTAACGAATTGGATACCTACGCCGAAGTGCGCGGATTGGACACCAAGTCCATTATTGAAGGCGTGGGATTGGACCCGCGTATCGGCTCGCATTATAACAATCCTTCGTTCGGTTACGGCGGTTACTGCCTGCCGAAAGACACCAAGCAGTTGCTCGCCAACTATAACGACGTGCCGAACAACATCATTGCCGCCGTGGTAGATGCCAACCGCACGCGCAAGGATTTTATTGCCGATCAGATCATTGCCCGCCGCCCGAAAGTGGTAGGCATCTATCGTCTGACCATGAAGGCAAACAGCGACAATTTCCGTCAATCCGCCATTCAAGGCGTGATGAAACGCATCAAAGCCAAAGGCATCGAAGTGGTGGTATACGAACCCTCACTGAAAGACGACCACTTCTTCAACAGCCGCGTGATCCGTGACCTTTCGGAGTTCAAATCCATCAGTGACACGATCCTTGCAAACCGTTACAGCGACGACATTGCCGATGTATTGGATAAGGTCTACACCCGTGACCTGTATTTTCGTGACTAAGCAGAGGAGGCGCATCGTATGAATTTCTATAAAAAGATCATTCGCAGCCGCAAACTGCGCTTTCAGATCTTGCGTCTTCTGCGCTTTATCCCCGATAAACCCACGCTGCAGTGGCAGTATCGCATGAAGCTCGGGCGTAAATTGAACTTGAAAGACCCGAAACGCTACAGCGAAAAACTGCAGTGGATGAAACTCTACTACCGCGATCCCGTAATGCGGCAGTGTGCGGACAAATACACCGTGCGGGAATACATCGAGTCTAAAGGGCTCGGGCATACGCTGACCAAACTGTACGCCGTGTTTCACTCTCCCGAGGAGATCGTGCTGGATGACCTGCCGGACAAGTTCGTGATGAAACTCAGCAACGGTTCCGCCACCAACCTTATCTGTACCGATAAAAGCACGCTGAACGTGGAGGAAGTGCGTCGGCAGTTCCGCGATTTTTATGCACAAAGCGGCACGTCTGCCGGACGGGAATGGGTGTACATCACCGATAAAAAACCCGTTATCATCGTGGAGGAGTTGCTGGAGGACGATACGCAAAAGGACGATTCTTTGTGCGATTATAAGATCCTTTGCTTCGGCGGCAAACCGCACTGCATCATTTGTCACTTCGACCGCTTTGTGGACCATCGCAGCAACATTTTAGATCCCGAATGGAACGATCTGGGTGTAACGCAAAATTATCCGCGCAAAGAAGAGGCGCCGCGCCCCTCCAACTTGGAGGAAATGTTGCACGCCGCCGAAGTGCTGTCTGCCGATTTTCCCGCTGTGCGCGTGGATATGTATTGCATTCAAGGCAAAACGTATTTCGGCGAACTGACCTTCTTCCCGTGGAGCGGATACGTGCGCTTCACCCCCGATTCCTTTGATTTTGAACTCGGCGAAAAATTCATTTTGCCCGAAAGAAACCATTAACGATCCGAACAGAGGAGTGTGATCCCCGTGGCTGAGGCCGTCTTTGCACCAAAGGTATCCATTGTGATCCCCGTCTACAACGGTGCGAATTACCTGCACGAATCGATCGACAGTGCGCTGGCACAGACGTATGAAAATTTGGAAGTGTTGGTTGTCAACGACGGTTCCTGCGACGACGGCGCAACCGAAGCGGTGGCTCTCTCCTACGGCGACCGTATCCGCTATTTTAAAAAAGAGAACGGCGGCGTGTCCTCGGCACTCAATTGCGGCATAGAAAATATGACCGGCGAGTATTTCTCGTGGCTCTCTCACGACGATCGTTACGAGCCGGAAAAGGTTGCAAACTCGGTGGCCTATCTTGCGGGATTTGAAGACCGCGACCGCCTACTTGCCATGTGCGGCGGTTATTATATTGATAAAAACAGCAAACATATTCGTGATATGCACTTCGCCTTTGATGCCGATACGGTGTACAACGGACTGGATGTGGTCGCTCACATTTTAAAGCACGGCGTGTTGGATGCGTGCTGTTTGCTGATTCCCAAAACCGCCTTTGACGAGTGCGGTATGTTTGACGAGGAACTGCGCTTTAACCAAGATGCCCTTATGTGGTATCGCATATTCTGTGCGAACTACGGTCTGGTGGTGCGTGACGATCAAAAAGACGTCGCTTACCGTCTGCACGCCGCACAGACTTCCAAAACACGGCGTGATCTGCTTCTCACCAGTTCACTTTCGCTGGCAACCACCATCGCCCCCACCTTTGCCGCATACAGCACGAAAGAACGGCCGCTGTTGCGTATGTATGCACGCCGTCACGCGCGTATGGATTCCCCGCGGTCGCTGAAGGTGTGTATTCGCGTCGGCAAAGAAGCAGGTGTGATCTCTTTCGGCGACGTGTGCTACCTTTATTGCTGGCTGTTGATCGGCAAATGCCGCAATCTGGTAAAAGCGGTATATCATCGCGTTCGGTTTCACAAATAATCCTAAAAAACAGGTGACTGTATGATTCCTTATTATGTCTTGATCGGTGCACCGTTGCTGTTTGCGCTGTTTCATTCGCTCAGTTTGGACCGCCCGCTGCACCCCATCCCCCGAAAGAATTATACCATCGTGTTATTTTTCTTTCTCTATTTCCTGCTGTTAGCCTTGCGACGCGGCGATGTCGGTGTGGATACCGCAGGTTACTTGCGCGGATTCACGCGCTTTGGCAATATGCCGCTGGCGCAGGCGTTTTTGACCTCGCGGTGGGAACCCGGCTTCGTTGCGTTCACCAAATTCCTCACCTATATCATCCCCACAAAGCAACTCTTTTTGGCGGTGATGGCAGGTCTTTGCGTTTTCCCGATAGCACACCTCTTTTATCACGAATCGGAAGATGACGTCACCGGCATGGCGCTGTATCTGATCTTCCCGAACTTTATGATGCTGTTTTCGGGAATGCGCCAATCACTGGCGATGGCCTTTGCCCCGCTTATTTTCTACGCCGTGCGTCAACGCCGCCTGTGGCTTTCTCTGATACTGGCGGGCGTTGCCACCATGCTTCACAATTCGGCACTGATCCTTTTTGTTATGTACCCGCTGTATCACATACGGTTACGCCCCAAACACCTGTTTTGGCTGATTCCCGGTTATGTCTTCACCTTCTTTAACAGCGCGCGTTTGTATTATCTTTTCCTGCCGCTGTTCGGTCAAGATTACGCCGACCGCTACGAAGAATTGACCCAGACGGGCGCCACCACTATGATCATCTTGTTCTCGCTCTTCGTGGCCTACGCCTTCTTGGCTCCGAACGAAGAATTGATGGATAAGGATACCATCGGATTCCGCAACATTCTGGTGTTGGTATTGTTTATTCAAATGTTTGCCACCATCAGCCCGTTGACCATGCGTATGAATTATTACTTCCTCCCCTTTGTGGCGTTGTTGATCCCCAAAATTTCTCATCGCATCACACGGGTGGATCGGCGGTACGTGCAACTGATCGAAATGGGTTTGGCCGCTTTCTTCCTACTGTATCACTTGGTGAAAATTCAATCCGATGACACCTTAAACATTTATCCTTACCACTTCTTTTGGCAATAATGTTTTTGTAATATAAATTACAGAAAAGAGGAAATAACTATGAGCCTTTTCAAAGACAAGACCTTGCTTATCACGGGCGGTACCGGTTCGTTCGGCACGGCGGTGCTCAACCGCTTTTTGGCGACCGACATCGGTGAGATCCGCGTATTCTCCCGCGATGAAAAGAAGCAGGACGATATGCGCCACAAGTTTCAAGCGGAGATGCCCGAAGTGGCACACAAATTGAAGTTCTTCATCGGCGACGTTCGCAACCTCGCCAGTGTGAAAAACGCGATGTACGGGGTGGATTTCATCTTCCACGCCGCGGCACTAAAGCAGGTCCCCTCTTGCGAATTCTTCCCGATGGAAGCGGTGCAGACCAACGTCGTCGGTACCGACAACGTGCTCACCGCCGCCATTGATGAAGGTGTCAAATGCGTCATCTGCCTTTCCACCGACAAAGCGGCCTATCCCGTGAACGCGATGGGTATCTCCAAAGCACTGGAAGAGCGTGTGGCGGTGGCGAAATCCCGCACCGTATCACCCGAGCGCACCAAGATCTGCTGCACCCGTTACGGCAACGTGATGTGCTCGCGCGGGTCGGTCATTCCGCTGTGGATCGACCAGATCCGCAACGGCAAGCCCATCACCCTGACCGATCCCACCATGACCCGTTTCATTATGTCTTTGGACGAAGCGGTGGATCTGGTGCTGTTTGCGTTTGAGCACGGCGTATCGGGTGATATTCTGGTGCAAAAGGCCCCTGCCTGCACCATTCAGGCACAGGCCGAAGCGGTGTGTGAACTGTTTGGCGGCAACAAGGAGGATATCAAGATCATCGGTATCCGCCACGGTGAAAAGATGTATGAGACCCTGCTCACCAACGAGGAGTGCTCCACCGCAGTGGATATGGGCAATTTCTACCGTGTGCCGTGCGACAAGCGCGACTTGAACTACGACAAGTATTTCCACGAAGGCAATACCGACCGCGACCCCATCACCGAGTTCAACTCCCACAACACCGAACTCTTGTCGGTGGAGGACGTGAAGAAGAAACTGCTCTCCCTCGCTTACATTCGCGAGCGACTGGACGAAATGGGCATCGAATACTAAAGGATACAAAAAACAAGCGTTGCT
>SVPM01000060.1 GCA_015065865.1 Oscillospiraceae bacterium | reverse complement strand
CGGCAGGTGGCAAACGCTTCGGGCAGAATATCATCGGTGGTCTCACCCGCGGCGAGCCGTGCTTTCAGCACGGCGGTCTGCCCGCGCAGTTCCTCCTCGCTCATCGCGCGGTAGGTATCGGCGAGTGCGAGCACCTTATCACACAGCGGTTGAATGCGCTTGAGTTCGCGCTTGCTGTAATCTCCGAACAACGCTTTCAAAAGTCCCATATTACGGACAACTCCTCAAAAATGTAATTACAACTTTCAGTATATCACGCTTTTTCAAAAATGACAACCACCGCTCAGCGGTTTTTACACAATGTTTTTAATTACGGGGATAAATGTACGAAAAATACTTGAAAATGCGCGTGGGGTGTGATATAAAACAAGTATAAAGCGAGGTGGAAGTATGAACAATACGTTTGCAGTCGCTCCTTACGGACAAACCGAAGCGAACGATCTGATCGGACGCAGTGTTGCGGGATATCAACTTTGGTTTGGGTCTTCCGACTGTTGGCGCCACTGGTCGCCGAACAGGGAAACGCCGTCGGATACGAACTATCGCACCGAGATGTTTCCCGATTGTGAGGACTATCCTGCCGAAGCGTTGCACGATACGGCGTTTTCGCCGTATCCGAGCGGCGAGCCCGTGCGGTTGTTCGATTCCTACGCACCGGCCACCATCGATACCCATATGCGCTGGTTAAAAGAGTACGGCATTGACGGCGTGGGTGTGCAGCGGTTTTTTGACGGCACTTCGGCGGAGTACCGTTCGGAAGATACGCATCTTGCCGAGATCATGCGTGCCGCCGAATGGCACGGACGGCTGGTATATATGATGTACGATACCAGCGGGTACGGTCGCGGCGGGGAGGGTGCGCTTGCACGGATGAAGGCAGACGTGGCGGTGAACGTAGAGCCGCGTATGCTGGCTTCTCCCGCGTATGCCCATGCACACGGCAGACCCGTGATGTGCATTTGGGGGCTTTCGCCGCTGGAGGGGAAACGCTATCCCCCTGCCGACGAGGCGTTGGAATTGGTGCGCTGGCTGAAAGAGCGTGGGTACTTCGTTATCGGCGGTCTGCCCGATAATTCGTGGGCGGAGGAAACGGGGGATTACGCCGCCGTGTATGCGGCGTTGGATATGATCTCGCCGTGGACACCCGGCCGTTTTCGCACCGAAACGCTTGCCGCGTGGGTAGAGGATCATTTGGCGCGTGACTTGGAATTCGTCCATGCACACGGACAGGAGTATCAGCCGGTGTTGCACGCGGGATTCGCATGGAGCAACTTTAAAGCCAGCGGTGACCCGAACGCGACCCCGCGGGGAGCCGGACGCTTTTTGTGGGAGCAGGCGAAGCGGTACGTTGCGGCAGGTGTGCGGCAGGCGTATTTTGCGATGTTGGATGAATACGACGAGGGTACCGCCCTGCTCAAGGCGGCGTCCGATTCGTTTGCGTTGCCGAACGGTGATCCCTATTTTCAAACTCTTTCGGCCGACGGCTATTGGCTGTCATCCGATTTCTATCTGCGGCTCGGCGGCGCGGTGACCAAGGCCTTGCGCGGCGAGTGTGCGGCAACCGACGAGGTGCCTGTGCCGCATTCCGAAGGTCCCGTATTTTGGCGCAACGGGTTTGAAATGCGGCAGGCGTGCGCGAAGGTGCGCGGCGGCACGGCAACAGCGCGCCTTATGCCGTTGGACGTGTGCGATGCTCACGGCAAAGTGTTGGAACAGGAAGCGGTGCAGTTGGAGGTCGCTTCGGTGCTGAACGGCGCGGTGGGCGACGTGTGCGCTACGGGGCAGTACGGCTTCGGTTTTGCGGGCGTATGTATGAGCGCGGGGCGTTGCCGTGCGGCGTATCGCTTGGCCAAGGCGGCCGTACCCGTTACGGCAGGGCTGACACTTTCGTATCAATTCCGTCCGCTGAATGAAGAAGGCGATGCGGCAGGCGTGGATTTGTTGTTGGACGACGGCACCCGTTTGTCGGATCATCTGCCCGCCGTGTTGGGGCCGAAAGGGGTGTTCCAAGGTGAGGACACCGCGTTCGTTAAGGTGGAATTCGCACTGCCCGATGAATTGATCGGGCGTACCGTCACGGCAGTACTGGTGGCATACGATGCCGCGGGCGAAGGATATTTCAAGGCCTATTTGGATGATATCATCCTGCAAAGATAATTCAAGGAGGAAATAACTATGAAACTGGGTGTGTTGACCGTCCCGCTGCAGGGAGTTGCGGCGGAACAAGCGTTTGAGTATCTGCACGGATTGGGCGTGCAGTGTGTGGAGTTGGGCACGGGTGCCTACACCAACCACAACCACTGCAATCCCGACGTTCTGTTGGCGGATGAGAGTAAGATCGAGGAACTGAAAGCGGCACTCGCGAAAAACGAGTTGACGATTGCGGCGCTTTCCTGCCACGGCAACCCCGTCCATCCGAATAAGGAGCGTGCGGCAACCGATCACGCAGTGTTTGTGCAGACCTGCAAACTCGCGCAAAAACTCGGCGTGGATACCGTCGTCACCTTCTCGGGTTGTCCCGGTGACAGCGAGGGGTCGCAGTATCCCAACTGGGTGACCTGCAGTTGGCCGGATGATTACGGCAAGATCCTCGATTGGCAGTGGAACGAAGTGCTGATCCCCTATTGGAAAGAGGCGGTGAAGATCGCGGCCTCCTACGGCGTGAAGAAGATCGCGCTTGAGTTGCATCCCGGTTTCTGCGTGTATAACCCCGCCACCCTGCTCCGTTTGCGTGAAGCGGTGGGGGATATGATCGGTGCGAACTTCGACCCGAGCCATCTCATTTGGCAGGGTATGGATCCCGTGGTCGCGCTGAAAGAACTGCGCGGCGCGGTGTACCATTTCCACGCCAAAGACACCCGCGTGGACAAATACAACGTGGCGAAAAACGGCGTGTTGGATACCGGCTCTTACGGTGACCTTTCGGCGCGCAGTTGGGTGTTCCGCACGGTGGGTTACGGCACCGACACCAAAACGTGGAAGGATCTTATCTCCACCCTCGCGGTCATCGGCTACGAAGGTGCGGTCAGCATCGAGCACGAGGACGGTTTGATGAGCCCGCAGGAAGGCCTTGAAAAAGCGGTGTCTTTCCTTAAAGATATCATCATCACCGAAGACCCCGCCGCCATGTGGTGGATCTGAGGACGACGACCTAAACAACAAAGCGGACGGCATTGCGATGCCGTCCGCTTCATTACTACTCTGTTAATTCCTTATTTGGGAAAACGTGTTGTGAAAAACCGATCAAATACAGCAAAATGCACCACTCACATAGGAAAAGGGCCTTTTTGCGTTTTTAGCGATCTTCGGAATTCGGGCGATTATCCCACGGCTGTAACAACTAAAAATTTACGATCAAGCAAAGGCTCCCGTGTGTAAAGGGAGCTGCCGAGCGTATGCGAGGCTGAGGGATTGTTTTTTATGTTTCTTCTCTCGGTGTATTACTTTTTACAAGCTTCGATAAATCGACAACCCCTCCGAGTCGTCTTGCGGCGCCCCGCCTTTCCTTCCGGAGACGGGCCCCTTTTGTCCGCTTTGCGGACATTTCCCCCGCACGCGGGGGAATTCCCTTACACAGGGGAGGCCTTATTTTTTGTTTACATATTTTCGACCGCGTCGATCGCCAGCGTGTCCAAATGGAGCAACAGCATACGGCGCACCAGTGCCATCAGCCACAGCCACGATTGCTTTTTGTTCGCATCGTCCTCACCCAACACGTGGTTGTCGTGATAGAACTTCGAGAACAGCGAGGCCAACTGATACGCGTTGTCACACAGGAAGCTCGGCGCCTTTTCCGCCAAGGCACGGCGGAACACTTCGCCCGAAAGCAGGAGTTTTAACACCAGATCGCGTTCGGTATCGGAGTAGATACCGCAAACGTCCGCGGCGTTATCCGCTTTTTTCAGCACCGAATTGATACGGGTGACGGTGTACAGAAGATAGGTGCCGGTCTTGCCCTCGAACGCCAAGAACTTGTCCAGATCAAACACGTAATCACGCGCAGGGTTGTTTTGCAGGTCGCCGAATTTTACCGCCGCAATACCCACCTTTTGTGCGAGTGCTTGCTTTTCATCTTCGCTCAACTCGTTCAAATAAGCGGATTCCCGCAACTTGTCGTATGCCGCGGCGGTGGCGGTGGCGAGCAGGTCGCTCAGCTGCATCACGCCGCCGTCACGCGTTTTATACGGCTTGCCGTCGGCACCGTTCATGGTGCCGAATCCGAGGAAGTCCAGCGTGACCGCTTCATCCACCAAACCGGCGAGTTTGGCCGCACGGAACACCTGCTCAAAGTGCAGGCTCTGCCGCGCATCGGTGAGATACAACATACGGTCGGGCGCGAAATCCTGCTGACGTTGCAAGATGGTGGCGAGGTCGGTGGTTTCATAGGTGATGGAACCGTCCGTCTTGCGTGCAATGATGGGGGGCATCGGTGCGGTGTCCGCTTCGGTCGCCACGTCGACCACTTCGGCACCGTCGCTTGCGCGAAGCAGGTTGCGCTCTTCCAAAATGTCCATCAAAGACGGTACGTAACGGTCGGCATCGCTCTCGCCGTACCAATATTCAAACTCCACGTTCAGTTTTTCATACGCCGCACGGATATCGCTCACCGACACCTTGAGGATCTCTTTCCACAGCGCGATGTAGCCGGGTTTGCCGTTTTGCAGATCAGACGTCGCCTGATGTGCACGGTCACGGAACGCATCGTCCGTCTTCTTGCGGGCGCTGGCAAAGGGATAGATCTCGTTGAGCGAAGCGGCATCCAGCGCAGGCACCGTGTCGGTTGCGGGGTCGAAATCCTCGCGGAAGCACGCCCAGTCGGGGTGACGGTCGTGCAACTCTTCAATTACCAAGCCCATCGGGGTGCCCCAGTCGCCCAAGTGCACGTCGCCGATGGCTTTGTGTCCGCACACGCGGGTGAGACGTTTGAGCGCTTCGCCGATAATGGCGGAACGCAGGTGGCCGATGTGCAGGGGCTTTGCCACGTTCGGGCCGCCGTAGTCGATCACCACCGTTTCGGGGAATTCCGCCTGCGGCACGCCCAAATGCTCGTCCGTTGCGAGCGCGCGCACCGCATCGAGCAAAGCGTCGTCGGTCAGCGAAAGGTTGATAAAACCGGGGCCGGCAATATCCACCTGACAAAACTGTGTATCTTCGCGCAACAGCGCCGCCACGTCCTCCGCAATGGCGCGGGGAGCTTTGTGGTGCAACTTCGCGCCTGCCAGCGCACCGTTGCACTGGAACTGGCACAGGTCGGCACGGTCGGATACCGTAACGGTGCCGAGTGACGGGTCGTAACCCGCTTTTTCAAAAGCGGCGGCTACGGTGTCGGTCAAATGCGTGGTAATGGTCTTCATGAAAGTTCGTTCCTTTCTATCGTCATACACAGGGTGTTTTCCATCGTTTGTCCGCCGATCGAAAGGGTGTAGGCAAGCGCCAACTCCCCGCCGTTTTCGCTCAGCGTGTTGCGAATCATATGTGTCATCGTTACCGCCTCAAAGTCGCCGTACAGAGTGCCGTATACGCTGCGGCATCGTTCGTCCCGTCTAAGGCGCAGGAGTGCACGCGCGGGGCCGCGGCGCTCAACGGTGACGGCCCGCGTGTCGGCGGTGACGGTCACGTCGGTGGTGATGCCGTCGTCATCCCGTTCGGTGTAGCAAAGGGTTGCCGTGCCGCCCTGCAGGGTGAGTTCTCCGTCGGCAGTCTGGGTGATCCTGTCGGTCTCGCCGTCAAACGCCTGTGTGCCGACGATGCGAATGCGTACCCTCACGGTGTCCCCTCCTTTATAATAAAAGGTAAAAATACGTAACGAATACAATGTGGATAGTATACCACAGTTTTTTTGTGGGTGCAAGTGTTGGCGTAAAATAAAAGCGAAAAAAAGCAAAAAAACACTTGACGGACGAGAAAAACTGTGGTATACTAAGCCTTACCTCGAACGGGGGTTTATTTTTTGTGCCCATTTTTTGTGGGCTCATCGCCCTCTGTGAGGGAGGCTTAATGAATCTATTTAGAATGGAGATGCCGTAATGCGAGTAAAGATCACTTTGGCTTGCACCGAATGCAAGCAGCGCAACTACAACACTATGAAGAACAAGAAGAACGACCCTGACCGCTTGGAGATGAACAAGTATTGCCGTTTCTGCCGTAAGCACACGGTGCATCGCGAAACGAAGTAATACGAAACGACTAGGAGGAACAAATCATGATTTTCTGGGGATTTGTTATGTGGTTCGTCGGCGCCGTCGCCGGCATCATGGCTCTTCTCGTCGGCGCGAAGGGAATCTCGGAGGGGTTGTCGGTTCACGGCTGGCACTACTTCGCCCATATGGTTGACCCTGCCAATCTCACGGCGAAAAAGATCGTTTTCGTTGTGGGTATCCTGCTGGTCATCGTTGGTTTGGTCGTTTTCTTTATCGGCCGTGCCAACGCTCGCCGCACCGGCGAAGACGGCAAGGCGGGTGCTGCCGCGATCAAGTACTGGCGCGACATGAAGGGTGAGTACAAAAAGATCACTTGGCCCACCTTTAAGACGGTGGTCAAGAACACGGCTATCACGCTCATTATGTGTGCGTTGGTGGCGGTGTTCATCATCGCGGTGGATCTCGGTCTGTCCGCATTGGTCGACTTGTTTTTGTCGCTGAAGTAAGCGTATAAACGGAAGGAAGGTACCCATGGCAGAACAGGCAAAATGGTATGTGGTGCACACCTTTTCCGGTTACGAAAACAAGGTGGCAACCAATCTCGAAACAATCGTCGAGAACCGTAAACTGCAGGACTGGATCCACGAGATCCGCGTGCCTACCGAACTCGTCAGTGAGACCAAAGACGGCAAGACCCGTGAAGTGGAACGCAAGGTGTTCCCGGGGTACGTGCTGGTCAAGATGGTTATGACCGACGAATCTTGGTATGTGGTGCGTAACGTTCGCGGTTGCACGGGCTTTGTCGGACCGAACGGCAAGCCTGTTCCGCTCACCGAACAAGAGGTGGCGGCACTGGGTGTCGAACGGCACGAGGTGGAGATTGATTATCAGGTCGGCGATACGGTGCGTATCACCGATGGCCCGCTGGAGAACTTCTCCGGTGTGGTGGATGCGATCGACCTCGAAAAACGCAAGGTTCAGGTCACCATTTCGATGTTCGGTCGCGAAACGTCGGTGGAACTCGAACCGAATCAGGCTCAGCGTATGGAATAACGCGGGCCGCAAACAGTTTGTGTATCAGCGGAATGTCCGCTTTTACTCTGCGCCGGACGCGATTCCGGCTGTGGGAGGTGTCGCCCTGTGGGTGATGCCGCCAGTTACCACGATTTTTGGAGGTGCAATGTAAAATGGCTCAAAAGGTTACCGGTTACATCAAGTTGCAGATCCCGGCGGGTAAGGCTACGCCGGCACCCCCTGTTGGTCCGGCTCTCGGTCAGCACGGTGTGAACATTATGGCTTTCACGAAGGAATTCAACGAGCGTACTAAGAACGACGTGGGTTTGATTATCCCCGTTGTTATCACGGTGTATGCTGACCATTCCTTCACTTTCATCACCAAGACGCCCCCGGCTGCTGTTCTGATCAAGAAGGCTTGCGGCATCGATAAGGCGTCGGGTGTCCCGAACAAGACGAAGGTTGCTAAGCTCACTAAAGA
>SVPM01000059.1 GCA_015065865.1 Oscillospiraceae bacterium | reverse complement strand
CGTCAAAGACGTTTTCACCCAGTTGGATGAAAACGTCTTTGACGTGGACGGCTTCTGCTCGATCGAAGAAGTTACCGAACTGCTCGGTGTGGAACTGCCCGAAGGGGATTACGAAACGCTGGCCGGCTTTATGTTGGACCAACTCGGCCGCATCCCCGAAGAGGATGAACACCCCGTGGTGGAATACGATCGTCTTACCCTCACGGTGATGTCGATGGACGACCGCGCCATCGACCGCGTGCACATTGAAGTCGCACCGCCGCCGCCCGACGAGGACGAGGAAGACGATAAGAAACGCAAAAAAGAATCCAAAGACGACGAATGATACCAAACGGCGCATACGATCTGTATGCGCCGTTTCCCACCCGTAGCATATATTTTAAAAGGAGGAAGTACTATAAAACGGTTATTTTCATTGATTTTGAGTGTAGCGCTTTTGCTTTCGTGCATCAGCGGCATTACACTGTTCGCAACGGCAGAGGATGCGTTTGAAGCGTGGCTCACCGCACAGGAATTTCCCGAAAGTTACCGCCCTGCTCTGCGGGAATTACATAGTCAGTACCCGAACTGGGTGTTCCGCGCACAGCACACGGGCCTTTCTTGGAACGACGTGCTGGATGCCGAAAGCGTTGTCGGGGTCAGTTTGGTGCCTCGCAGCAGCATCGCCTCTTGGAAATCCTGTGAATACAAAGCGTATGACCCTGCCACCGGCACGTGGAAGGGGTTGGACAGCGATGCGTGGGTAGCGGCCGACCGCGGTATCATCGCTTTTTGTATGGACCCGCGCAACGCACTCGGCGCACGGGCCATCTTCCAGTTTGAAAATCTCGCGTTTTCCGAAACCTGCACCATCGACGGCGTGAGAGCCATCTTGGCAGGCACCTTTATGGCGAGCGGCGACTGGGCACAGTGGTTTATGGACGCGGGGCGCGAGACCGGTGTCAGCCCCTATCACCTAGCCTCCCGCGCACGGCAGGAGCAAGGTGTAAGCGGCAACGCGCTGGCACACGGCACCGCCGCCGCACCGTATAACGGCTATTACAACATCTTCAATGTCAACGCCTACGCCACCGGCACCCTCTCTCCCATTCAAAACGGTGCGCGCTATGCGGCAACCACCAACGCCGCCTACCACCTGCCGTGGACGTCGCCGCAACTTGCCATTCGGGGCGGCGCGGTGATTCTGGGCAGTTCGTATATCAACCGTGAACAAAACACGTTGTATCTGCAAAAATTCGACGTGACCGACGGCGGCAACGGCTATTATCGCCACCAATACATGACCAACATCCTCGCCCCCTCCTCGGAGGCGCTCACGCTGGCGGATGCTTACAGCAGCGAGGTGAAGGCCGGTGCTATGGAATTCTGCATTCCGGTGTACAAGGATATGCCCGAAACGGCGTGTGAAAAGCCGCTGTCCACCGGCAGTAACGACAACTGGCTCTCCGCTTTGACGGTGGCCGACCGCACCTTTACCCCCGCGTTTTCCACCTATCATTCGGCGTATGAAATGAGCGTGCCGCACACCGTTTCCTCCCTGCAGATCGGTGCCGTGGCTTACAGCGCGACCGCTACGGTGAGCGGTGCGGGCACCGTGCCGCTGGCAAGCGGTATGAACACGCTGAACATCAAGGTCACGGCCGCTTCGGGTGCCGTGCGGGTGTATACCCTTTCGGTCTACCGCGCCCCGTCGGGAAACACGGCGCTCGGCGACGTGAACGACGACGGACTTGTTGACTCTACCGACGCGCGTTTGACACTGCAATACGCGGTGCAAAAGATTCCTTCTCTACCCATAATTTCCGCCGCCGACGCAGACGGCAACGGCACCGTCAACTCCACCGATGCGCGTTTGATTTTACAATATGCCGTGAAGAAGATCGACAAATTCCCCCAAAACAATTAACTAACATAAAAGCAGCGAAACGTGGTGTAACACGTTTCGCTGCTTTTATTGTTATCGCATTACCCTCGCACGGCGATGCGTTCCACCGCCACCGTTTTGCCCGTTTTGTCGTCCAACGTGAACAGCACGGCCTGCATTTCACACGGGCCTTCCGCCGCTTGGAAACGCACCGGCAGTTTCCCGTGCATTTTGGCGATCGACAGTTCGGGCTTGATACCGAGCACCGATTCCGTCGGCCCGCTCATCCCCACGTCGGTGATGTAGCCCGTGCCGCGGGGCAAGATCTGTTCGTCCGCCGTGGGCACGTGGGTGTGTGTGCCGAAGAGCGCGGATACCCGCCCGTCGGCATAATAGGCAAGTGCTTTTTTCTCCGCCGTGGCTTCCGCGTGGAAATCCACCACGCAGAATTTCGGATCCCCCGCCTCTTTCAACAGGGCATCCAACGCATCAAACGGGCAGGCAAGCGGTTCCATAAACGCCGTGCCGATAAGGTTGATCACCGTCACCTGATACCGCCCGCGATCCACCGTATACGCGCCCGCACCGGGGGCGGAAGCGGGAAAATTGGCAGGACGCAACAACCACGGTTCCGCATCGAGCAATTCATAAAATTCGTGACGGCGGAAGGTGTGATTGCCGCCCGTGATAACGTCAGCACCGCTGTCCCGCAAGGAACGTGCCGCCACGGGTGTGATACCGTTACCGTCCGCGGCGTTTTCGCCGTTGACGATGCACACGTCCACCGCATATCGGCGCTTGAGGGTCGGCAACACCTGCCGCACCAATTCACAACCGCGGTTGCCCACCACGTCGCCCACACATAAAACGTTCATTCTGTTTTCCTTTCCTGCAAAAAGCGGACGCTTTTCGGCGTCCGCTTCGATTGTTTATTTTGCGTAATCCACCGCGCGATTTTCGCGAATAAGATTGACCTTGATCTGACCGGGGTAATCCATATTGTCCTCGATCTTCTGGGCAATATCGCGTGCCAGCAGGATCATCTGATCGTCGCTGACCACTTCGGGCTTCACCAAGATCCGCACTTCGCGGCCGGCCTGAATGGCAAAGGAACGTTCCACCCCGTTGAATTCGTTGGCCAATTCCTCCAACTTTTCCAAACGCTTGATGTAGTTTTCCAAATTCTCGCGGCGTGCGCCGGGACGTGCCGCGGAGATCGCATCCGCCGCCTGCACCAAGCAAGCCACGATGGTTGCCGCCTCCACGTCGCCGTGGTGCGCTTGGATCGCATGGACCACCGCTTCGCTCTCTTTGTATTTGCGGGCGATATCCACACCGATCTCGACGTGCGAACCTTCGACCTCGTGATCCACCGCTTTACCGATATCGTGAAGCAGACCGGCACGGCGCGCCACCGCGGGATCGATGCCGAGTTCGCTTGCCATAATGCCGGCAAGGAACGCCACTTCCATCGAGTGGTTCAACACGTTCTGACCGTAACTGGTGCGGTAACGCAAACGGCCGAGCAATCGCATAACTTCGGGATGGATACCGTGCAAGCCGGTTTCCAGCACCGCACGTTCGCCTTCCGCTTTGATGGTGGCTTCCACCTCACGGCGGGATTTTTCCACCATTTCCTCAATGCGGGCAGGGTGAATACGGCCGTCCGAGATCAAGCGTTCCAGCGACAAGCGTGCGATCTCACGACGCACGGGATCAAAGCAGGACAGGGTGATCGCTTCGGGGGTATCGTCGATGATAAGGTCGCAACCGGTGAGTGTTTCGATCGCGCGGATATTACGTCCTTCGCGACCGATGATGCGACCCTTCATTTCGTCGTTCGGCAGCGGCACGACCGAAACGGTGGCTTCGGCCACTTGATCTGCCGCCACACGCTGAATGGCGTGGGAGATCATATTGCGAGCACGGCTGTCCGCCTCGTCCTTGAGTTGCGCTTCGATATCGGCGATACGCAACGCCTTTTCATGCGTCAACTCATCGGTAAGTGCACCCAGCAAATACTCTTTCGCCTGTTCGGTGGTGAAGCCGGAAATCCGCTCCAACATTTCGAACTGACTGCGCTTGATGTTTTCCACATCCGCCAAGCGTTCTTCCACCGCCTTGGCGCGCTCGGCGATCTGTTCTTCTTTCTTTTCGTAGTTTTCGATCTTGCGGTCGAGTGCTTCTTCCTTCTGCTGCAAACGGTTTTCCTGCCGCTGAATATCCTTGCGGCGTTCTTTGATATCATGTTCCGCTTCGTTCCGCAGACGGTGCACTTCGTCTTTTGCCTCCAACACAGCTTCTTTCTTTTTAGCTTCCGCTGTGAGGTTGGCTTCTTTAATGATACGTTCCGATTCCTGTTCCGCCGAACCGATCAACGCTTCGGCTGTGCGGCGACGGCTGTTGACACCGCTTTTGAACGCGATGACGGCCGACACCACCGAGCCGACGACCAGACCGCCGACACCGGACACGATGACCCATATCATATCCATGAAACCTTGCACCTCCTGAATTCGTTTTAAGTAGTGTAACTATACGAGTGAAAGCAACGGCCGAACGGCGTTGCTCGAATATGCCCATACCAACAACAGCACCGACTGCCGCTGATAAGATATACCCAACCTATATATTACACTCACTCACGTAATTTGTCAAGATGCAAGGGGGCGTTTTTTGTCCAAAAATTCTAAAAATTTCTTCCGTTATCGGTGAGTTTTACCAGTTTTCAGCACAAACTGCCGCTATCGCACGAGCGATCAAGCGTGCATCCTTCATCAACTCATCCACCCCGATAAACTCGTCGGCACCGTGAATGCGGTTGTCTACATCGGGAAATTCCACGCCAAATGCCACCCCGTTCGGAATACCGTGCACGTAGGTACCGCCGCCGATGGCAAGCCCGTATCCCTTTTCACCCGTTTCCTGCTCGTACACCTTGAGCAATGTCTGTACGAACGGGCTATCCTCCGGCACGTGATGTCCCTCCACGCAGTTGTCACAGGTCACGCCAAACGCCGCGTCCAACCCCGTATGCAGTTTTGCTTCGATATCCGCCACCGTAAAACTCACGGGGAATCGGATATCCGCCTTTCCGATAAACTGCCCCTCTTCGATCGAAAGGCAGGTCAACGCCAACGTCAGCGCACCCGAAGGCGCGTCGCTGCACGCCGCGCCCGCGCTCTCACCGCCGTATTCGGCAAAGGGAAATTTTTTCGCCGCCGCTTTCACGGCGTCGCCGCCGACCCCCAAGGCCGCCAGCACCTCCAGCAGTGCCGTCACGGCGTTTTCGCCTTTTTCGGGGGTGGAACCGTGTGCCGCCGCACCGTGTGCCGTCACCGTCACCCCTTCGGCGGTATCCGTCACCGTCACGGCGTGTCCCGCTTTGGCGGCCGCCTCACGGATCGTCGCCGTTTCCACCGCGCAAAGGCACGCCACGGCTTCGGTCGGCACGGCGTTGAGCGCCACGCCGCCGCGCGCCCACAAAAGGCGGGGATCGGTCATCGGTGCGGAAACGGTCAGTTGCACCCGCCCTTTTTCGGTGTTGATAAGCGGATAACTTCCGTCGGGCGAAAACAGATACGGCGGAAACGCCTCTTTCGTTTGGTAGTATTCCATATCGGTCGAGCCGGTCTCCTCGTCACCGCCGAGCACCGCACGGCAAGCGACGGGCGGGGTCATCCCGCACTCTTTGAGCGCGCGCAACGCGAACAAGGTCGCGGCCACAGGGCCTTTATCGTCGGTGGTGCCGCGCCCGTACATCTTGCCGTCGGTAATAACGGCACCCAACGGGTCAAACGTCCACCCCTCACCAAACGGCACGGTATCCAAATGGCAGAGCACGCCCAGACGCGGTTCCCCCTCGCCCAGTTGCACCGTACCGACGTAGTATTCGTGATTACAGGTGGCAAGCCCCCACTCTTTTGCGATCGCCAGTGCCTCATCCAGTGCCGCCGCCACACCGTCGCCGAAGGGATGTCCGTTTTGCGGCGCGGCACCCACGCTGTCAATACGCACCAAGCGTGCCGCCGCTTCCGTCAATTCCGCGGCGTGAGCATCCATCCATTGATACAACGCATCCATCGTTCACACTCTCCTTATCTCGTTCTGCAGTGCGACCGTACCGCAGTTTTCGGCGTGCACGGTGGGGGCTATCCCGCCTTTGAACACGTTCCCCTCAAAGCAGACCGTTTCAAAGCCGTACAAATCGGCCAACGGATGCTCACAATCGCAAAACGTATTGTTACGGAATATCAGCGACCGACGGAAGTATACCCCCTCCTCGTGCGGTAGGCGGTTGCTGTCGATGGTGTATTTGCCCCAACCGGCATACACGCAGTTTCTGAACTCGTTATTCTCCACCAGCACGGCCTCGCCGCCACCCGTTTCATACCAATAGTCCGCTTCACACGCAAAACGAATGGCGGGACCGGGAGTGAAAAACAGGTTGTCACGGAAGGTGTAGTCCGCACCGCCGCTGAGCAGCACGCCGCGCGCACGGTTGTTCACCATGGTGCACCGCTCAAATCGCACGGTCGCGTGATAGGACGGCTCGTGCAAACAATCCCCCTTTCGGATGAGGGATAGATCACTGTCGGCGGTGAGGGTAAGTTCCACGTTATCCACGTTTAAGGGGCGCACCGCCTCCACCTGCACCTCACCGCGAGAGAGCAAGGTTTCGGAATCGATCACCGCCGCACGGTCGCCCTCACGGAAAATGGTGATACCGCGGGTTTCGGGGTGCATAAACCGCACCACCACCGCATGGTCGCGCACCGCGACCACCCGCAGATATACACTGTGCAGATTCATCGCATCGTCGTGCTGGCCTTCAAAATGGCAATCGTGAATGTGAATATTACCCTTGCAGTGCACGAAATGGGTGGCGTCCGAATTCAAACTGAACAGCCGCTCCGGCAACACCCGCGTAGCACAGCCATCCAGTTCCACCCCATCACAGTTTTGCGCGATAAGTCCCATGCCGATACCGCTGTACAGGGTAACGCCTCGAAACACCGTGTTGACACAGTCTTCCGCCAGCATCACCGCACCGCACCGCGATTCGGTGCCGAGCACCACGCGATTGCCCGCCGCAAACGGACGACGCAGGCCGTCCACCCGCACGTGTCCGCCTGCCGTTTCGGAATAGGTGAGATGCGGCACGCGCCCTTCAGCGGGAGAATAACACACGTATTCCGCCGTTCCCGCCGTGAGTTGTGCCGTCTTACCGTCGTATTCGTCAAAATAAAACACACGTTGCGGGTCATCCCATCGCTCACCGATCATCAATTCCCCTTCGCTGACATACCACGGCTCGTCCGTTGCCATCGAAAGTTCCATCCAATCCGCACCCGCACGCAGAATATCCGCACGGGTGTTTTTGGTGTGACGGCAAATGACGGAAAAATTCTTCAAGGTGACGTTACGGCATCTCAGCAAGGCGACCGGCTGCATCACGTCTTCAAAAATGAAGGTACTGCCGCCGCCGTCCAACGTGAAATCCTGCATATCCTCCAACAAAAAGCCGATCCGCTTCAACGCGGGATCACCGTGATTGGACATGCACAAAAGTGTTTCTGCCGCCGTTTCGGCGTACACATGATATTCTCCTTTTTCAAAAACCAACGTATCCTCTCCCTGCTCGCGGCAAAACCGCAGCGCACGGGTGATACTGTCCGCCGTATCGGCGGCGGTGTAAAACCGACCGAATTGCACCATCACTATCCCTCCGAATAACCAAATCAAATGTATATTCTAGTTATACCAAGCCTTCCATAGTTTGTCAATCGTATTCCTGTTGACAAATTCCGACAATGTGGTAAAATAATAAGAGATTTTATCAAATAAAGGAGGCGACGATGTGTATCGGTATCTCCGCCGCATTCTTGCGGCCATCACGTTATCGGCGCTGATCGGGTGCACCGTGTTCGGTGTCACGGCAACGGGTGCAAACACCTCTGCCCGTGCGGATACAGCGTTTGAAGCGTGGCTCTCCGCACAGGAATTTCCCGAAAGTTACCGCCCTGCTCTGCGGGAATTACATAGTCAGTACCCGAACTGGGTGTTCCGCGCACAGCACACGGGCCTTTCTT
>SVPM01000058.1 GCA_015065865.1 Oscillospiraceae bacterium | reverse complement strand
GGACAACTGCTGGATATGGATGCGCTCGTTACGCTGCAGGCGGGAAAAACGGCGGCACTTATTCGTGCGGCGTGTTGTATGGGTGCGTTGTTGGCACAGGCTGATGAACGTCAAAAAGCAGCGGCCTATACTTTCGGATACGAACTGGGGCTCGGATTCCAGATCATAGATGACGTGTTGGATGCAACGTCAACCACCGAAGTATTGGGCAAGCCGGTGGGCAGTGACGAAGAGAATGAAAAAACGACCTACGTAACCTTGCTCGGGGTGGAGGGAGCCAAGGAGTTGGCAAAGGCCCGCACCGAAGCCGCGGTGGCGGCACTCTCCGTCTTCGGCGAGGAGGCCGACGGTCTGCGTGAGTTGGCACAAGCGTTGCTTACGCGTATTTCGTAAAAAGGTTTCAACGGAAAGGACTGAAAAGAATGCCGGAGCATAAAGACTTGTGGAAAAAGATCCCCGATGCCGCGACCTTGCAAAGTTTGAAAAAGGTCGAGCTGAATGAACTGTGCGATGTGTTGCGGCAGATACTGATCGAAACGGTTTCGCAAAACGGCGGTCACTTGGCTTCCAACCTCGGTGTGGTGGAATTGACGGTGGCGTTGCACCGTGCGTTCCGCTTCCCGAAAGATCAAGTGGTGTGGGACGTGGGACATCAGTGCTACACCCACAAACTATTGACCGACCGTGCACGGGATTTTCATACCTTGCGGCGTGAGGGCGGCGTGACGGGGTTTCCTTCGCCTGCCGAAAGTGAGGCGGATTGTTTCATCACGGGCCACAGCAGCACATCCGTTTCGGCGGCGAACGGTTTGGCAAAAGCCAAAAAAATTACAGGTGAAGATGGCTACGTTATCGCCGTAATGGGGGATGGTGCACTGACGGGCGGTTTGGCATACGAAGGCCTTTCCAATGCAGGGCGCAGCCACGACCGTTTAATCGTAATTTTGAACGATAACCGTATGTCTATCAATCAAAACGTCGGGTTTGTTGCGCGGCATCTTGCCAAATTGCGTATTCGTCGCCGTTACCTGCGATTCAAACAGGTGTTTGGCAAGGCGATCAATCATATTCCGTTGATCGGTGCCGCACTCTATCGTTTTGTTTCGGGACAAAAAGATCAAGTGAAACGTAATTTGTATCGATCCAGTACTATGTTTGAGGAGATGGGATTTCACTATCTCGGGCCGATCGACGGACACAACATCGCATCGTTGGACGAGGCGTTGCGGTCGGCAAAGAAATTGGAACGTCCCGTTCTTCTTCACGTGTTGACCACCAAGGGGAAAGGGTACGATTTCGCTATTCAGAATCCCGATATCTATCACGGTGTTGGGAAATTTGATATCACGACCGGTAAGACGTCGGCACCGAGTGCCTCCTTTTCGGGGGTGTTTGGTCAGCAACTGCAAAAATTTGCGGCAGAGGATGACCGCATTTGTGCCGTGACGGCGGCGATGACCGACGGCACGGGACTGAAAGATTTTGCGGCGGCCTATCCTTCCCGCTTTTTTGACGTGGGAATTGCAGAAGAACACGCAGTGACCTTCTGCTCGGGCATGGCACAAGGCGGGCTTCGTCCGGTGTTTGCGGTGTATTCCACCTTCCTGCAGCGGTGCTACGACCAATTGCTCAACGATACGGCGTTGTTGGAAAGCCATATCGTGTTGGCGGTGGACCGTGCAGGTGTTGTGCCGGACGACGGTGAAACGCATCAAGGTATTTACGACGTTGCGCTTCTAAATACCGTGCCGCAAATGACGGTGTTTTCACCTTCTACATTTGAAGAGTTGGAGATCCACTTGAAACAGGCGTTGTACGATGTGCAAGGCCCTGTGGCGGTGAGATATCCGAAAGGTGCGGCGTTGCCGACGTCTGTGGAATTCGCTCCCACCGACCGCCCGTACACCTTCCTACGTGCGGAGGGCGCCAAAACCTTGTTTATCACTTACGGTCGTATTTGTTCCAACGTTTTGGAAGCGGCGAAACAGTTGACACAAAACGGACGGCCGACATCGGTCTTGAAACTAAACCGTATAAAACCCATCGACCCAAAGTGCGTGGAAGCGGCACTGCCGCACTATCACGTGCACTTCTTTGAAGAGGGAACGCCTCACGGCGGTGTAGGTGAGTTTTTTGGTAATGCGCTGGCACATAACGAGTTTGCGCGGCATTACACGGTGCATGCCATTGAGGAAAATCCGGGCGTTTGCACGGTATCGTCGGCATTGCAAAAAGCAGGGCTGGATACCGAGGGAATACTGCGCGCAGTCAGCGGAGACGTGTTATGAGCGTGCGGTTGGATGTTTGGCTGGTACAGCACGGTGTGTTTGGCGGTCGCGACGTTGCAAAACGGCACATTGAGGCCGGTGAAGTAACAGTTAACGGTCGCACGGTGAAAAAGCCCGCCGCCGCCGTGGATGAAACCGATACCGTGTGCTGTGACGTTCGTGAGCGGTACGTTGGGCGCGGCGGATACAAACTGGAAAAAGCTATCGAATGTGCTGCATTGGATCTGAACGGCGTCGTGGCAATGGACGTGGGGGCTTCAACGGGAGGATTTACCGACTGTATGCGGCAGTACGGTGCCCGTTTGATATATGCCGTGGATGTGGGATCGGGGCAGTTACATCCCTCCTTACGCGAAGATGCCGCGGTGATCTCGTTGGAAAACACCGATATCCGCGATGCTTCGGTTAAAGATGTGTTGCAAGAGCCGCCTGCTTTTTGTTCCATCGACGTTTCGTTTATTTCCTTGAAACAGGTGTTGCCGTCGGTGCTGGATCTGCTTGCACCGAGCGCTATGCTGGTGTGTCTTATCAAACCGCAGTTTGAGGCGGGACGCAGTGCGATCGGCAAGAACGGCGTGGTCAAAGACCGCGCGATCCATCAAGCAGTGTTGCGCGATGTGCTTGCAACCTGTTCGGCATTGCAGTGCGGTTGCGTTTATTTGACCTATTCACCCATTCGCGGTGGTGAAGGAAACATTGAATATCTGGCGGTAATTCGTCGAAATGCCGCCGAAAGCAATTGGGATATCAAGGCTTTGGTGAACGAGGCGTTCAGTACGTTATAAGGAGGAATCGACGTGCGTGTGGCGATCTTGCCCAATCGGCAGGTGAACGGTGTGGATACCGTTCTGAAAAACGTTTGTGAAAAACTGAATTCGCTCGGTATTGAAATCATCGTATCGCAAGACACGGCGTTTCCGCTGCAGGATTGCGAAGCGCTTGTTCGTGATGCGGATATGGTGTTGGCGCTCGGCGGGGACGGTACGCTGATCCACGCGGCAAAACACGCCGCTCGCTATGAACGGTCGGTGCTGGGCATCAATTGCGGTCATCTCGGTTTTATGGCCGGCATGGAAGCGGAGGATCTTACCGCTTTGGAGCGCCTTACGGAGAAAGAACTTACGGTAAGCCATCGCATGATGTTGGAAGTTACGGTGCACGGTGCGGCAGGGGATCGGGTGTTGTATGCGCTGAATGAAGCGGTGCTTTCTCGCGGCAATCCCTCGCGTATGATCCGCCTTTCGGTGCAGAGCGACGGGAAACCGGTGGCATCGTATCGTGCCGACGGTGTGATCGTGGCCACACCCACGGGGTCTACGGCGTATTCGCTGTCGGCCGGCGGACCCGTGGTAGATCCCACGGTGAACTGCTTGCTGATGACACCGATTTGTCCTCATTCATTACATACCCGTCCGTACATTTTCGGGGAAAACGTATGTCTTACGTTACACCCCGAAAGTGAGGGGCGTGAGACGTATCTCACGGTAGACGGGGAAGAAGCCGTGTCGCTTACGTGCGGCGACACGGTCACGGTGCGACGCAGTATATTGACCGCTCGTATCGTGCAATTGCGTCCCACGGAATTTTACGAGGTGTTGGGACGTAAACTGACCGATCGTTGAAAGGACGGAAAAACACATGAAGACCAAACGGCATGCAAAAATTTTAGAGATCATTCGCGATAAAGCGGTAGACACGCAAGAAGAATTGATCGAACTGCTGCGTGAAGAAGGGTTTCAAGTAACACAGGCGACCGTTTCGCGTGACATTAAGGAATTACGTCTTATTAAAACGCTCGGTACGGACGGCACGTATCGCTATGCACCTGCCAAGGCGGAAAACGTAACCATTTCGGGGCAATTCTATTCGCTCTTTTCCGAAACGGTGCAAGGTGTAGATTACGCAGGTAACATTGTGGTGGTGCGTTGCCTTTCCGGAATGGCACAGGCGGTGTGTGCATCGATGGATTCAATGCACTGGAAAGACGTTGTCGGTACACTGGCGGGTGATGATACCATTATCTGTATCGTTAAGAGTGAAAATCAAGCGATCGGTTTGGTGACCGAACTTAAGAAATTGATCAAAAAATGATAGATCGGAAAGGTAGGAGGCACTGTGCTGAACAGTTTACATATTGAAAATATCGCTGTTATTGAGCGTGCCGACATCACCTTTGATCGTGGCTTTAATGTGCTCAGCGGCGAAACGGGTGCCGGTAAATCCATTATCATTGATTCACTGAATGCGGTGCTCGGTGAACGCGTGCGACGTGATATTATTCGTACCGATTGTGACTATGCATCGGTTTCGGCACTGTTTTCCGATTTCTCGCCTGCACTAACGGCGCAGCTCACCGCACTTGGGTTTGAACCCGATGAAGAAGGTGTGCTGCTGCTTGAACGTCGCCTGACAGCAGACGGCAAGGCGTCTGCCCGTGTGAACGGCCGACCTGTGACGGTAGCGATGCTACGCGCGTTGGGGCGCTGTCTTGTGAACGTACACGGTCAGCACGAAAACCAAGCGTTGCTCGACACCGATACGCACCTTGGGTATTTGGATCGTTTGGGTGCCACGGAGGAACTGCGAGCGGCATATCAAACGGTATATAAAGAATATCGCACCTTGCTAACGGCGCTCGAAGCGTTGGATGTCGATGAAACGGTAAAAGCACGGCGTATGGATCTTTTACGATATCAGATCGAGGAAATCGAAGATGCGGCGTTGCAGGAAGGGGAAGAGGACGTCCTGCGCGCCAAACGCGACCGTTTTCGCAATGCCGAACGTATTGCCCGTGCAATCGGCAACGCCTACGGTCATCTTGCCGGTGACGAGGATAGTGCCGGTGCGTTGAGTGATATGGCGCAAGCAGTGGATGCTCTCGAAAATGCAGGACAGTATATGGAAGAAGCTTCTGCGGCGGCGGAAAAACTGCAGGCACTGCAATATGAACTGGATGCATGTATGGATGAAGTGCGGCGGCTCGGCGATTCGCTGGAGTTTAACGAAGCGGAACGCGACGAGGTGGAAGCACGGTATGAACTGGTGCGTCGCCTGCTTTCGAAATACGGTGCCACTACGACGGAAGTGTTGTCGTTTTTAGCGGAATGCCGTGCAGAATACGATGCTATGGAATCGGGTGAAGCGGAACAGGCACGACTGACGGCAGAGGTCGCCGATGCTCGCCGCAAGGTGGAAGAGGCGGCGGCCGCCCTTTCTCTGGCACGTCAACAAGCGGCCAAAACGTTTTGCCGTGCAGTGACCGATCAAATGACGTTTTTGGATATGCCTCGTGCACGGTTGACGGTCGCAATGGAGGCAGTAGAGCCGAATGCAAGCGGTGCCGATCGGGTGGAGTTCTTGCTTGCCGCCAATGTGGGAGAAACACCGCGCCCGCTTGCGAAGATCGCTTCCGGCGGCGAAATGTCTCGTGTGATGTTGGCGCTGCAGGCGGTGCTTGCGGACGTGGACGATATGGAAACCTTGGTGTTTGACGAGATCGACACAGGAGTGAGCGGCCGTGCGGCACTGAAAGTGGGACAAAAACTGCATCAAACGGCGAACGGCCTTTCGGGTACACGCCGTCGTCAAGTGCTGTGTGTCACTCACTTGGCACAGATCGCCGCACAGGCGGATCACCACTTGCTGATCGAAAAAGCGGTGCGCGACAGCCGCACATACACACAAGTTACACCGCTGGATGAAAACGGCCGTGAACAAGAACTCGCGCGTATCATCGGCGGCGAGGTAACCGCAAGCGGAATACTGGCCGCACGCGAATTGCGGCGAGAATACGGTCAAAATAACGGTTGACAAACGGCGAAAATTAATGTACAGTTTCTAAGGGCGTTTTTATGACGCTCTTGGTTGAAAACGAAAGGAACGAGAAAAATGAGAAACGTATTTGATGAATTGAGCGCACGCGGTATGATCGCCCAGTGCACCAACGAAGAAAAGGTGCGTGAACTGCTTGGCGGTGATACGCCTGTTACTTTTTACATCGGTTTTGACCCGACGGCGGACAGCCTGCACGTAGGACATTTCGTGCAGTTGATGGTCATGGCGCATATGCAGCGTGCGGGTCATCGTCCGATGGCGTTGCTCGGCGGCGGCACCGCTATGGTGGGCGACCCCACGGGAAAAACCGATATGCGTAAGATGATGACCAAAGAGACCATTGCTCACAACGTCGCTTGCTTTAAGCAGCAGATGGCGCGGTTTGTGGATTTCTCGGAAGGTAAGGCGTTGATGGTCAACAACGGTGATTGGCTGTTGGATCTCAATTACGTGGATTTCCTGCGCGAGGTCGGCGTGCATTTCTCGGTCAACCGTATGCTTACGGCAGAATGTTTTAAGAGCCGTATGGAGCGCGGTCTCTCTTTCTTGGAATTTAACTATATGCTGATGCAGAGCTACGACTTCTACCGCTTGAACGAAGAGTATAACTGTACTATGGAACTCGGCGGTGACGATCAGTGGTCCAACATCATCGGCGGTGTGGAACTTTGCCGCCGTAAGGCCGGCAAAGAGGTCTATGGAATGACCTTTGCGTTGCTTACTACTTCGGAAGGCAAGAAGATGGGTAAGACCGAAAAAGGTGCCGTGTGGCTGGACACCGAAAAGACGTCGCCGTATGATTTCTTCCAGTATTGGCGCAACGTGGCGGATGCCGACGTTATCCGTTGTTTGAAGATGCTCACTTTCGTGCCTGTGGAAGAGATTGCCGAACTGGAGAAGGAACCGAATATTAATAAGGTGAAAGAGCGTTTGGCGTATGAAGTTACTGCGTTGGTGCACGGTAAGGAGGAAGCGGAAAAGGCTCTGTCGGCAGCGAAAGCGTTGTTCGGCGGTAACGGCGATACCGCTCACATGCCGCAGACGACGATTACTGCGGAACAGTTGGGGGACGGTATTTCGGTGCTGGAACTGTTGGTGTTGACCGGCCTTACGCCTTCGCGCAGTGAAGCGCGTCGTGCAGTGGAACAAGGAGGCGTTTCGGTGGATGATGAGAAGATTACCGATATCAACTTTAAGGTGTTACCGGCCGCTTTCGAAAAAGGTCACGTTGTGCTCAAGCGCGGTAAAAAAGCGTTCCACAAAGTTACTCTGTAACCAAAAAGAGTCCGTTTTTCATAAAACGGACTCTTTTTTTGAAAAAACCCTTTACTTTCTCGCTGTAATATGGTAAACTACGAATATAGTAAGAGATGGTTTGGAGGCATATAGTTATGAATTCAAAGATTAAGGATAAAAATACAGATTTTCTGTTCGATGCGATATTGACTCTTAAAACTCCCGAGGAGTGCTATCAGTTTTTTGAGGATCTTTGCACGGTTTCGGAACTGCGCGCATTGTCGCAACGTATTGTGGTGGCAAAGATGCTGAATGAAAAGCGCGTGTACAGCGACATTGTAGCGGCAACGGGTGCGTCTACCGCAACCATCAGCCGTGTCAACCGTTCGTTGATCTATGGCTGTGATGCCTACAATATGGTCTTTTCCCGTATGGAAGCGAAGGAGGAATCCGACTTTTGAGCGGATATTCGTCCTTGGCAATGGTCTATGACCGCCTAATGGAGGTGGATTACAGCGAGCGTGCGGATTATCTGCTCTCGCTGTTTTCTTTGCACGGCGGTAAATACGGTACGTTGTTGGATCTCGCTTGCGGTTCGGGCAGTTTGACGTTGGAACTTGCAAAGCGCGGATGCGATATGGTGGCGGTGGACGGCT
>SVPM01000057.1 GCA_015065865.1 Oscillospiraceae bacterium | reverse complement strand
AGTACAGAGCAAAACACTCTGTACTGCCACAAACAAAGACTTATGTATTATCATTTAAGAAAACAACAAACCCGAACGTTTCACCAATTGGTAAAAGGTTCGGGTTTGAATGCTTTGGTGCGGGTAACAGGACTTGAACCTGCACGGAATTCTCCGCTAGATCCTAAATCTAGTGCGTCTGCCAGTTCCGCCATACCCGCATATACAAGCCCTTTCGGACTTGCGTTTTATTGTATCATACTTTTTGGGGTTTCGCAAGAGAAATCTTATGCAACAACAGCGAAAGCCCCGCCAACACCACCGCATACAAAACCATATACCCGAGAAAACGGTCGTTATGCACGGCGTACAGATAATAGGTGGGCGGAAACATCAGCTGCAGCCACAAGAATTGTTTCATTTCGAAGAACACCGGACACAGTGCGAGCATCCCCATCGCAAACAGCGGTACCA
Organism: Oscillospiraceae bacterium; assembly: GCA_015065865.1. Taxonomy (GTDB): domain Bacteria; phylum Bacillota; class Clostridia; order Oscillospirales; family Acutalibacteraceae; genus SIG588. The sequence continues at coordinate 7,854 of SVPM01000057.1, read as the reverse complement.
GTGCGGCAAAGAGGTGCAATCGTACCACCACGCGCCGCAAGAGTGCGGCGAAGCACACGCAGCACACGGCATACAACAACATAAGCCCGATCTCACGATACCATATTCCCAACAACCCGCTTATCGCAAGCGCCGCAAAAGCGGTCGCCGCAACCGTTATAACGGCCGCCGAAAGGCAGACGGACTCCACCAACAGTCGGCGGGACATCGGTACCCAAGAAAGCATACCGCGCTCTTCATCCTGCCCAAAAAACAGCGCTGTCGCCAAAGCGCACAACACCATCAACACCGCCAATACACCGCGCACGGGCGCTGTAAGATACCCTTGTGTCACCACCGTATTCCCGCCGTCGGGGTAGCGGAATGAAAACAATTCTACGGTATCATAGCCGGTATCGTAATTCTCCGAAAGTTGCTCATCCGAAAGCGTATCCACCGCCGTTTCGGTATGGATGTATTGCAAATACACCTGCTTGGCGCAGTGAGCGTACAGCGCGCCCGACAGTTTTTCGCGGGCAAGACGCAACAACATACTGCTTTCTCGCTCGACCACCCGCACAAGCAGGTCGTCCGCCTCGAAGTCCTCTGCAAACGCAGCGGCTTTTTCCGTCAAATCGCCCGTAAAGATCCACGCGGCATCCGCTTTGCCGTTTTCCACCAAACGCACCGCCGCACGCGGTTCCTCACACACCGTGAAGCGCAAAAACTGCGTATCATCCTGCAAAGCGGCGATGACCGCTGCCGCAGCATCGTCTGCCGTTTCTTGCGACAGCGCGATATGCAAAAAACCGCTGTCCTGCCGCGCAACCGCACTCAACGCAAAGGTTGCCACGGGCAACAACGCCAATAAACACAAAAACACGGGACGTTTGAAACAGCGCTTCAAACTGAGCCAAAACCACATCCACATCTGTTTCATACGCCGCCCCTCTCGTTGACCACGCAATGCCGCCGCGCCCATACCGCCGCCGCAAAGAACAAGGCGGTGTAACCAAGCACAGCGCAAAGCAACGGCAGTGCGCCCTCACCTTGCAGCAACGCCGCGAGATAGCGGCGTGACACACCGGTAGGCAACCAAGCACCTGCCGTTTGCATCGCCACGGGAAAGGCGTACAGCGGATACAAACAGCCGGAAATATACCCCAGTGCGACCACCGCAAAAAAGGCTGTCAGCATACCGCTGACCACGTCCCGCACAAGGAAAAACACAAACAGCAAGAAGGCCGCCGCCAGTAACAGCAGCGGAAGCGCCGCCAAGAGCAGGCGCACCTTTTCCCCTGCCGTGATGCCGATATCCGCAAAAAACACCAACGCCGCCAACGCGTACACGGGCGGTGCTAACACCGTCACATACGCCGCATATTCGGCAGTGGTTTGCATAAGCGGCGTATACCCTTTCGCGGCCAACACACGGCCGAGTGCGGCATCACGCCGTATCAGCACCGAAGCATACGGCATACCGACCAGCCACAACAGCACCACCGAAATACCGCATACCAACGACGGCAGAAGCGGCAATCCATCCACGCCGGCGTGTTCCGTCACTTCATACAGTTTGTCGCGGCGCAAGATCAACGTCACAAACCGTAAAGCCAGTCGGTCGGTATGGTCCGCCTGCGGCTGTCCCGCATCGCGCAACGACTGTGAAAGGCCGTAAACACCTTTTTGCGATTCTACCAACAGATCTCGCACCACATCGGCAATTTCCGTCTTAAACAGCGTTACCATACCGCTCGTACCCGACGATACCACACAGGTTATGGGACGTATCTCTCCGCGAAGTGCGGCTTCGGTAAACCCTTCGGGCACCACCACATATCCCGTGATCTCGCCGTTTTCGAGCAAACGGCGCGCCGTGGCTTCCTCCATAGCGACCAACTCGACCGCAAAGCGTGACGAATCCAGTGTTTTCAGTGCCGACATACCGAACTCAAAATAGGGATTGTTGGTATCCCCCGCCACGCCGACACGAAGGACCGTATTTTCGGCGCGGTCGGTATCGTATTGCGAAAAGGCCGACAGCACCACCGAAGCACCCGCCAGCAACAGCACCGCAATGATCGCCACACACGGCAACAACCGCGCCAATCGTTTCACCTGTAAATCGTAATACGTCTTCATATCACAAACTCGCCGCCAGTTTTTCGCGGTCTCCGTCGTACAGGTACGGTGCCAACACGCCGTCTTTTAAAACGTACCACCGATCGCACAACTGCATCTCCATCACGTCGTGAGTGACCAGCACCAAAATATCGCCTTGGCGCTTACGCTCCTCCAAATAAGCGAAGATACGCTGTTTACATGCAAGATCCAGCGCCGTCATCGGCTCGTCAAGCAAGAGCACCGATGGCCGCTTGGCCACGGCACAACCGATGGACAGCCGCTTTTTCATGCCGCCCGACATCTTGGAAACCGGCATTTTCAAAAATTCGTTCACACCGAGCATTGACAGCACGCCGCCGTCCAATTCCCGTGCCAATTCGGCAGGAGTATACCACAAACGCAAATTGTCACGGGCGGTGAGTTCCTCCATCAAGGGAGTGCCTTGCGGCACGTATCCCACCCGCTCGCGCAGAACCTTTGTATAGCGGAACAGGTCGTTCCCCTCAAGGAGGAACGACCCTTTATCCGCAGGTTGCACACCCGCCAATATGGAGAGCAGTGTGGATTTTCCGCATCCGTTACCGCCCAAAATTCCAATACATTCGCCGTCCTTCGCCGCAAAGGTTACCTCACGCAACACCGCGCGGCGATGATAGGACTTGGCGACACCGTTGATCTCAATATGCATACGCAGGCGCACTCGTCACGCTTTCACCCGCCATAAAGGTGTTCAACAACTGGAGGATCTCTTCGGGCAGACCGATGGTTTTCAGTTTATCCATCACGGTGTCCCCTTCGATATCGTTAAACCACTTCATCAACGCTTCTTCATCGGTGGCATCCACCGTATTCTTGGGAAGCTTCACCTTGTCGGCTTTACTCGTCTTGTTTTCAAACACCAGACCGAACAACACCGATTCGTCTTTATACAGGTTAAAAGTCATCTCGCTCGCGTTCTTGGAGTTCTTCGCCACCAATTCCACCGAAGGATCGTAGGTGCTGAACAACAACGCAAACTCTTCGTCCACGCCCGCCATTTCCAACAACGCCTTCTTGGGAGTCAAACGGAAAGAACCGTTCAAATAGCCTTCTTCCGCTTTGCCTTCGTCAAAATTTTTGACCGTCAGACCTGCAACCACGTTGCCCTGCACTTCCACTTCGTATTCGCCGTTCACAATGTCGCCCTTGCGAGTGCCGCTGCCGTTCACCTTCACCATATTGGCAACCGTCATTTTGGTGGCAAACGCACTGCCCTTTTGTGCCGTAGCGTAATAGAGTACTTCGGAATCCATCACCTTAATGCGGCGGCCGATGACCTCGTGCTGTTTGCTGATGTAGGTGGTCATCGTGGCGTTCGTTTCATCGGTGGCCTCACCCTCGACTTCTTTTATAGCCGCCAGCGCATTATCCACTGCCTTGCCGTATTCCGCATACAGATCGACGTTCTCATCCAGTTTTCTCTCTTTGAGGAACTTTTGCACGTCCGAAAGAATCCCTTTAATATCTTTATCCTTCTTGGCCTCGGTCAACACCGCTCGCACGATATCCAAACACATCTTCTGCGTAACGTGGATGGTCGACTGCGTACACTTTTGCTCGATCTCGCCGACCGTCAGCGTGGTTTTTTCTTCCTCGCTCACTTTCACCGTATCCAACACGATGGCAAGATAACGGTCCAGCAACTTATCCATTTCCTCGTCATCGGGAAGAATGTCGCGCAGATCGTCCAACAGTTCCTCATCTTTCAAAAGGGAACCCAACGCGGAGTTCTCCGCAGTGACGTCAGGCATTACATCGGAATTCATACCGACTTCCAAATAGGTGTCGCTCACCGACGGCAGACCCGCAAACGCCTTGCCATCCGCCATACTCAAAATACCGACCGCTTTCACCGGATCGCTCTTTGCCACCGCAATCGCCAATTCCAGCATCAGGGCGTTATCTTTGTAGTTGCCTGTATAGGAGATCTTCAGATCGTTCAACCAATCCAGTTTCACGTCCGCAGGCAAGCCTTTAAGCAATTCCATGGCATCCTCACCCAACACGGGGCGAATGCTGCCTTGCACCTTCTGCTCAGGATCGGTAAGGCTATCCTTAAGCAGAGCATAATAATCCGAAACGGTGTCGGTACCGTCTTTCACCGTTTTCAGTTCTACGTACTGATAATACGCCGTGTCCGAACCGAACGTCTTAATGACCGAACCGACCACCGTGCCCATATTGAGCAACAGCGCCACCACGGCCACCACAGCCACCGCGGCCGCGATCAAGCCCTTCACGGGGAAGCGACGCTTTTGCGGTGCTTGCGGCTCGACTTGCGAATAATACGCGGTGTCCTGCTGTTCGGCAGGCCACACCTGTTGTTCCGCAGGCCATGCCTGCTGTTCGGCAGGCCACACCTGTTGTTCCGCAGGCCACGCCTGCTGTTCGGCAGACCACGCCTGTTGTTCCGCAGGCCACGCCTGCTGTTCGGCAGACCACGCCTGTTGTACAGGACTTTCCTGCTGCTCAGCAGGGGAAACCATATTCTCGGTCAAAACCGTTGTTTCACCCGCCGTAACCGTTTGTTCGACCGGTTGTTGGGGTGCCGACAGCGCACTACCGCAATGCGGGCAAAACGCACTGCCTTCGGCTACTTCATTACCGCAGTAAGAACAGAACATATCCATCTCTCCTCTTATCTTTAATATTTTAATGTCTAATTTGATTGTACTCTATATATCCCCGTTTGTCAACTGTCGAAAATCGGCAAACCGTCGAATCCGCGGGATAATTCTTCGTCATTCGGCAGATAATCGGTCATTTCACCGTCATTATACCGCTGGTAAGCATACATATCAAAGTAACCCGTGCCGGTAAGACCGAACACGATGGTCTTTTCCTCACCCGTTTCTTTGCATTTGAGTGCCTCATCAACGGCGGCACGAATGGCGTGACTGCTTTCGGGTGCAGGCAACGTACCTTCGGTGCGAGCAAACAGTTGTGCCGCTTCGAACACCGACGTTTGCTCTACCGCACGAGCTTCCATCCATCCGTCGTGATACAGTTGCGACAGTACGGGGCTCATACCGTGATACCGCAGACCGCCTGCGTGACTGCCTGCGGGGATAAAATTACTGCCGAGGGTATACATCTTTGCGAGCGGACACACCATACCCGTGTCACAATAGTCGTACACAAAACGACCGCGTGTAAGGCTGGGGCAAGAGGCGGGTTCCACCGCGATAAATCGGTAATCCGCTTCACCGCGCAGTTTTTCACCCATAAACGGTGCGATCAGACCGCCGAGGTTCGAGCCGCCGCCGGCACAACCGATGATAATATCGGGCTTGATGCCGTATTTATCCAGCGCCGCCTTGGTTTCCAAACCGATGATGGATTGATGAAGCATCACCTGTGTCAGCACCGAACCGAGTACGTAGCGATATCCCTCCATAGAGGTCGCCGCCTCTACCGCCTCCGAAATGGCGCAACCGAGGCTGCCGCCCGTGCCGGGATGCTTTTCCAGAATCTTGCGTCCCACGGCGGTGGATTCGGAAGGAGAGGGGGTGACCGATGCGCCGTACACCCGCATCACTTCACGGCGAAACGGCTTTTGCTCATACGACACTTTTACCATATATACGCGGCAATCGAGATCAAAATACGCACACGCCATCGACAGTGCCGTGCCCCACTGACCGGCACCCGTTTCGGTCGTCACGCCGCGCAGTCCCTGCTTTTTAGCATAGTATGCCTGTGCAATGGCCGAATTCAGTTTGTGACTGCCGCTGGTATTGCCGCCTTCAAATTTGTAATAGATCTTGGCAGGAGTTCCCAGCGCCTTTTCCAAATAATAGGCACGCGTCAACGGTGACGGACGATACATTTTGTAAAAGTCGCGAATTTCGGCGGGAATATCGAAATACGGCGTGGTGTCGTCCAACTCCTGCTGCACCAACTCCTCGCAAAAGACGGTACGCAATTTGTCGGCAGTCATCGGTTGCATGGTCTCGGGATCAAGCAGAGGCGCAGGCTTATTCTTCATATCAGCCCGCAGGTTGTACCACTGCTTCGGGATCTCATCCTCGTCCAAATAGATCTTGTAGGGAATGGTTTGTTCTTTCATATCACGTTCTCCTTTTCTTGGGAAGAAGGGTATAAAAAATACCCTTGTCCCCTGCATATTTCTGCCGGGACAAGAGCCGTTACTCCTGCGGTGCCACCCTGCTTGGCGCTGTGCGCCCACTCAACGCGTACCATCATACGCGGGACATTTGATAACGGAGCGCCTTCTCCGTCTTCCCTACCGACGCTTTCGCGTGTTCGGGTCACCCTCGGAAACCCATTCCGCCTCGGCGTGTGTCCTGCGTTCTCACCCTCTGCAAGTCTCTGCACCACCGTGTCAAGGCGTACTCACTTTTCCTCTTCGGTTTTTTGTGATTATATCACACTCATCCCCCTTTTGTCAATCCCCAAATTTCCTCTTGACAAATACCCCTTGGGGGTATATAATATACATACCCCCAAGGGGTATTTGGTATTGTGAGGTATGCATACTATGGACTGTTGTAACCAAAATACGGTACGCACGGAAGAAGAGCGCACCAAACTGATTCACCGCTTAAACCGTATCGAAGGACAGATACGCGGTTTGCGCGGTATGGTGGAAAAGGATGCCTACTGCGTGGATATTCTCACCCAGTCGGCGGCGGTCAACGCGGCGGTGAATGCGTTCAACCGCGAACTCATCACCCGTCATATCGAAACCTGTGTCACCCGCGAAATGGCGGCGGGCAACACCGCTGTGTTGGATGAGTTGGTAACGACCTTACAGAAACTGATGAAATAAGGAGAGTTTATGAAAACATTTACCGTTACGGGGATGACCTGCTCTGCTTGCAGTGCCCGCGTGGAAAAAGCCGTTCGCGCTGTAGCGGGTGTAACCGCATGCAACGTCAACCTGCTCACCAATTCGATGGGGGTAGCGGGGACGGCAACAGACAACGCCGTGATAGCGGCGGTACAAAACGCAGGGTACGGCGCCTTTTTGCCGAGCGATCTTCCGAATACAACCGCGAACACCGCCCCTCGCGAGAACGACAGCGAACACAAATCGCTGAAACGACGTTTCTTCACCTCGCTTTTGATCCTGTTGCCGCTTGTATATCTCACGATGGGCGGTATGGTGGGATTACCGCAACCGCCGTTCTTGGCAAACAACCCGCTCGCCCTCGGTCTGACACAACTGTTGCTCACCGCGGCGGTGATGGTGACAAACCGTGTCGTTTTTATCCGCGGTGTGCAAGGTGTGTTGCACCGCGCACCGAATATGGACACTTTAGTATCTCTCGGCAGTACGGCCGCTTTTGGGTACAGCACCTTCACCCTATACCGTATGACGGCGGGACACGCCGCAATAGCGCACGATCTGTATTTTGAATCGGCGGCGATGATCCTCACCCTTATCACGTTGGGTAAAATGCTTGAAGCACGTTCAAAAGGACGTACTACCGATGCACTGAAACGTTTGATGCGTCTTGCACCGCAGACCGCGACCGTGCGTCAGGACGGCGCGGAGATCACCGTACCCGTTACCGCCGTGCAGGTGGGCGATCTCTTTGTGGTGCGCCCCGGTGAAAGCCCCCCCGTGGACGGTGTGATACGCGAAGGCGGCGGTGCGGTGGACGAGGCCGCGCTGACAGGTGAAAGCATCCCGCAAGACAAAACCGTGGGAGATGCGGTATCGGCCGCCACCGTCAACCGCAGCGG
>SVPM01000056.1 GCA_015065865.1 Oscillospiraceae bacterium | reverse complement strand
GCTGTGGACGCTGGCACAGACCCGCGAAAAAGCACAGCGCAGTTTCGCCACCGTGTTGGAGTTGATGGAGCATTATCCCGAATACAAATTTATGATGTCACAGCCGCAGTTGTTCCGCTTTGTAAAAGAGGACAACCCCGCACTGTATGAACGCATTTTGGAAAAGGTGCGTGAAGGCCGTTTCGAGATCGAAGGCGCTATGTGGTTGGAGGCAGACTGCAACCTTATCAACGGCGAAAGCATGGTGCGCCAGATCCTGCACGGCAAACGCTTTATGAAGCAGGAGTTCGACGTGGACAGCCGCGTGCTCTGGTTGCCCGACGTGTTCGGCTATTCCGCCGCTATGCCGCAGATCCTCAAAAAGAGCGGTGTGGAACATTTCATCACCTCCAAGATCAGTTGGAACGATACCAATCTTATCCCTTACGACACTTTTATGTGGCAGGGTTTGGACGGCAGCGAAATGCTGACCGACTTTATCACCACCCGCGACTTCGTGAGCAACGGCAGTTATCAAAACCCCTGCACTTACGTCGGCCATATGACGCCCACCGAAATTATGGGTTCGTGGCAACGGTATCAGCAAAAAGATTACAACAACGTCGTAATGACTTCCTACGGTTTCGGTGACGGCGGCGGCGGCCCGACGGCCGAAATGATGGAGATGCAACGCCGTATGGCACACGGTCTGCCCGCTCTGCCGAAAACGCGTATGAGCACGTTGGCGGAACATTTGGAAATGACCGAAAAGAATTTTGCCGAAAGTTGCCGCGAGATCGGCCGCACCCCGAAATGGGTGGGTGAACTGTACCTCGAATTCCACCGCGGCACGTATACTTCGATGGCGAAGAACAAGCGGTACAACCGTATGGCGGAAATGCTGATGCAAAAGACCGAGGCGGCCGAAACCGCGGCATCGGCCCTGCTTGGTAAGACCTACAGCAAAGAGGTGCTGTACGGTCTGTGGGATACCGTGTTGCTCAATCAGTTCCACGACATCATCCCCGGTTCTTCCATTCAGGAGGTATATGACGACAGTTGGGCACAGTATGAAGGCTTGCTCGCCAAGGCGAACACCTTGCTCACCGACAGCCTGAACGCCATCGCCGCGGGCGTGAAGAATAACGGCGGTGTGTTGGTCTACAACTCGCTGGGCTTTGCCCGCCGCGGCACCGTAACGATAGACGGTAAACTGTACGAAACCGATGAGATCCCCGCCGAAGGGTGGGCTGTGATACAGCCGAAAGTCACCGGCCGCGTAAACGTGAACGGCCTCACCGCCGAAAACGATTTCTTCCGCATGGAATTGGACGAAGCTGGCCGCATCATCCGCTTGATCGACAAGCGACAAGACCGTCAGGTATTCTTCGCGCACGCACCCGCCAACGAATGGCAGATCTTTGAAGATATGCCGCGTGTTTACGACAACTGGGAACTTGCGGAATATCACAAATCCAAGTGTACCGTGCTGTGCGATAAAGCCGACATCACCCCGATCGACGAAGGGTGTCGCAAAGGCTTTAAGATCCGCCGCACCTATCACAATTCCACGATCGAACAACGGTTGTATCTGTACGACTCCATTCCCCGTGTGGATGCGGAACACGACATCCACTGGGAGGAAAAACAGCAGATCCTAAAGATCGCGTTCCCGACCGACATCAACGCCACTACCGCACGCTACGACATTCAGTTCGGTAACGTGGAACGTCCGACCCATCAAAACACCGGTTGGGATGAAGCCAAGTTCGAAGTCTGCGCGCAAAAGTGGGTGGATCTGTCGGAATACAATTACGGTGTCAGCATTTTAAACGACTGTAAATACGGTTTCAACACCGAAGGCAGCACCATGAAGCTCACCGTGCTGAAAAGCGGTGTATACCCGAACGCCCAAGCGGACGTGGGTGAACACACCTTTGCCTTTGCCATCTTCCCGCACGAAGGGGATTTCCGCCGCGGCGGCACGGTGCGCGAGGCATACGGTTTCAACCAACCGCTTACCGCCGTGGCCGTGACCCCTAATGCAAACGGCACCTTGGCAGATACCTTCTCACTGGTTTCGACCGACTGCGACAACATCATCATTGATGCGGTGAAGCAGTGCGAGGACAGCGAAGAGATCCTCGTGCGCTTGCACGACACCTTCGACTGCAAAACGACACCGACCGTCACGTTCGGCGTGCCGGTGAAGGCGGTTGCCGTGGCGGATCTGATGGAAAATACGTTGTATGATCTGACGGTGGAAAACAACGCCGTCAAACTGCCGGTGAAAAACTTCGAGATCGTCACCTTGAAGGTCACTTTGGCCTAAAAAAAGAATTCCCGCACACAAGTGCGGGAATTCTTTTTTATCCGTTTTTGCGAAACTTGGCAGGGGACGTGCCGTATTTGCGTTTGAAAAGGGTATACGCCCACGATGTGTTTTCAAATCCGCAGGTATAACACAGATCAATGATCGGCAAGTTGGTGGTAACCAACGAATTGGCAAGATAGTTGAGCCGCAAATCGTTCAAATATTCGGACGCCGATTTGTTGAAGTGCTTTTTCAGCGAGCGGCACAAATGCTCGCGACTTTTGCCGGAAAGGCGCACCATATGCTCGACTCCTTGGGAAAAATGCTCCAAATGGCGCATTTTGCGGTCAAGTTGTCGAAGCCACGGCAAAAGCGTGCTCTCGTCCGTTCGAAACTGCGGGAAATACCGCGTGAATATCTTAAGCAGCAACATACGCGCTTGATATTGCCGCTCGGCCGTGTCGTAACGGTCGGCGGTGTTCAACTCATCCAATTTTTCGGTCACCCAAGCAATGTCCTTTTCACTCAAAATCACCTGTGGCGGAAAAGGGGCCGCAAGCAAGCGTTCGCCGCCGAAGCCCGGCGATAAAAAGGTGAACAACTGGGTCAATATTTCCTCGGAAAAGGAGAGGTTGATAAACGACTGCGCCGTTTGCAAAAAATCGGGATAGTGATGACGATCGTCTTTGCGAATAAACAACAGCGCGCCGCGCGGCAGGAGTTCTTCCCGCCCGTTTATCTGGTGACGAATGCCGTCGGAAAGGGTCAAAAACAGTTCGTAGTATTCGTGGCAGTGCAATTTGGAACTTTCGGTGGTGAGCAACACTCGCCGAAAACGAAATCCGACACCGCTGTCCAACTGCTTTTCTGCCGTTAGGCGTTTGACCTCCATACCGTCACCCTCCTTTTTTCAAAAGGATACCATAAAACCGTCCCTGTGTCTACCCCGAAATTTCACACGGTGCACGGCCGCCAAATACGACCGCCCGAAGGCTTTCACCTTCGGGCGGTCTGTTTTCGTTATTCTTCTGCCGGAAATTTTTCGATTTTTTCCACAGCGTACTGCAAAATCAAACGGGCATCGGTGGAATCGACCTTTTCATCGCCGTTCACGTCGCCAACGTCGATATCCAGTTCCGAAGCGGGAATCTTACGCACCGCGTACTGCAACGTAAGACGGGCGTCGGTGGAATCCACCTTGCTGTCGCCGTTCACGTCGCCGAGGGTTGCAACGAAATCGAATTCCACGATAGTCGTGGCTTCTTTACAACTGGTACAGGTCTTGGTAATTTCACCCGCCTCATCTTTGGTGGCGGGCTTGGTCACCACACCGTCATCCCACGTGTGCGGGATCTTCGCGATCTTTTGGCCCTCTTTGCAGAGCTTATCGCAAACCAAGCACCACGTATCGCCGAGATTACCCTCTTCGGTGCAAGTGGCCTCTTTTATGTTGCGGATCTCGGTTTCATGAGCAGGAATCACCGCACCCTTGTCGCTATCCGCGATAAAGCCGCACTCTGCACACGCCATATCGCCGCTGTAGCCTTCGGCAAGACAGGTTTCTTCCTTGTCGTTGACCAACGTCTTTTCACCGTCGTGCGTACAATCGGTCAGCAGAGCACGCTTCGCCTCCAGATCGGCAACCGCTGCGGCGATCTCTTCTTCGCTCGCCCACGCGTTGTCGGCAACCGCCTGTGCCGCTTTTACGACGGCCATATACTCCTTCACGGAATCCGCCGTCTTGTAAAGCGTGTCTTCTTCCACCGCATCCAAGAGCGCCGTAAGAGCCGTCTTATCCTTCACGGCATATACTTCTACCATCGCAAGGTCGCGACCCACAGGGTTGCGGTCCACGTTCCACACGCGGAAAGAGGTGCCGCCGTTCAAACCGTTGGTGAATGCCGCGTCTTCCAGCACGATCTCACCCACACCGTCGACCACTTCCACGTCCGTATGACCCCACAGACCCTCTTCGGGTGTCTTGCCTTTCTGATAGGAAAACGCAATACGGGTCACTTCGGATTCATCCTTCAAGGTGAAGCGGATCACGACCGGCTGCTTCGCCTTATCCGACGCCACCTTAGAGTGGGTCACGACAAAGTAGCGATAGATGACCTCGAGGCCGTCCTCGCCCGCCGGTTCTTCCACATCGCGCCAAGACAGACCGTAGGAATCCTGTACACTGTATTGGGGATAGTACACGGGGCTTGCCACAAAGTTGCTCTCAAAGTTGATGTATTCGCGGGAGGTATCCTGTTCGAGGACTTGGAATTCCTCCGCATCGTACACGGTGATGGATTTGATGTAGATCGGGGTGGTGACCGTCGCATGCCGCCACAAACGCAGGGTAATGTTTTCGCCGTTCACAATGGCGTTGGCAAGCGCTTCGGTATTCACCGTCTGCGGTTCACTGAACTTGTTCGCCGCGGTGAACTGGCCGGGGCCTGTCACATAGTTGACATCACGGCCGACCAAGAAGGAAGCCACGTTCAACTGCTTGGACGTAAGCGGCGACGAGGGATTGAGCACCGCCGCATCCCACGTGTTGCCTTTATACTGGTTATAGAACGCCATAACTTTGTCGGAACCGATGCCCGCATCAAAGACGATACGCGCATCCGCATCCAAGCCTTCGGGAATGTAGTATTCCAACGTAACGGCGATCTGCTTGCCGTTGGCAATATCTTCGGCGGTAATACCGAAGGGAGTAAGCGAGAAGGTGATACCGGCGTTGTGAGCGTTGATCTTCGCGCCGTATGCATCCGTTTCGGGAATCTGCACGGGCGCGATCGTTGCATCGCCCGAAGTGGAAATACCCTTCAAACTGGTGTACTTCGCCGTACCGTCGGAGAAATCGAGTTGTGCAAATTTCTCCATCAACGGAAGTTCTTCACCGCCCGCAACCTTCGTGTCGCAGTGCACACAGTGAAGGTCGCCGGAATAACCGGGCACCGTGGTGGTGGACTCCACACGGCCGACACGCACCAAGTTACCGTTTTCTTCGGTAAACAGCGTGTCGTGATACTCCGCACAATTCTCGCGCAGATCGTACAATTGGACTTCCAGAATATCATCAAAATCATCGCCGCCGACAGCCACGACGTTCTCGCCGTCTTTGGCATACAGATCTTCACGCAGACGGAGCGAACCGATATTGTTCAAACCGTTTTTAAAGACCGCATCCGCAATGTAGCCTTCGTAATAACCATCGGTCAAGGTTGCCGTTTGCATACCGCTGAATGCCGCGCCGCCGTCCTGCAGCGTTGCTTGATACTGATACAAAACCTTCGTAAGATCCGCGCCGTCTTTCGCTTTGATAACCAACTTCACGGGGGTGGGTTTGCCATCCGCCGTCATAAGGTCGCTGCCGAGTTTCAAATACATAAACCCAAATTTCGGGTAGGTCTTGCCTTCGGCATCACTCACCGTTTCTTCGGTGTTTTGCACGTTGGAAATACCGAAGGAGTCGGTCACGGTGTACTGCGGATAGTACACGGGATCCACGGCCACAGGGGTGAAGTTCTGGTAGTAGTAGCCACGGTCTTCATTTACAGGGACAAGGTCCGCCGCGTTGTGAACGGTGATGGACTTGATGTACATTGCCTTGGATTCGTTCATACCGTTCAACCAACCAAGCAGCGACACCTGCGTGCCGTTCACCAGCGCTTTGGCCATGGTGAGGGTCTCCACATCCACGGGAGATGTGATCTTATCCATACCGCTGAACTGTCCGCTGGGGGCATGATAGGTGATATTCTTACCCACCGTGAAGGTCGCCACGTTCAGTCGGCCCACATCCATCGCCGTGTAGGGGTTGACACACACCGAATCAAAACAGATGTTGCGGTAACCCGCATACAGCGCAAGGTTTTTGCTGCCCGCGGTGCCGAACGCCAGACGCGGGTCGCCCGCACTGCTCAAAAGATAATATTCCACCGAGATCGCCAGATTCTTTTCGCCGTTTAAGATCTCCTCTTCCGTGATGCCGAAATCGTCGAGTGCAAACGAGAACGAGGTGTTGTGCTCGACAAACCGCATTCCGTAGAACTCGGTGCCCGGAATCTGGACGGGAGTAAGGATACTGCCGTTCAACGACTTCACACTGGTGGTCACCGCGCCGTCGGCATGATTGAAATCTATTTGTGCATACGGTTTCAACTGCGGGATCACGTCGTCTTGCGACAACACCTCACCGCACGCCGCACAGGAAACCGTACCCGTATTGCCCGTCGATTCCAGTGTCGGAGCTTGATACCCTTCCGTCACCACGTTGGTGAGGGTGCGGAGCATCTCGGCGTGCATTTCCTTCTTCGTTTCGGCAATCGCACCCGCTTCGTTACAATACGTCTTGACCTTATACACTTCAATGCGCGCGATCTTTGCCGCCGCGGCAGTGGAGAAACGGAAGGAGCCGCGACCGTTCAAGCCGTTGGTGAAGCACACCTCGGGGATGTACACGCCGCCTACGCCGTTCGTCACCGTAATGCTGTAGCCGGGTGCACCCGTTACGGTGTTGTGGTTAGTGCCGCCGTCTTTATAGTGCTGATAGGTGCCGATACCGATGGTGGTGTTTTCATTACCCTCGGTGGTATACACCTTGATATACACCGGCTCATTCGCCGCGTGCGAAGTAGCGAGCGCCTTGCTGACAGTGAAATAACGGTAGCCCGTTTCACTGTCGTCATACGCCATTCCGAACACGTCCGGCACAGTGATCTCGGGATAGTAGTCGCACAGGACCTTACCCGCACCGAAATCGTAGTAATCGTTCGCGGGGGTCTTGCCCAGATCCACATACTGCGGATCGATCATGCGGACCGACTTTATGTAGAAGTCACCCGCGGCACCGGAACGTTGGAAGCCCATACGCACGTCGGTTCCCCACGCCGCGACATCCTCAGCGGAGAATTCCACGAAGATCAGCGAGGTTTCATTTGCCGTCACCGTACCGATCTTGTCATGGCCGGGGAAAATGCTGGTGCCGACAAAGCGAAGGAAATCGCCCGCCGCCGTTGCATAGCATTCGATCGCCACCACAACGCCTTGGCCGGCGGGAACGTCTTTTTTGAGATTACCGCCGAGATAGAAGCCGGCCCAGTCGCCGGTCAACTTGATACCGTACATACCGGTATTGCCGATAGCAACCACATCGGTGTTACCCAACACCGTGGCAGAAGCATGAAGCGGGCCGGTGCCGAAGTTTGCCGAGAGCGTACCACCCGCCGTTTCAAGATACGCATACGGCGTGGGCAGATCACTGTTCGCGGGGATCTCCTCACCGAGGGCCAGCACCGTTTTGCAGGAAGCACACGCGGTATCGCCCGTGTAACCCGCTTGGAACGCGTTTGCCTCTTTTTCATTCAGCAATTCGGTATTCACACCGTCTGCCAACATATGCGCGTGCAGAGCCGCCACCGTTTCCGCATCCGCCTCCGCCGCGGTGCAATAAAGTGAACTCAAGATCCGAACGCCCAAAACGTACAACTTGCCGCCGCCCGCGCCCAGCGCTTTCACACGCAGACGAGTATCGCTGTTCTCACCGGCTTGGATAGCATCCACCGCATCCGCCGAGAGGGAATAGAACACCACGCCCTTGGTGCCGACCGCCCGATCGGCAAAGGTCTTATCGCCGTTCACACCGTCGGTCACCAACATCACGTCGCCCTCGAGCGGTTCGGCGCTGTCGATGTAATATTCCACCGCATACGTCACGCCGACGCCGTCCGGCACGTCGTTCAAGAGCGCACCGCCGAAATAGACACCGAGGCCCTCACGAGTGATCTTGTAGCCGTACAGACCGGTCGAACCGATCGCCGAACCGCCGCGAAGATCACTGGTGTTTTCGTTATTGTTCGCCATGATCGGGCGAACTACACCGCCGGATTTTTGAATCGCGCCGCGATTACCGCTGAAGTCAAAATACCCAAACGGTTCGGTCGGGTCTGCCGCCGCAAACAGCGTGATTCCGCTGATACACGACAGCAACAACGCCAGACTTACGATCATAGATAACAGTCTTTTTGCCATTGTTTTTCTTCCTTTCGTCAATCATCTCTTCTTTTCGTGAACTCTCGCTCACTCTGGCAAAAATATTATACTATCTCTTCTCTGTCGCTGTCAATCTTTTTTTGTATTCTGTTTAATTTTTAAACTATGTTTATCACCTTTTTACTGCAATATAACAACTTTTTACCAATCCGATCGCACCCTTTTACAAAAAAAACAAGGGCAAGCGATTGCTCGCTTGCCCTGTTTTTTAGGTTATCGTGCGTATTATGCCGCAGGAGTGATCACACCGTTCTGATCCGCCGTGTACTTACCGGCCGCGCACAGACCGTTGGTCTTGCCCGCCGCGATGGTGAAGGTTGCATTCAATCTCACCGCACCGTGGATACCGTTGACGTAGTAGAGGTTGCCCTCGCTATCCTGC
>SVPM01000055.1 GCA_015065865.1 Oscillospiraceae bacterium | reverse complement strand
GCGAGTGAAGTGCTCAGCCTGCAACGTTTTCACGGTTTCGCCAACGGCGAAACGCGAGGTGAAATATATGCCTCGCGAGTGAAAACTTGCCGTAAAAACGCATGGTTAATGCGTTTTTACAGGTCGTGGTATCCTGTGCACAAAAGAGCTAGTGATTTTTGCGACATTACACAAGGAGAAAGGTGGAATTATACGTCCTGCGAGTGAAGTGCTCAGCCTGCAACGTTTTCACGGTTTCGCCAACGGCGAAACGCGAGGTGAAATATATGCCTCGCGAGTGAAAACTTGCCGTAAAAACGCATGGTTAATGCGTTTTTACAGGTCGTCGGCATCCTGTTCCGGTACGTCGCCGTCAAGGGGGGTGCCGGTGTAACTGCCCAACACATCGGAGGTGATGGCACCGCGCCCTTCGCTCGGCATAATATACGCCTCGCTATTTTCGAGTGCACGGGGCGGCACTTCAAAGGTGTGCACAACGTCGGGGGTGGGAATCTCCTGTGTCAATGCGGTCGGCGGTGCGGGATGAGCACGAATGATCTTTTTGGGTTTGTGTTCCATAAACTACACTCCTTTTGATTGTTAGAACAGAGAACTGCCAATACTATGGTAAACCGTATTTGCCGCATTATGAACGGGGTTTGTTTCCAATTTTTCCGCAAATTCGTTACAAATCATTCATAAAAAACTCTTGACATTACGGACGGGGAGTGGTAAATTATAGGAGGTTTAGCACTCTCGGTGCAAGAGTGCTAACGCGACCGAAGGGAGGGACGGCGATGGAACAGACGGTGTTTAGCGAACGCAAACAGCGGATACTGTCGACGATGATCGATATGTATATCGCCACGGGCGAGCCCGTGGGTTCCAAGTTGCTGGCGGATGCGCTGGGCAACGCCGTTTCTTCCGCCACCATCCGCAACGAGATGGCGGAACTTTCGGCCGCAGGGTTGCTCACGCAGCCCCACACCTCGGCAGGGCGTGTGCCCACGGCACCGGCGTTTCGGTTGTATATCGACCGCTTGATGCCGCGCCGTCCGCTTTCGCTGGAACAACGGCGGGAGATCGATCGCGTGTTGGCTTCGGCGGGAAGTGACCCCGACCGCTTGGTGCGTGTGGCGGCCGATGTGTTGGCGGCGATGACGGGTTGTGCCGCGGTGTCTACGGCACCGAGTGAACAGGGTGCCACGGTGCGCCGCTTGGAAGTGATGTATATATCCCCGCGTATGGCGGCGGTGGTGCTGATGACGGCTTCGGGGGTGATCCGTAACCGCCTGTGCAGTTTTGACCGCCCCGTTTCGGCGGCGGCACTGTATGAAACGGCGGCGCAGTTGGAAGCGTGCTTCGGCGGTCGTCCGCTTTCGGACATCACGTTGCCTGCGGTGCAAGGAATGGTTCTCTCGTTCGGCGAAGAAGGGCTTTGCCGTATGCCGATATTGACCGCGCTGTTGGAACTGGCAAGTGAAGCCACGGCAACCGAGGTCAACTTGAAAGGGCAACTCAATTTGTTGCAGTGTCCGGATTACAACGCCGAATGCGCGTTGCGTCTGCTGGGATTCTTATCCCACAGCGAATTGCTGACCGCGATGCTTACACCGCCGACCGACGGCGTGCAGGTGTTGCTCGGCAGCGAAAGCGTGCGCCCCGAACTGGACGGTTCGAGTCTTGTGATGGCGCATTATCGCGGCGGCAACGGCGGAGAAGGTGCCTTGGGGGTCATCGGCCCGCAACGCATGAACTACGCCGCCACCATTCCGCGTATGGAATATTTGGCAAGCGCACTCAGTCGTCTGCTCGGGCGGCTTGCACAATAAACGGAGGATAGGAAGAATGGACGAAGAAGTTAAGGTTACCGAAACCGCTGCCGAAGAAGCCGCGGCGGCGGAAACTCCCAAAGCGGAGGAAAAACCGAAAAAGAAAAAGGAAAAATCCGCTACGGCTCTTGCGGCGGAAGTGAAAGAGGCAAAGGCGCAGTTGGAGGAACAAGAGGATGCCTACAAGCGTATGCTGGCAGAATACTCCAACTACAAACGGCGCACCGAACAGGAGAAAGAAAGCATCGGCCTGTTCACCAAAGGCGAATTGCTGAAAGCCCTGCTTCCCGTGTTGGACAACCTGCAGAGAGCGGCCGACGCTCCGGCAGGCGACGAGTACAAAACGGGCATGGAAATGATCATTCGCCAATTGGAAAAGACGCTTGCGGATATGGGGCTTGCGGAGATCGAAGCGGAGAACGCACCCTTCGACCCCGAACTGCATAACGCCGTGATGCGTGAGGATGCCGAAGACGTGGAGACCGAAACGGTCACACAGGTGTTCCAAAAAGGCTACCGTCTGGGGGATCGCGTGTTGCGCCCTGCGATGGTGAAAGTGGCAAACTGATAAAACGATCAATCAACAACATTTAGGAGGAAATAATTATGGCAAAGATTATCGGTATTGACTTGGGTACCACCAACTCGTGCGTGGCGGTTATTGAAGGCGGCGAATCGGTCGTTATCCCCAACGCGGAAGGCGCACGCACCACCCCCTCGGTCGTGGCGTTCAAAAAGGACGGCGAGCGCGTGGTGGGTCGTGTTGCGAAACAGCAGGCGGTTTCCAACCCCGATCGCACCATCGCATCCATCAAGCGTGATATGGGTTCGTCCCGTAAGGTGAGCATCGACGACAAGGCGTACACCCCGCAGGAGATCTCCGCCATGATCCTGACGAAACTGAAGCAGGATGCGGAAGCGTACCTCGGCGATAAGGTGACCGAAGCGGTCATCACCGTGCCGGCCTACTTTACCGATGCCCAGCGTCAGGCGACTAAGGACGCCGGTAAGATCGCGGGTCTTGAAGTGAAGCGTATCATCAACGAACCGACGGCGGCGGCACTGGCTTACGGCATTGATAAGGAAAACGATCAAAAGATCATGGTGTACGACCTCGGCGGCGGCACCTTCGACGTGTCTATCATCGAGATGGGTGACGGCGTGCAGGAAGTGCTTGCGACTGCGGGTAACAACTGCCTCGGCGGTGACGATTTTGACCAGAAGATCGTGGATTGGATGGTGGCGGAGTTCAAGTCCGAAAACGGCGTGGATCTCTCGGCCGACAAGATGGCGGTACAGCGTCTGCGTGAAGCGGCGGAAAAGGCGAAGATCGAACTTTCGGGTTCGGCCACGGCCAGCATCAACCTGCCGTTCATCACGGCGGATGCCACCGGCCCGAAGCATTTGGATATGACCCTTACCCGTGCGAAGTTTAACGAGATCACGGCGGATCTGGTGCAAAAAACCATGGGTCCCGTGAAGCAGGCACTGTCCGACAGCGGCCTTGCGGCTTCGCAGATCGATAAGGTGCTGTTGGTCGGCGGTTCGACCCGTATTCCCGCGGTGCAGGAAGCGGTCAAGAACTTTATGGGAAAAGAGCCGTTCAAGGGCATTAACCCCGACGAGTGCGTGGCCATGGGCGCGGCACTGCAGGGCGGTGTGCTCGGCGGTGAAGTGAAGGGACTCCTGTTGCTCGACGTCACCCCGCTGTCGCTGGGTGTTGAAACCATGGGTGGCGTAATGACCCGCGTGATCGAGCGCAACACCACCATTCCGACCAAGAAGAGCCAGATCTTCTCCACCGCGGCAGACAACCAGCCCTCGGTTGAGATCCACGTGCTGCAGGGCGAGCGCGAGTTTGCGAAGGATAACAAAACGCTCGGTATGTTCCATTTGGACGGTATCGCTCCGGCACGCCGCGGCGTTCCGCAGATCGAGGTTACGTTTGATATCGATGCCAACGGTATCGTGAATGTCAGCGCGGTGGATAAGGGTACCGGCCGCGAACAGCACATCACCATCACCTCCAACACCAATATGTCGAAGGAAGACGTGGAGCGTGCGGTGGCGGAAGCCGAGCAATACGCTGCGGAAGATAAGAAGAACCGCGAAAACGTGGAGACCCGCAATGCGGCGGATCAGGCGGTGTATCAGTGCGAACAGGCGATCACCGAATTGGGCGAGAAACTGGATGCCGCCGACAAAGCGGACCTCGAGGGCAAGATCGCGGCGGTGAAGGAAGCGCTGAAGGGCGATAACTATGACGATATCAAAGCGCGTCAGGAAGAATTGATGCAGGCGTTCTACGCGGTGTCCGCAAAGGTGTATCAGGCGAACGCACCGCAGGACGGCGCACCTGCCGACGGTTCCGCCCCGAATGAGGACGGCTTCTACGACGGCGACGTAAAATAAGAGTAAGAAACGAATACTCGGTCGGGGCGGCAGGTTTGTCGCCCCGATAGAGTGTTATTTGGAGAGACGACCATGGCGGATAAACGCGATTTTTACGAAGTGTTGGGTGTGCAAAAAGGCGCATCCGACGATGAGATCAAAAAGGCCTATCGCCGTGTGGCGAAGGAGAATCACCCCGACTTGCATCCCGGTGATGCGGCGGCGGAAGCGCGCTTTAAAGAGGCGAACGAGGCGTATGAAGTGCTCTCTGACTCCGATAAACGCGCACGGTACGACCAGTACGGCCACGCGGGGGTAGACCCGAACTTCGGCGCGGGTGCCGGCGGCTGGGGCGGTGGTGGCTTCGACGTCGATTTCGGCGATATCGGGGACATTTTCTCCTCCTTCTTCGGTGGCGGCGGACGTCGTTCCAATCCGAACGCGCCGCGCCGCGGCAGTGATATCGGCGCGTCGGTGTTCATCTCTTTTGAGGAAGCGGCACGCGGGTGCAAAAAGCAGGTGGAAGTGAACGCGGTGGAGCGTTGCGCCGCCTGTAACGGCAGCGGTGCGGAATCCGCCGCAGGGGTGAAGACCTGCCCGCAATGTAACGGTACGGGGCAGGAGCGCCGCGTGCAGCAGACGCCGTTCGGTGCGATGCAGACCCAGACCACCTGTTCACGGTGTCGCGGTCGCGGAAAGATCATTGAAACACCGTGCAAGACCTGCCACGGCAGCGGACAGACTACGGCACGCCGCACGGTTGGCATCAACATACCGGCGGGTATCGACGAAGGTCAGGTCATCTCCATTCGCGGCAAGGGCAACGCGGGCGCGAACGGCGGCCCTGCGGGCGATCTGCAGGTGCAGGTCTCGGTGCGGCCACACCCCGTGTTTGAGCGCCGCGGGTACGACATCGTGTGTGAACTGCCGCTTACCTTCGCGCAGATGGCACTCGGTGCGGAGATCGAGATCCCCACGCTCGACGGCAAGGTGACCCAGACCATTAAGGAAGGCACTCAGCCGGGCGAAGTCTTGCGCTTGCGCGGCAAAGGGTTCCCGCATCTGCAAGGGCGCGGCACGGGTGATCTGCTCGTGCGCCTCACGGTGGAGATCCCGAAGAATTTGAACGGCGAGCAGAAAAAAGCACTCCGTGCGTTCGACGAAGCCACGAGCGAGAAGAATTATCAAAAACGCCAATCCTTTTTCGACAAATTGAAAAAGGCGTTTGGTGGGGAATAAATGTAAGAAAACGACTCCGTAAGGGGTCGTTTTTTCGTAAAATAGAGAGCAGCACTTGACAAGTTCCCCCCAATGGGGAACGACTTCCGTATCAGAAACAGATGTGGAAGTGGTTCCCGTTATGTACGCTGCCGAAAATGAGCGTATTCGTGCCGCATGGGGCGAATGACGTGCATATATTTGCAACGTCGGTGTTGCCATTTTCTGAAAAACAGCGTATAATACCTGCGGGAGGGTGAAGATAAATGAATTTTAAAATCCAACAGACCTCCTCGCTCGAAAAGGTGCGGGCGGGGTATACTTATGATACACTGACGGCGTGTGCCGCTTTGGCGGGTGAGCGGGTGTCGTGGCAGGTGGCGGTGGAAGCCGAAAGTCTTTGCTATCTGTCGGTGGCGGTGGAATCGCCGCTGAAAGATGCCGTGCGCCTCTGCCGCGTGCAGGAGGCGGTGTTGGATCGCCCTGCAACAGAAGATATCACGGGGGACGGTTATCTCACCGAAACGGCAGGTACAGTACCGGATATATTGGTGCCGCTCACAGAAGGGACTGCCGCTTTTTCGGTGGGCCGCGGACAAACGGCGGTCGTGTGGGTGAAATTGGATATCCCGCGGGACACGGCGGCGGGGGATTACCCTGTACGGATCGTGTTTACCGCACGTGAGCAGGCGCAGACCGTCACCGAAACGGTAACGGCGGAGATGACCGTCACGGTGAAACCGGTGATGATCGCCGAGCATACGGTGCCGTATACCCGTTGGTTTTATCTCGATTGCATTGCGGTGGTACACGGTGTTCCCGTATTTTCGGAAGAACACTGGGCGCTGATCGAAAAGTATATCCAAGCCGCGGCGGATCTGGGGGTTACGATGTTGCTCGTGCCCATCCACACCCCGCCGCTGGATACCGAAGTGGGCACCGTCCGTCCGTGCGTGCAGTTGGTGGATATCGAAAAGACGGGGGATACCTACACCTTCGGCTTTGAAAAATTCCGCCGTTATATCGTCCTGTGCCAAAAGCACGGTATTCGCTATTTTGAGATGGCGCATATGTTCTCGCAATGGGGGGCGAAATGCGCGCCGAATATCATGGTGCGCGAAAACGGTGAGAGCACCTATCACTTTGGTTGGCACGTTTCGTCCGATTCGCCCGCGTACATAGCGTTTTTGAAGCAATACATCGCGGCCATCGCCGCCGAGGTGAAGGCGCTCGGTATCGAAAAGCAGACCTATTACCACATCTCGGACGAACCGAATATGCACACGATGGAAGCCTACCAAACCGCCGCCGATATTTTGCGCCCTTTGCTCGGCGAATCCAAAACGCTGGATGCCCTGTCCGACTACGCGTTTTATGAGCGGGGGTTGGTGGAATGCCCCGTGACGAGCATCGCGCATATTGCGGAGTTCTTGAAGCACGATATCCCCGAACAGTGGCTGTATTACTGTTGCGGGCCGCAAACCGTGTTTCCGAATTCGTTTATGGCCATGCCGTCCTACCGTGTGCGGATTCTGGGCTTCTTGATGTATAAATACAATATCACGGGCTTCTTGCACTGGGGGTTCAATTATTACAACAGCGCCGTATCGCTGTATCCCATTGATCCGTATCTCACCACCTCAGCGGACGGTGTATACCCCTCGGGCGATCCGTTCATCGTCTATCCCGCAAGGGATGGGGTGTATTCCTCCGTTCGCGGCGAGGTCACCTTCCACGCGATGCAGGATATAGCGCTGTGTCGCACGTTGGAAGCAAAGGTCGGGCGCGCGGCGGTGGTGGAAATGATCGACAGTGCGGCAGGCGGTGAGTTGCGATTTGACTCCTACCCGAAAAATAATGACTATCTGCTTTCTCTGCACGAAGAAATGGTGAAAATGTTGGATAAATAAAAAAAGAAGCACTGCAATGGCAGTGCTTCTTTTTTGGCTTGCTTAATGGCGCGGTGTGTGGTGCGAATCGGTTGGCAGTGCACGGCGATAGAAGATGCATGCAAGGATCGCCAACGCGATACACACGAGAAGCAATCCGCCCGCAACCAACCACGGCAACGTGCCGAGGGTGGCAAACCCGAACAAGGCGGCAGTGGTGGGAACGGTGCCCGTTGTGGCAGCGGCGGTGGTCGTGGTGGTCGTAGCCGTTGTGGCGGCGGTGGTCAGCGGCACGTAGCGCTGTACCGTGTTTTCCGCCATATCCCAGCAGAACCAACCCACACTGCCTTCGGCACTGATCGCGCGGAACACGGCAAATTCGGCTCGCTCCGTGTCGCCGAACGCGAATACGGCAAACTCGCCGTCCTCACGCGTGACGGTGGTTTCGGTAAATCCGTCGGGTGCATCCGCACTCAAGAGATAGTAAGCGGCCCCGCCGATCGTCAGCGGTCGGAAGGGATACACCGCATCCGCCACCGTGTCGGCGATATACCACGCGGCATCCGCGCTGTCCGCCGCCAGATACACCAGCGAGATGGCCTCGTTCTCCGAACGGTAAGCGGTAAGCGCTTGTGCACCGAATTGCAGGGTGCTTTCCGTAAAGCCGGCAGGAACAGCGGCGGCATCCGGTGTGCGGGTGGAATAGGTCACGCCGCCAAGCGTCAGGGTGAGTGGTTCGGTCGGCGCGGTGGTCGTGGTGCTGCCCGTAGTGGTGGGGCGCTTCGTGGTGGTTGTTGAGGGGCGCTGGGTGGCCGCGGCGGTAGCCGACGTGGCGGCGGCTTGCACCTTCAATGTGGCACCTGCCGAGGGGGAACCGAGCGGCGCAAAGCCCCACGAAATCACTTCGGAACCGCTGACCGAGAAGGCGCAACTGCCGGCGGCGAGCGCTTTAAACGTCAGCGGGAATTTCATTGAACCGGAATCGGCAGTGGCGGCATACGCCAGATTGACCGTGCCGTTGCCGCCGGCGGCGTTGCCGCCCGAAACAAACTGCACGACCGCCGGATCATACGTCACCTTGGCGGATACCGCACCGATGGAGGAGGCGGTAAATGAAGCGGTCACAGTGAAAGTGGCACCCACCGTGACGGTGTTGGATGAAAACGCAAGATAGGCGTTAGCGGTTTCCGCCGCCGCGGTGAGAGGTGTGGCAAACAGCATGCACAGCATGGCCGCCACACACAAAAACCGAATGAATTTACTCATATAAAACGCTCCTTTTACTGTTCTATGACCGTTACCTTCAAGAGATGCTGTTGTGTCTTTAACAGGTCCACGATGCTGACCGCGCCGTCTTTGGATACGTCAGCGGCGTGTAACCAGTGGTCGGTCAAACTCCGCACGTGTAAGAGATGTTGTTGAATCTTCAGAAGGTCAACGACCGAGAGGGCACCGTCGCCGTTCACGTCGCCGCGCAACAAAAGCGGGTAGACTGAAAACAGGATGTCACCCTTGAAGACGTGCAGCACACATCCCGTGCCGACGGCACCCGTCACCCGCACTCCTTGGCCGTCCACGACCATAAGGGAGGCGGAGGGGTCGGAGAGGGTAAAGCCCTTCAAAAACTCTTCGGCCGCGGTGTCGGGGGCAATGCCTTGTATCGTATCTTGAATGCGGTATTTCGTGCTTGACAGGGTGGGAGCGGCCACGTTACCGCCACCTTCGGACGGGGTGCGGTAGACCGAAAGGGTATACACCCGCACGGCACCCGAAGCGGCCGTGACCTTGATGTTCAGCGTGTTCATACCGCTTGCCAGCGGCACGGTGCCCGCACCGCTCACCGTAGCGGT
>SVPM01000006.1 GCA_015065865.1 Oscillospiraceae bacterium | reverse complement strand
GAAAGCATCCCCGTGGACGGTGTGATACGCGAAGGCGGCGGTGCGGTGGACGAGGCCGCGCTGACAGGTGAAAGCATCCCGCAAGACAAAACCGTGGGAGATGCGGTATCGGCCGCCACCGTCAACCGCAGCGGTTTTTTGGTGTGTGAAGCCACCCGTGTGGGCGAAGACACCACCCACGCACAGATCGTTCGTATGGTCAGCGATGCGGCCGCTACCAAAGCCCCCATTGCCAAAGCGGCGGATACGGTAGCCGGTGTGTTCGTTCCCGTGGTGCTGGCGATCGCCGTCGTCACTGCCGTCGTGTGGCTGCTCTGTGGGCAGACGGCGGGCTTTGCACTCTCACGCGGGATCGCCGTGTTGGTCATCAGTTGCCCGTGTGCGCTGGGGCTTGCCACCCCCGTGGCGATCATGGTGGGAAGCGGCGTGGGCGCAAAGCACGGTATCTTGTTTAAGACCGCCGCCGCACTGGAGGTCACGGGACGGGTCGATACGGTGGTAATGGACAAAACGGGCACGCTCACCGAAGGGCGACCCGCACTTACCGACCGTATCCCTGCCGACGGCATCACGGAAGACGAACTGCTCCGTGCCGCCTACGCACTCGAAAAACAGAGCGAACACCCGTTGGCGCACGCAGTGGTAACTGCCGCCGAAGCCGCGGGACTTACCGCGCCTCCCGTGACCGCGTTTGAGGCGGTAGCAGGACACGGGCTCACTGCACGGCAGAACGGTCACACGCTGGCAGGCGGCAACGCCGCTTTTATCCGTCAATTCGTCACCCTTTCCCCCGCGTGGGAGGAAACCGCCGCTGCACTTGCAAATGAGGGCAAAACACCGCTGTATTTCGCAAAAGACAACGCACTGCTCGGCATACTTGCCGTGGCCGACCCGTTGCGTGAGGACAGCGCCCGTGCGGTGCAGGAGATGCACAAAATGGGTCTGCACACCGTAATGCTCACGGGCGATACCGCCCGCACCGCTCACGCCATCGGTGCGGCGGCGGGCGTGGATGAAGTGATCGCCGAAGTGTTGCCCGATGAAAAGGATGCGGTTATCCGCCGTTTACAGGAAAAAGGTCGTGTTGCCATGGTGGGTGACGGCATCAACGACGCACCGGCACTGACACGAGCAGACGTGGGAATTGCCGTCGGTGCAGGTACGGATATCGCGATAGATGCCGCCGACGTGGTGTTGATGCACAGTCGCCTTTCGGACACGGTGGGGGCCATCAAGCTCAGCCGTGCCACCTTGCGGATCATTCACCAAAATCTGTTTTGGGCCTTCTTATACAACACCATCGGCATTCCGCTCGCGGCCGGTGCGTTTATTCCGTTGCTCGGTTGGGAATTGAACCCCATGTTCGGTGCGGCGGCAATGAGTTTGTCGAGTTTTTGCGTGATCAGTAACGCACTGCGACTCGGGCGTTTTCGTCTGCCGCACACCGCAGGCGGTGTAACAGTGCACATTAAGGGGATGATGTGCGGACACTGTGAAGCACACGTGCGTGAAGCGTTGGAAAGCATACCGCAATTGACCGTGCTTGCCGTTTCCCACGAAAGCGGCACCGCCACCGTCACGGGGAGTGTAGATGAAAGCGCCGTCCGCGCCGCCGTAAAGGCCGCCGGATATAGGGTAACAAAGGTGAAATAAAATTTTCAAGGGAGAAAGATGCGGAATCTTTCTCCCTTGAATTTTCTTTTGGTTATCGCTAAATTTCCTCTTGATTTTTCGGGGACTTTGTGTTAGACTAGTGTTCACACAATGCAATATGCGGCTGTAGTTCATCGGTAGAATAGAAGCTTCCCAAGCTTCGGAGGTGGGTTCGACTCCCATCAGCCGCTCCAACAACAAAGAACACTCTTTTAGAGTGTTCTTTGTTGTTACAGCAGTCCATTTGAAGAGTCGAACCCCGCATTCCGTAAAGAATGCACAAGGGTTTGTATGCTGTAAGACCAAATAAGCAGTATGTCGGTACAAACCCCGTGTTCAGACTCCCATCAGCCGCTCCAAAAAAAGGAACAGTCCCGCTTTGGGGTCTGTTCCTTTTTTTGAGTGTTATGCGAAAGTCAGAGCGCCGCACCCTATCCGATTCCGAACAACGAGAACACAAGCGGGATGCTTACACACGCGCACACGCTGGAGATAAGCGCCAGGCTCGCGCCGTAGGTGCAATTCTCCCCCACCGATTTCGGAAACACCACGCTGTTCAGTCCGCACGGCATCGCATAGATCAGCACCGCCGTTTGCGCCACAGCGGGTGACACCCACAACCACAACGCACCGCCCACCGCCAGCGGTAACACGAACAGACGTACAGCCGTGACAACGTAGGTGCGCCAATTCGTGAGCAGAGCGGAAAACTTGTATCCCGCAACCACAATACCCGTGAGCAACATCGCCGCAGGTGCCATGCATCCCGCCGCGCTGTCCAGCGCTTCCAAAAGCACCTGAGGCAGCGGCAGCGAGAGCAACCCCGCGGCGGTACCGAGCAACATCGAAATGATCACGGGGTTGCACAGTTTTCGCAAAGACAACCGGCGCTTGGTGAGCATACAAAATCCAATGGTATAGGTGTACACCGAAATGGGCAGATTAAACAGCATCATATTGAGCAGTGCCGTGGCCCCGAGCAGACTTTCCGCCAAAGCATAACCCATATACCCCGCGTTCGGCACCACCATCGAGTATTCGTATACCCGCCCTTCATACCGTTCACGACCAAGCAGACGACCGAGCAAATGCGCCGCCACCGCTACCACGACCAACACACCGCACGAGAGGAGCATCTCCACCCCGTGATCACGCAGATACACCACCGTGAAACGGGTGGCGAAGGTCTTGAACACGTTACAAGGCAAAAACACAAACACCAACAGTTTTGAAAGCAAGCCGCCGTGCGTGCCGTCCACCACGCCGCATCGTGTCAGCACATAGCCCACGGCCGCAAACACAAACAGCACCAACACCTGTTCAAACACAACGATCATACGAACACCTTCCTATTCGAGTGACAGTATACCGCATTGTTTCAAAATTGTAAACCTTTTGTCGATAGAATTGACAAAAGGTAACGTAACAATGTTATAATGTAAACGACTTTTACAGAAAGGCGTGTACCTATATGCAACTCACCCACTACACGGTATCCGCGGGCATTTCCGCGCCGCTTGCCGTGGCGCACGTATCCGATCTGCACGGCCGCCCCACCCGCCTTGTATCGGCCGCTCTGCAAAAGGCTGAACCCGATATCATCGCTATCACAGGCGATCTGTTCGATCGCCTTGACGATTCTCCCGATACTCTGCCGTTTTTGCAGGCGTGTGCCGCACTGGCACCGACGATATATACCTACGGCAACCACGAGCGCACCACCCCTGCACAAGACGATCAAATCCGCGCATGCGGTGTGACGCTGTTGCAAAACGAATGGACAACGGTTTGCGGTTTGACGGTGGGCGGGTTGGCTTCCGGTTTTGTTCACGGTGTAAGGCAAGGGCATTTCGTATCTTCGCCGTCACCGAATATCGAATTTCTCAAACAATTTGCAGCACAAGACGGATTCAAACTCTTGTTATGCCATCACCCCGAATACTATTCCGCCTATATCCGTGACCTTTCCATCGACCTCACCCTTGCGGGACACGCTCACGGCGGTCAATGGCGTTTGGGAAAGCGCGGTGTTTTTGCGCCGGGACAGGGATTCTTCCCACGGCACACGGGCGACTTATACGAAGGGCGGTTGGTGGTCAGTCGCGGACTTTCCAATACGGCACCCTTCCCCCGTTTCGGCAATCCGACCGAATTGGTGTTTGTTCATCTGCAACCGCTTGACAACGACACGTAAAATTCGTTATACTATAGCAAAGGAGTGATATTCATATGGTATGTGACAAATGCAACACCCCTTTGAATGCAGCGGGTAAGTGTCCCGCTTGTACCTACGCGCAAGCGGCAGCGCTGGAAAGCCGCGCTGCCTCATTCGGCGATTTTGAAACCGCCGCTAAATTGTTTTTGAGCGCGGGTGATTATGAGGATGCCGCCGCACGAGCGGCCTCTTGCTTTGCCCGTGCGGAAGATTGTAACCGCGAGGCAATTTACGCCCAAGCGGTCAAACGTCAAGGCGTTGACCGCATCTCGTGGCAAGGCAAGGCGGACCTGATGCGGAGTATTGCAGGGTATCGCGATGCCGACGCGTTGGCGACGGAATATCAACAAAAGGCCGATGACCTCGCCGCCGAAGCAGAGAATGCCCGCCGCGAAAAAGAAGAAGCGCGGCAAGCGGATGCCCATCGTGCACACACCGACCATAAGCGGAAACGCAAATTCTTGGTTCTGGGTGTCAGCACGGGGGGTGCCGTGTTGGCCATCGTGTTGGTGGTGAGTCTGCTCATTCTGCCGCAGGTACAATACAAGAAGGCGCGCAAACTGATCGAAGCGCATAAGTATCTTGCCGCCGCCGAAGCGTTTTCCGCTATCGTGCCGTACAGCAACAGCGAGGAATACCTTGGCTTTGCCTACTATTCTCTGGGCATGGAGGCGGTAGAAGCCGGCAACGATCTCGCCGCAGCGGACTATTTCACCAAAGCCGGCAACGCCAAAAGCGCCCCTGCCGAATTGCAGGCTGCCAAAGCGCGGTTGTACG
This sequence comes from Oscillospiraceae bacterium, assembly GCA_015065865.1. Taxonomy (GTDB): domain Bacteria; phylum Bacillota; class Clostridia; order Oscillospirales; family Acutalibacteraceae; genus SIG588. The sequence goes on along the minus strand of SVPM01000006.1, from coordinate 57,085 downwards.
ACACGGCGTTGACGGCACTGCGCGAGGGTGATTTCAACGCCGCACAAGATGCGTTTAACGCGGCGGATGATTATGAAGATGCCAAAGATTACAAACATTTTTGCCGCGCCTTGCGGGTATGGAACGGCGATTCCACCGCCAATGCCGACAAAATGGATCTCAAAAAAGCCGAAAACATCCTTTGGAAAGTGATGGACGGTTTATGGTACAGCGATGGCAATGAGCAAGAGATCAGCATATCCGCTGCCACCCGCACGAGCAGTACGCCCGATCTTAAAATTGCGGATAACACCCTTCGCTATACCGCGGACGGCGTATCCTACACGGTGGAGATCCACTCCCTCACCACCTGTCGTCTGCTTGGCGGCGGTGAGTATGCGGGGGCATACGACAAAATGTAAACCATCAAAAAATCCCGTTTGTGCGTTGCACAAACGGGATTTTCATTTTCGGATTATTCCTCGGTCGCGACTTCGGCGGTTTCCTCAACAGCTTCTTCCGCAACTTCTTCGGCAACCTCTTCCGCAACTTCTTCAGCGGGAGCGGCATCCTCGAGCAACGCACGGATGGACAGGCTGATGCGCTTCGCATCGTAGTCCACGGCGGTGATCTTCACGGTGACTTCCTGACCGTTCTTCAGTTCATCCTGCGGCTTCTCAATACGGCGATCCGCAATCTGCGAAATGTGGATCAAGCCATCGATGCCGGGGATGATCTGAGCAAACGCGCCGAAGGTGGTCATACCCACGATCTTCGCGGTGACGACCGAACCCACGGGGTAGTTTGCCTTGAAGATCTCCCACGGATTGTCTTCCGCCTTGCGGTAGCCAAGCGAGATCTTCTTCTTCTCGGTATCCAGATCACGGATGTACACTTCCACAACGTCGCCCACGTTGACAACGTCGGACGGATGCTTCACGCGAGACCAAGACAGTTCGGAAATGTGCACCATACCGTCCACACCGCCCAGATCCACGAACGCACCGTAGGAAGTGAGGGACTTGACGGTACCGGTGTACTTCTGGCCGACTTCCGCCTGTGCCCAGAAAGCAGCTTCCTGCTCACGGCGCGCATCGCGAGCCACCGAACGGACGGAACCCACCGCACGGCGGCGGCCCTGATTCACTTCAATAATGCGGAACTGCACTTCCTGCTTGAGCAGAGGAGTGAGATCTTCCATACGGGATGCGGAAGCCTGCGAAGCAGGGATAAACACGCGCACGCCGTTGGTCACAGCCAACACGCCGCCTTTGATAACGTCGGTCACAACGCCGGTGAGGATCTCACCGCTTTCGGAGGCAGCAACAACCGTGTCCCAGCCTTTCTGCGCGTCAATGCGCTTTTTGGAAAGCATAATGGTGCCTTCCTGATCGTTGGTACGCATAATGAGCAGTTCCAATTCATCGCCGATCTTCACGATATCGGACGGATTGGCGTTAGGATCCGCGCTGAGTTCATCCGCGGGAACGTAACCGGTCTGCTTGCGGCCGACGACCTCGACCTGAACTTCATTGGGCGCAATGGACACCACGATACCGCGCACGCGGTCGTTGCTGTTCATGCTCTCAAGAGAGGATTCCATCAGTTCTTCAAAGGTCATTTCGTCGGGCGACTTGACCTCGGCGACGGTTTCCTGCGCCTGGATTTCTTCGTTGTTGACAATTTCGGACATGGTTGAAAGTACCTCCTTTATAATATCGGCGGGGGTAGATGCCCCGGCGGTGATCCCCACGGATCGCACACCCGCAAACTGCTCGCGCGACAACTCGTCCGCTGTCTCGATAAGCAGGGTGGGTGCGTTCTCCGCACAGACGTCCCGCAGCTTGGCTGTGTTGGAACTCTGCCGTCCGCCGACTATAACCATTTTATCACATTCACGTGATAAAGCCGCCGCTTCTTGCTGTCTTTTTGCGGTAGCATTACATATTGTATCAAAAACAGAAAGATTTGTACAGTGTTTTTTTGAAATCTTTACGCATTTTTTCCAAATTTCTGCGTGAAATGTCGTTTGCGCTACAATCGACAAAGGTTGGTCTAAATCTATTGTGGAATTTAACAACAGATTTTCCAATTCTTCGGGGGTCGAGAACACGAATGACGGGCCTTCACAGTGTCCGCGGATGCCGATCACCTCCGGATGGGTGGCATCCCCTGCGATCAGCACCGTATCCCCCGCCGCCGAACGCTCACGCACGATGCGGTGAATCTTGGCAACGAACGGGCAGGTTGCATCGCAAACGGACAATCCGAGCAATTCCGTTTCGGCATATACCGCGGCGGGGACACCGTGTGAACGAATTACCAACACGGCATCCTTCGGCACTTCATCGGGCGAGGATACGATGCTCACACCGCGTGCCGCCATATCCTCCACCACCTGCGGGTTGTGGATGATAGGGCCGAGTGTACACACACGTTTCCCCTCGGAAAGCAGGCGGTATACGGTATCCACCGCTTTGTTCACACCAAAACAGAAACCGGCACTTTCGGCCAAACGAACGGTCGCCATCACATCGCCTCCTGTCCCGATAACGCCTGCACCCGCTCCCGCATCAGTCGGGTGGCATATCGCAGATCGGGCGTATCCCCCGCAAGGTGCAGTTCCTCGGGTGTAATGAGATCGCCGATCGTAACGGTCACCCGCCGAAACGCTTTGGCACGGCGGTCGATCCCCACCGGCAACACCGAAGCACCCGTGCGTGCCGCGATCAACGCCGCACCGGATTTGAACCGCATCAACCGTCCGTCTTTCGAACGCGTGCCCTCAGGAAAAATGCCCATCATATCGCCGCTTTCGATGGCACGTGCACCGGCATCCAACGCCCCCGTATCCCCTTTGCCGCGCGCAACGGGAAACGCACCGAAGATGCGACCGATCAACCAGCCCAGCGGCTTGAAACGGAACAGTTCTTCCTTGGCCATAAACGCAATGCGACGCGGCTGAGAAAGCAACAGTAACACAGGGTCCCAGTTGGAAAGGTGATTGGAACACAAGATCACCTTTCCGTCCGCGGGGATCTTTTCACGCCCCACCAGTTTGCACGGATGTGTCAACAACACGATCGGGCGCAGAATGGCCTTGATGATACGGTCGGTCATACCTGTTTCTCCTCCAAAGAATCCTCCACCAGTTTCAACATATATTCGATGGATTCCTGCAACGACATATCGGTGGTATCCACCGCCACGGCATCTTCCGCTTGACGAAGCGGTGCGATCGCGCGGTGAGAATCGTCGTAGTCCCGTTTCTTCATATCGGCAAGCACTTCATCAAACGGTACATCCTGCCCCTTTTCCAACAATTCCAAGCGGCGGCGTTCGGCACGTGCTTCGGCAGTGGCAGACAAAAAGATCTTCACATCGGCATGAGGCAACACCACCGTGCCGATATCACGGCCGTCCATCACCACGTTGTTCTTCGCCGCCATATCCTGTTGCAAACGGAACAAAAATTCCCGCACGGGCGGCAACGCCGACACCGCGGATGCCGCCATCGACATCTCGGGGGTGCGAATGCGGTCGCTGACGTCCTCCCCGTTCACGAACACACGCTGAGCACCGTCCACATATTTGAGCGACACTTCGATTTTCGGCAGATGTCCCACCACCGTTGCTTCGTCGCGCCAATCGCCGCCTGCGGCGGACACCGCATACCCCACCGCGCGGTAAAGTGCACCCGTATCTACGTAGATGTATCCCAATTTGGCCGCCAAAGCGCGGGCCACCGTGGATTTCCCCGCACCCGCGGGTCCGTCAATCGCAATCGCAATCGTTTTCATATCTCTTGCATCCTTTCAATTCCGCGTCCCGCCGCCGCACCGGTGGCAAACGCAATTTGCAAATTAAATCCGCCCGTGTAGGCATCCACATCCAACACCTCACCGGCAAAATACAAGCCCTTTACCAATTTGGATGCCATGGTTTTGGCATCGATCTCCTTAACCGCCACACCGCCCGACGTGATGATCGCCTCGGAAATGGGACGGAACCCGCTGACCGTGATCGTCCAATCCTTCAGCGCCGTCACCAACCGCCGCCGTTCCTCACGGCTTACGGTGTGACATTTGCACGCCGGATCCAGCCCTGCCCGCTCACAGGCCGGCACCACCATACTGCGCGGCAGCAGTGTCGGCAGCATATTGCCGAGTGCACGATTTTGCTCTGCCGTAAGTTCCCGCACCACGCGGGCATCCAATTGCTCCGCCGACAGGGCAGGTTTCAAGTCGATATGCAGGCGGTAACGTCCTTCTTGCATATCGGTCATATGCGCCGAAGCGCTGAGTATCATCGGGCCGGATACACCGAAATGGGTAAACAGCATCTCACCGAAATCACGGTACAACGTCTTGCCGCGTGCGGTATCTTCCACCGTGAGTGCCGTGTTTTTCAGCGACAGCCCCTGCATCGCCGCACAGTCTGCCTCACGGCAGACCAGCGGTACCAGTGACGGACGGGGCGGCACCACCGTGTGCCCCGCCTGCTGTGCCAAGCGGTATCCGTCGCCGGTTGAACCGGTCTGCGGATACGAAGCGCCGCCCGTGCAGATGATCACCGCATCGGCTTTCGGTTCACGACCATCCTCCAAGCGAACACCAAAACATACCCCCTCATCCAAAAGCAGGCCGGTTACCCGCCCTTGAATACGCAAGGGTTTCCCCTTGTCAGCGAAAGCGTTCAAGGCATCCACCACGTCTACCGCCTTATCCGAAATCGGAAAAACACGGTTTCCGCGTTCGATCTTCAAGGGAACACCGTAAGATTCCACCAACGCCATCATCGCTTCGGGGGGGAAGGAGGAGAGCGCACTGTAAAGGAATCTGCCGTTACGCGGTGTGTTGGCCACACACTCCTCCACCGCACACGCGTTGGTCACGTTGCATCGTCCTTTTCCCGTGATCATCACTTTTCGGGCAGGGCGCGCGTTGCGTTCGACAAGCGTAACGCTATGACCGTTTTGTGCGGCAAACCCTGCCGCCAGCAGACCGGCGGCACCGGCTCCGATCACAAGCACTTTCATACGGTATCTCCGTCTGCCGTATCCTCGCGGAACGGCTGATATACTTTATAGGTTTCCCACAGTTCCTCCAACTGGGAAAGCACGGGACGGTTTTCCTGCATACGTTTCAGCGACACCGCCACCAGCAGTGCGTTGATGATGCTCATCGGCGCCACCAGCGAATCCACGATAGTCGCCATATCACTGTGGGCCAACAGACAATCGTCCGCCAGACGAGCGATGGGTGACATCGCGCTGTCGGTGATCGCCACCACCCGCGCCCCGCGGGATTTGGCAAAATGCAACGTTTTGGCTGAACGGGAGGAATAGCGCGGAAAACTGATGCCGATCATCACGTCTTGATCATCGATATGAATGATCTGTTCCAATATCTCCGCCTCACCGGCCGGCGTGATCAGTTTCACATCGGGAATGAGGAAGTTCAGATAAAACGCCAAAAAACCCGCCAATGCTTGGCAACTGCCCGCACCGAAAATATACACTCGACGGGCAGACACAATGCCTTCCACCGTTTCGCGGAACTGCTCTTCCGAAAGTTCCGCCAACGTTTTCCGAATATTTTGAATGTCACAAGACATCACTGCTTGCGCCACTTCATCATCACTCATACGCTCACGAGCGACCTCCACGCGTTGTACCGAGGTCAAGCGGCTGCGGGTGAGTTTTTGCATCGCCCGCTGCAGTTCGGGATAACCGTCAAACCCCAGTTGTGCCGCAAAACGCACCACCGTGGATTCGCTCACCCCCACCGTTTCGCCAAGACGAAACGCCGTCATAAACGACGCGGTTTCATAGTGATTGCGAATATACTCCGCAATGCGCCGCTGACCTTTCGAAAACTCGCTGCTGTGACGTTCCATGCAGGAAATCAGGTTTTCCTCCATAATGATCCCTCCTCTGCTCAACTGTTACATTATAACCGAGATCCGCAAAAAATGCAAGTTATTTCCCATATCTTGCATTTTCATTTTTTCACCTTTTTTGTTTACAAAACTTCCGTTAAGGTGTATACTGATAGTCGGTCTTTTACTTTTACTGTTCTAGGAGTGTTTTGCTATGACATACGACGTTATCATTATCGGCGGCGGTATCGGCGGATTAATGGCAGCCTACCGCTTGCATCAAAAATCTCCTGCCTTGAAGATCGCGGTGACCGAACGCGGCAACACGCTGGAAAAGCGGCACTGCCCCGCGAGCAAGGAAAAGACCTGCATTCACTGCAAGACCTGCAGCATTACCAGCGGATTTGCAGGCGCCGGTGCTTTTTCGGACGGAAAATTCAATCTCGGCACCGCCTACGGCGGCACGTTGGGAGAAGAATTAGGCGACGCCAAAGCGACACGTTATATCAATGAAGTGGACAAGATCCTAAACGAGTATTGCACCTCGGGTATTCCGCAGGTATACCGTTCCAACGATGAGTTGAAACTGAAGTGCCTGCAAAACAACCTGCGTTTATTGGATATGAACGTCAAGCACCTCGGCACCGATCACAACTACGTGACGATGCAAAATCTCATTCACGCCATTCAAAAAAACGGCACGGATCTGCTCCCGTTTTACGACTGCACCCGTGTGGAAAAAGCAGGCAGCGGGTACCGTGTACACTACGCCAACGGCGAAGCGTTGGAAGCCACCTCCATCATCATTGCAACCGGTCGCGGCGGGGCAAACTTCGTGGCGGATTTCTGCCGTTCCTTCGACGTACCGATGAAATCCAACCATATCGATATCGGTGTGCGCGTGGAGATGAAGGACATTATCTGGAAAGAGTTTTCGGACAAGATCTACGAACCAAAGATCCTTTACAAGACTAAGACGTTTGAAGACCGTTGCCGTATGTTTTGCTTCAACAAAGGCGGTCTGGTATCGGCGGAAAACAACCACGGTATCATTACCGCCAACGGCCATTCCTACGCCGAAGCGGAAAAGAAGACCGAAAACTGCAACTTTGCCATTCTCTCCAGCATTCGCTTTACCGAACCGTTTAACCAACCTACCGAATACGCCGAAAACATTTCCCGCCTTGCCAATATGATCGGCAAAGGAAACGTGTTGGTGCAACGGTTCGGCGATCTGATTCGCGGACGACGCACCAACGAACACCGTCTGTCGCAAAACACCGTGACCCCCACTCTGCGTGCCACGGCGGGCGACATTTCACTGGTGCTCCCCCACCGTATTCTCACCAACATCATTGAAACCATCTATGCACTCGACCGTGTAGCCCCCGGCACCGCCAACGACGACACCTTGCTGTACGGTTGTGAAAGCAAATATTACTCCATTCGCCCCGTGTTCAAAAACGACCGTTTTGAGTTGGTAGACAACGTTTATATTATCGGTGACGGAAGCGGCATCTGCCGCGGTCTATCCCAGTCGGGTGCGATGGGGATCTACGTTGCCGATTGCATTACGGAATAAAAAAGCGGAAAATCGTTCATATTTTGTTGACATTTGTCACCCTGTGTGATAGGATACTAATATGTATTATACGCATATACGCGCAGTATATGGAGTGGAGCGTGACGGCGGATGAAAGCACTGGAAGAAAAAATTCTGCGGGAAGGCACTGTTCTGCCCGATCACATTTTGAAGGTCGGTTCCTTTTTGAATCAGCAATTGGACGTGCCGTTTTTGATGGAGATGGGGCGTGAGATCGCCCGCCTGTTCGGTGAAAGCGGCGTTACCAAGGTGCTGACGATCGAGGCTTCGGGTATCGCCGTTGCCGTGGCGGCGGCCGCCGCACTCGGCACGCCTGCCGTGTTTGCAAAGAAACATAAAAGCGGCAACGTGTCGGGGGACATGCTTACCACCACCGTTCACTCCTACACTCACAACACCGACTATGAGATCATGGTCTCGCGTGAATACATCTCGCCCGATGACCGTGTTCTGTTGGTGGACGATTTCCTCGCCAACGGCAAGGCGCTGGTCGGTTTGGCGGAATTGGTGAAGCAGGCGGGAGCCGCAACGGTCGGTGCCGCCGTTGCGATCGAAAAAGGCTTCCAAAAAGGCGGCGATGCCCTGCGCGAGGCAGGACTGCGAGTGGAATCACTCGCCATCGTGGAAAGTATGAGCGATTCCTCGCTCACCTTCCGCGCTCAATAACGTGGTATGTAAACAGGCGTTTACATAAAAAATTTTTTTGGAGGGAAAACACATGAAAAAACTCATTTCCATCCTGCTTGCTGTCGTGATGATCTTCTCGCTGGCAGCGTGCAGCGGCGGCTCGGACAAGGACGAGTTGAAGGTCGGTTTCATCTTCTTGCACGATGAAAACTCCACCTATGACAAGAACTTCATCGACGCCGCCATCAAGGCCTGTGACAACATGGGCGTCAAGATGGTGCAGAAAACTCAGATTCCCGAGTCGAACGCGGCGTATGAAGCGGCTGTCGAACTCATCGAGTCGGAAGACTGCGACATCATCTTTGCGGACAGCTTTGGCCACGAGTCCTTCTTGATGAAGGCGGCAAAAGAACATCCCGACGTGGAATTCTGCCACGCGACCGGTACGCAGGCGCACACCAGCGGTCTGGACAACTTCCACAACGCGTTTGCTTCGATCTATCAGGGTCGCTACCTCGCGGGTGTCGTTGCCGGTATGAAGCTCAACGAAATGATCGCGGCCGGTAAGTTCACCGCGGAAGAAGCGAAAATGGGTTACGTTGGCGCGTTCACCTTTGCGGAAGTTATTTCCGGTTACACCTCTTTCTATCTGGGCGCGAAGTCGGTCTGCCCGACCGTGACGATGGACGTCAAGTTCACCGGCAGCTGGTACGACGAAACGCTGGAGAAGCAGGCGGCGCAGGCGCTGATCGACGGCGGTTGCAAACTGATCTCCCAGCACGCGGACTCCATGGGTTCTCCCACCGCTTGTGAAAACGCGGGTATCCCGAACGTGTCCTACAACGGTTCGACGGCGGCCGCTTGCCCCGAGACCTTCCTCATCTCCTCCCGCATCAACTGGGTGCCGTACTTTGAGTACATGATCACTCAGGTGCAGAAGGGCGAGAAGATCGCGACCGACTGGACCGGCACTTTGGAAAACGGCGCTGTGGCACTGACCGACCTCGGCAAGAATGTCGCGGAAGGCACGCAGGCGAAGCTGGACGAAGTGAAGGCAAAGTTGTTGGATGGTTCGCTGCAGGTGTTCGACACCGCGAACTTCACCGTTAAGGGCGAAACTCTGACCTCCTACAAGGCGGATGTCGACACTGACGAGGCGTTCACTCCGGACACCGAAGCTATCGAAGGCGGCATCTTCTACGAGTCGAAGCATCGCTCCGGCCCGTATTTCGACGTGCGTATCGATAACATCACGCTGTTGGATGAAGCGTACTAATTAACGATCAAAACCGCAAGGCGGGGCATACGCTGCCCCGCCTTGCGCGGTGTATATCAATGTTATAGTTTTGAACAGTGTGCCGTCCTCGACAGCACGCTGTTGAGAATTATAAAGGAGGAGTCTAAACCGATGAATGTACCCGCCATCGAACTACGCAACATCACCAAGCGTTTCGGCGCCAAGGTCGTTGCCAACAAAGATGTGTGTTTGACCGCCAATCGCGGCGAGATACTTTCCATTTTGGGCGAAAACGGCAGCGGAAAGACCACGCTGATGAATATGATCGCCGGTATTTACTACCCCGATGAAGGTCAGATCCTCATCGACGGCGAAGAGGTGGTCATCGCCTCGCCGAAGGATGCGTTTGATTACAAGATCGGTATGATCCATCAACATTTCAAATTGGTGGACGTATTCTCTGCCGCCGAAAACGTGGTATTGGGATTGAACGAGAAAGAACCGTACAACCTGAAAGTCGCAACCGACCGTGTGCGCGAGATCAGTGAGCAATACGGATTTGAACTGGATCCCACCAAAAAGATCTACGAAATGTCGGTCTCGGAAAAACAGACGGTAGAGATCATAAAAGTACTGTATCGCGGTGCGGACATCCTCATTCTGGACGAACCGACTGCCGTCCTGACTCCACAGGAAACGCAAAAACTGTTTGCGGTATTGCGCCGTATGCGTGATGCGGGCAAAGCGATCATTATCATTACCCACAAATTGCACGAAGTGCTTTCGCTGTCCGACCGCGTAACCGTCCTCCGCAAAGGTGAATATGCAGGCACGGTCATCACCGCCGAAACCAGCGAAACCGAATTGACCGAAATGATGGTGGGCGAAAAAGTAAGTTTGAATATCCACCGCAGTGAACCGCAGAACCTCACACCGCGCTTGGAGGTACACCACATCAACTGCTCCAACCGCGAAGGCGTAAAAGTCTTGGATAACGTTTCCTTTGTGGCAAATGCAGGCGAGATATTGGGAATTGCGGGCATCGCCGGTTCGGGACAGCGTGAACTTCTTGAGGCCATTGCCGGTTTGCAACGGCTCGATAGCGGTGCCGTGTTGTATAACAACCCGCAAACGGGAAAGATGGATAACCTGACCACCAAAACGCCGTTACAGATTCGCGAACTCGGTGTACGGCTTTCTTTCGTCCCCGAAGACCGTCTCGGTATGGGTCTTGTGGCCAATATGGATATTGTAGACAATATGATGCTACGCAGTTACCGCCGCGGCCATTCGATGTTCCTCGAACGCAAAAAGCCGAAAGAGTTGGCCGAGCGTATCATTGAAGAATTGCAGGTCGTAACCCCCGGCGCCTCCACGCCCGTGCGCCGTTTGTCGGGCGGTAACGTGCAAAAAGTCCTGCTCGGACGTGAGATCGCCGCCTCCCCCACCGTGTTGATGGCGGCATATCCCGTGCGCGGATTGGATATCGGCGCTTCCCACACGGTGTATCGCCTGTTGAACGAACAAAAAGAAAAGGGCGTTGCCGTCATTTTTGTCGGCGAAGATCTGGACGTGTTGTTGGAACTTTGCGACCGCATTCTGGTCATCGGCTCGGGGCACATCACCGGATTGGTGGATGCACGCAGTGCCACCAAAGAAGAGATCGGTTTGTTAATGACCAAAACCGTAACGACAGAAGACGGAGGTGAGCAAAATGGCTGATACGCAAAAAGCGCGTCACCGTGAACCGTTGCTTCATATCGCCAAACGAGACGATATGGCAGGTTGGCAAGCGTGGCTCATTCGTGTTGCCGCCATCCTCATCGCTTTCTTGTTGGTAGGGCTGGTTTCGATGGCACTGACCGGAGAATCTCTGCCCGAGATCTACAGCACTATGCTTCGCGGCGTGTTCGGCCGCCTGTTCAAGGGTAAGACCAGCCTTCTGTGGACCTACCTGCAACGCACCGCCGTATTACTGTGTTTGGGCCTCGCCGTTACCCCCGCGTTTAAGATGAAATTCTGGAACTGCGGTGCCGAAGGACAAGCATTGATGGGCGGTCTTGCCGCTATGATGTGTATGATCCATCTGGGGCACCTCCCCTACCCCTTGCTTCTGCTCGTCGTCATCGGGTCCAGCATTCTGGTGGGCGCCGTGTGGGGCTTGATTCCCGCCGTTTTCAAAGCATACTATAACACCAACGAAACCCTGTTCACTTTGATGATGAACTACGTCGCCACCCAGATCGTTTCCTACTACGTATATCTGGTCGGCCAAGGCTCCGGTGTCATTCAGCCGGTCGCCACGGGCAATCTGCCCACCATCGGTAATTCCAAACAACTGCTCAATATTTTGATCGTTGCGGTGCTGATGGTGTTGATGTTCATCTATTTGAAATACAGCAAACAGGGCTACGAGATCACGGTAGTGGGCGAAAGTCAAAACACCGCGCGATACATCGGCATCAACGTGAAGAAGGTCATTTTACGCACCATGCTCATTTCGGGTGCTATCTGCGGTATTGCCGGTATGCTGTTGGTTTCGGGTATCGACCACTCGGTCAACGCCGATACCATCGGCGGTCAAGGTTTCACCGCCATTATGGTATCGTGGCTCGGACAGTTCAACCCGTATATCATCGCCGCTATGTCCGCGCTGATCATCTTTTTGGAAAGCGGTGCCGGCAAGGTGGCAGACACCTTCTTCTTGAATGGTTCGTTCGCAGGTGTCGCCTCGGGTATCGTCATTCTGTTCTTGGTCGGTTGTGAATTCTTCATTCGCTATTCCGTCAAGATTCGCCGTACAAGAAAGGAGGAAACCGTATGATCACCTCGTTTATCAGTACCTCCATTCCGCTCGGCGTGCCGTTGCTTTATGGCTCGGTGGGCGAGATCCTCACCGAAAAATCGGGTCACTTGAACCTCGGTATTCCCGGCATCATGTATGTCGGCGCCATCAGCGGTGTCATCGGTGCGTTTTTGTATGAAAACGCTTGCGGCAACGACCTTGCCAATATGATTCCGTGGCTTACCGTGTTGATTCCGCTTCTTTCTTGCATCATCGGGTCGGTGTTGATGGGTCTGGTGTACAGTTTTCTCACCGTCACCCTGCGTGCAAACCAAAACGTGACCGGTCTTGCCATCACCACCTTCGGTATCGGTCTCGGCAACTTCTTCGGCGGCTCGCTCATCAAACTGGTGGATAGCGATATGCCCTCCATTATCTTGACCAAGACGAGTTCCCTGTTCCGTAAATCTCTGCCGTTTGCCGATGATCTCGGCTGGTTTGGCGAGATCTTCCTCTCCCACGATTTTCTCACCTATCTTGCCATCGTGATCGCGGTGATCGCCTCCTTCGTGCTCACCCGCACGCGCGTGGGATTGAATCTGCGTGCGGTGGGTGAAAACCCCGCCACTGCGGATGCGGCAGGTATCAACGTCACGGCATACAAGTATATCGCCACCGGTATCGGCAGTGCGATCGCCGGTCTCGGCGGCCTGCAGTACGTGATGGCGTATGCCAACGGTGTGTGGTCGAACAATGCGTTCGGCGACCGCGGCTGGATGGCGATCGCGTTGGTCATTTTCGCGTTGTGGAAACCGAATATGGCGCTCATCGGCTCCTTCCTGTTCGGCGCCTTGTGTAACGTAAACAACTACATTCAAGGCCTTGGCACTGCTACTCAGGAATTGTTTAAGATGCTTCCCTACGTAGTGACCATCTTGGTGCTGGTGATCATCAGCATGCGTAAAAAGCGCGAACATCAGCCGCCCGCGCATTTGGGTCTTCCCTATTTCCGCGAAGAACGATAACTGAAAAAAGAAGTACGAAATTTCAGCGAAATTTCGTACTTCTTTTTTATTCCACTTCACACACGGTGAGAATATCCCCCGCTACGCGAAAGCGCACGGTACGGCCCGCAAACGCCATTCCGTATACTCTATCGGCATCCTCTTGATACGAAGGGCGCGGATCCTGTGCCAATACTTCACGCAGTGTTTCTTCCTGTGCGGGGGTAAAGACGGCCGCACACTCGTCGGGTAACACCACCGCAAGACGCTTCTCCCGCACGGGATCGGCGAATCCGCCCGTGGCAAGCGGTACGCTGTCGGCAAACGGCAGATACGGCTTGATATCGTAGATCGGGGTGCCGTCCATCAAATCTGCACCCTCCACCTCCAACACGGTGCCATACTGCTTGTCCTGTCGCACGGCAACCAACTTTACCGCCGACAGTCCCACGGGATTCGGGCGAAAAGGTGAGCGCGTGGCAAACACCCCCATACGGGTGTTCCCACCCAGTCGCGGCGGCCGCACGGTGGGCGACCACGCTCCACGCACCGCTTCGGAAAACTCCCACAACAGCCAGATGTGCGAAAACCCTTCAATGCCGCGCAGCGCGTCGGGGTTGCGATAGGGCGACTCAAACACCACCGTACCGCGGGTCGGGGCAAGTCCGCTTTGCCGCGGAATGCCGAACTTTTCGGGGAATTCGGTATGAATACGCGCGATCACTTTCATCTCCACACCGCTCACCCCTTTTCACGCAGTCGCTCGGTAAGTGCTTTGTCGGGCGTAACGTAGGCCGTTTGATAATCCACGTAGATCACTCGCCCCGGTTTTGCACCCGCCGGTTTCTTCACGTTACGCGCACGGGTATAATCCACCGGCACTTGCGCGGAATCGGTCGATTTGGAGTGGGTAGCGGCAAGGATCGCCGCTTCGGTCAAGGTGGTGTCGGGCGGCGTTTCGCCTTCGGTCACCACGATCACGTGAGAACCTGCCGCCGCCTTGACGTGGAACCAATAATCGCCGCCGCGCGCGGTCTTTAAAGTCAAGCGGTCGTTTTGCAGGTTGTTACGTCCCACCAAAATGAGAAACCCATCGCTCGAGCAAAAACGCAACGGACCTTCGGCCGTCGGTGCTTTTTGCCGCGTGCGCGGCAGTTTCAAGTAACCGCCTGCGGCAAGTTCTTCCCGCAGTTCGCCCAGTTCGCGAAAGGTGGTCGCACGGGACAGTGCATCAAACACGCTGTCCAAATACAAAAGTTCCTCTTCACCTGCCGCAATCTGTTCCGCCAGTACACGTTCGGCGGTCTGCGCCTTACGGTACATTTTGTAATAGCGTTGTGCGTTCTGCACCGCTGTCAGCGCAGGGTCAAGCGGTACGGTCACGGTAGCACAATTTTCGTCATAATAGTTTATCAGTTCCGCCGATGCTGCCCCTTTCGGTATGGTGTAGGCGTTTGCTTGAATAAGATCAGCCCATATGCGGCTCTCTTCCCGCTTGGCCGAGCGCGCCAACTCCTCCCGCTGTGCCGCCAGTTTGCGGGCGGTACGATCGGTGGCATTGGTGAGCACACGCAAAATATCTTGTGCGCGTGCACGGCGGCGTTCTTCGGCATCTTTCTGTTCATAAAACCCATCCAGCAACGCCGAAAGGGAGTCTTCCTCTCTCCCCACCGCCGTAAGCCCATACTGGGTGATCGGCATAAAACTGTATTCGAGCGGCACGCCCTTTAAGTCACGCAGAGCATACGGCGTCCGCCGTGCACCGGTAAGCACCGTTTCTCTCAGTCGCTTCAAATAATAAACGAGCCGTTCGGCCTCCTCCTCGCTCAACGCATCACTGCGTTTGTCCGCACCGCGCAAAGCCTGATGCGAAACCTCGCGGCACAGCAGGGGCGACAGGCCGTGCACCGCCGAAAGCAGCGCTTTTGCCAGCGGCTGTGAGGGTGCGCGGCGCAGTGCCGCCACCACTTCGCACGGGTCACACAGCGAAAGATCCAGCACACCGGCAGGGCAAGGCGGCAATTCATACCGCAATCCCGGCAAAACCGGACGTACCGAAGACATTTCTATATCCACACGCTTGACAGCATCCACCACCAAGCCGTTTTCATCAATCAAAATAATGTTGCTGTGCCGCCCCATGATCTCTATTGCCAACGTAAGGCGCACGATGTCACCAAGTTCGTTCACACAATCGAAGTCGAAATACAACGCACGCTCCCACCCGTTTTGACGAATGGCGATCAAACGACCGCCCGTGAGCCGCTTGCGAAGCAACATACAAAACATCGGGGGCGAAGCAGGGTTTTCGGGTGCGTGAGCAGTGAAATGTACACGCGGCGAATTGGCGCGTGCCGAAAGATACAGCCGCTCACTGCCGCCGCGATGCCGCAAATGGATCACCAATTCCTCCCGCGAGGGTTGATGGATCTTATCCACCCGCGCTTCGGGTAACGCCGCCGTCAACTCTTCACGTAAACACGCCAAAAATGCACCGTCCAACGCCATTTTCTCCGTCCCCTTTCTGTAAAGTTATCCACCTTTTCAACCGCTTTTCAACCACTCTGCCAGTGCCTGTGCGACGGCAGTAAGGTCACGGCGTTCCTGCTCATATTCTTCGCGCAAAGGCAGTCCTGCCAAGTGTTCCGCAATTCTACCCTCCAATTTTTGCATATACCGCACGCCGGCGTTTGTGTGCGGTATACACCCCATCAATGCCGCGGTATAGGAGAGTGAGCGACGCACACCTGTGAAGGTGACCATCATCACGGTATACAGGCGTTCCCCCTCGGCCACGACATCCTCTTCTCCGATCAAAAACCCGTTTTCTGCCAAAAACACACGTAACCGTTCGGGTTTGGACATTGGTTGCAACACCAATCGATACCGCGCATCCATCACCCACGGGGCGGCGGCCAGTATTTCGGCGATGGTTTCTCCGCCCATACCGGCAATAGCGATATCGTCCACCTCATCGGGCTGTACAGGTGCCAATCCATCCCCCACACGCACCGAAACGGCCGATTCCAACCCCGCTCCCGCAACCGTGCGGCGAGCGGCATCGGCAGGGCCTTCACCGATATCCGAAGCCACGGCCGAAGGGCATCGTCCGTTTTGCACCAGCCACACGGGCAACAGCGCGTGGTCGGTACCGATATCCGCCACACGCGCTCCGTGTCGTATTCGTGCCGCAACGGCCGACAGCCGCACACCCAACTCTTTCATCCCGTGACCTCCGATTTGCGAACAAGCGGGCAGACGGTTGTCTGCCCGCTTGTGTGTTTTTCGTTTCCTCTTATTTCGCCATGTGCGCGTTGATCTTCGCGACCAATTCATCGCAATCCACGCCGTGCACTTCGCACGCCTGCGCCACCGTTTCACTGCGGGCGGAAGGGCAACCGAGGCAGTGCATACCCATTTCCAAGAAATAGGGCGCCACCGTGCGGTCCATATCCAGAATATCGCCGATCAAGGTATCTTTGGTAATCATTGTTTTTTCTCCTTTGTTTTCATCTACATCCCCTATTATAATACCCAAAATCGCAGATTGCAACCCTTTTCACCGTTCGTGTAAATATTTTTCTCGCGTAGCAAGTCCGCCGCGAATGTGTCGCTGTGCTTTATTGACTTCCAACACCCCGCGCACCTGCCCGTATAAATGCGGGTCGAGCGTCCGCAAACGACACGCCACGTCCTTGTGTACCGTGCTTTTACTGATATGAAATTTTTTGGCGGCCGCCCGCACGGTGGCGTTGTTTTCGATGATATACACCCCGAGTTCGACCGCGCGCTCCTCTACAACTCCCTTCATAAAAAAACACCTCATCCCTACTGTGTTCTCTACACTATATGGATGAGGTGTTTGGTTTATGTTTCTTCTACGTATACGAGAACGTCTTCTACACGGCAGTGTAATATCCTGCACAGATCGTTCAGCGTTACTGTGCTGATCGGCTTATTGTGCTTTAACCGATCCAGCAGACTGCGGCTTATCTTGTATTCTTTGATCAACCTGTAGGTCGAAATATTCTTCTCTTTCATCGTGCGATACAGCGGTTCGTATGAAATCATGAAATCATCCCCCCGCTTTTATCTTACGGAGTACTCTACCGGTTGACAATTGTCGATATATGGAGTATTATGCTCTATATGTAGACAATACAGTAGGAGGGAAAATTATGGCGCGTATCGCAGACATCATTCAATACGAGGGTGATAACAGCACATTTATCTGGAAACATCCCTTGGAGGATTTTAACAGTTTGACGCAGTTGATCGTTCACGAAAGCCAAGAGGCGATCTTCTTTATGAACGGACAAGCACTCGATCTGTTCGGTCCCGGTCGTCATACTTTGGAAACGCAGAACATTCCCAAACTGGGGAGGTTACTGAATCGTGCTACCGGTGGGAACACTCCCTTTCATTGTGAAGTGTATTTCATTAACAAAACGGTACAAATGGCAATAAAGTGGGGAACAGACAGTAAAGTCCGCTTTATCGAACCCACTTACGGCGTTCCTTTGGAAATAGGCGCTTCGGGCGAATTAAACCTCACCGTATCGGATTCCCGAAAATTGTTGATAAAACTGGTCGGTACCACCAACGGAATTGCTTGGAACGATGGAAGCAGCGGATTTACCAAGTCGTTGCTTGCCTCTTTTCGCCCATTGATCTCTACCGCCGTAAAAACCAAATTACCGCATTGTATCAAGGAAAATAGTATAAACATTTTGGAGATCGATGAAAACCTATCGCTGCTTTCTTCGGTTTTGCACAGCAGTATCCTTCCCGGCTTTGAAGAATACGGTCTCACGATTCCCGAATTTTACGTAACAACCGTTGTTCTTCCTGAAAACGATATGAATTATAAGCGTATTCGGGAACTGCACACCGTTTCCTTGCAAACTAAAATGGTCGAAGCGGAAACAACGGTCAAAACGGCCATGGCCGAATCGGCCGCAGCGATAACCGTTGCACAACGCCGTGCAATTCTTGAAGAAGAAGAAACCGCCACCGAACGCACACGGCGCGAAGCGGAACGCGACCTCATCCGTGCACAGGCGGAAGCACAAGCTGCAAAACTTTCGGGCTTTACCGAGGCGGAAGTTATGCGTGCGAAGGGCTACACCGAAAGAGACGTGCTGCAAGCAGACGTGCAAAAAGCGTATGCCGAGGGCATCGGCAATATGACTGTCGGCGGCAGCGGTGGTGCGGTCGGTGATATACTCGGTCTCGGGGTTGGTATAGCGGCGGCAGGTGCCGTCGCCCCGCAGATGAGTGAAATGTTCCGCGGAATCACACCGCCCACCCCCGCAACTACTCCTGCCACCACCGTACTCTGCCCACACTGCAACAGCGAACTTCCCGAAAACGCGAAGTTCTGCCTTTCCTGCGGCAACAAGGTGGAAATACTTGCGGAACACGAGATGCTCTGTCCCGCCTGCGGGCAAAAAACGCCCAAGGGCAAGTTCTGTATGGAATGCGGCGCTCCCTTGGTTGCCAAATGCGCCAAATGCGGTGCCGAATTGCCGCAAGGTGCCAAATTCTGCTTGGAATGCGGCGAAAAACTGTAATTAGGAAAAGAGGTAATTATCGTGAAAAAAACATTTTCATCCTATGTGCTCATTTGGAGTATCCTGTTTGTTCTGTTCAACGTTCTCACCTTTGCCATCCCGCTTCCGGATAAATATACGGCGACCTTCTTCGTTGGGCACCTTGGTATCGTGCTGGCACTGTTCGGCCAGTTATATTGTGCGCGCCGCGCCTTCAAGGCTGAAAATCTGAAGAAGTTTTTTTACAACCTCTCGCTGATCTCCTTAAGTTTTACAGGCCTTGTGCTGACATTCATCGTCGGCGGTGCGTGTATGCTGCTTCCCTTCCTTCCCTATTGGGTAGGAGCCGTATCGTGCTTGTTGGTGCTCGGTTTCAGCACCATTGCCGTCGTCAAAGCCACCGCTGCCATTGACGCCGTAGAGGCGGTGGACACCAAGATCCAAACGCAGACCCTCTTCATTCGTTCCCTCACCACGGATGCACAAAGCTTGTTATCGCAAGCACAAAATGAGGAAATAAAGGCAGAATGCAAAAAGGTGTACGAGGCGGCACGCTATTCCGACCCAATGAGCCACGAAGCACTCACAACGTGTGAGACCCGTATCTCCCTGTTCTTTAACGAACTTTCCGAAGCGGTGAAGAACAACGATGGTGAAACGGTTACCTCTGCTGCACGTAACATACTCAATCTGCTGTCCGATCGCAACAACAAGTGCAAATCGCTGAAATAAAAGGAGCAAACCGGTATGGCCTCGTATAAATGTAAAATGTGTGGTGGCACGTTAGAGATCGGCCCCAATGAAACCGTCATCACCTGTGAATACTGCGGCACTGCACAAACGTTACCGAAGTTGGACGATGAACGACGTTCCGCTCTGTACGAGCGTGCAGCCCATTTCCGTCGCAACAACGAATTTGATAAAGCCGCGAATATCTACGAACAAATTCTCGATGAAGACAATACGGATGCGGAAGCGTACTGGTCTTTGGTATTGTGCCGTTACGGTATTGAATACGTAGACGATCCGTCTTCTCATGAAAAAAAGCCTACGATCAACCGAATACAATACACTTCTGTTTTCGATGACGACAATTACAAATCCGCTCTGGAATATGCCGATACGTTACAGCGATCGTTGTACGAAAAAGAAGCACAAGAGATCAATGAAATTCAAAAGAACCTCCTTTCCATCTCGGAAAAGGAAGAACCTTTTGACGTGTTTATCTGTTATAAGGAAACCGATGATATCGGTCGCCGCACTCCGGATTCTGTGTTAGCAAACGACCTGTACCACCAGCTCACGCAAGAAGGGTTTAAGGTGTTCTACGCTGCGATCACTCTCGAAGATAAACTTGGGTCAGCATACGAACCGTATATTTTCGCAGCACTCAACTCCGCGAAAGTTATGGTTGTACTCGGCACCAGACCCGAATATTTCAGTGCCGTATGGGTACGTAACGAGTGGAGCCGTTACTTGGCGCTTATCAAGCAAGGGGAAAAGAAAGTTCTTATCCCTGCTTATAAAGATATGGATCCCTATGATCTCCCACAGGAATTTTCTCACCTGCAGGCACAAGATATGTCCAAACTGGGGTTTATGCAAGATCTGATTCGCGGGATAAAAAAACTATCGCAACCCGTCGCCCCCACACCGACCATCGTGAAAGAACACACACCTGTTCCCGAAACGCACAAAAAAAGTCCTTACGGCAAGATCTTTGTCGCCGTACTGTTAACTTTGACGGTTACTGTTTGCGGCTTTCTCGCCTTTGCATTTATTACACGTAACGACGATGAAGTGCCCCCGCTCTCTCCCACCCTCGCGCCTTCTGCTTCCACCACGGTAAATACCACAGTCGAGGCCATCGTCCAAACAACGACCGTGCCTCCGGTAGAACCGACCAACAAGCAAATCGTTCGCGTTGTCGCTGACGGCACTATGGCCAAGGTTTCTCTGGATATCTGGCAAAACGGCACGTGGGACACGGTATTCACCACAATCGGTACACTCGGAAGGGACGGCATTTCACCCAACATCTCTGAAAGCAGTCAAAAAACGCCCGCCGGCACATTTGATTTGGGGTTTGCCTTCGGCATTAACGCCGTCAATACCGGCCTTGATTACCGCACGGTAAACCAAAACACCTATTGGGTGGATGACCCGTCCTCGGCATACTACAATATGTGGCAAGACGGAACCGACAATAAAGACTGGAGCAGTGCCGAAGCACTGTATTCGCAATTCTCGAAAGGAAAAATGCGGTACTGTATCGTGATTGAATTCAACGGAAGCGGTCTATCCAACGAAGGAGTGCGACCCGGCGGCGGTTCGGTAATCTTCCTTTGCGGACGTGCAGGTGAGCTCACATCTACCTATGGTGATATTTATATTTCCGAAACCAAGATGTTAGAGTTGCTCTCCTATTTGGATAAGTCCCAAAATCCTATTATCACCATCTCCTAACAGAAAAAACCAAAAAAGTAGGCGGATATTGTGAAAAAAAGCCTCGGTTTACTTCTTTCATTGCTTTTCCTTTTCTGTTCGGGATGTTCCTCCGCAACGATCATCCCTTCGTCTGCCGGCATCTCCTTTCCTTCTGTTACAAACAGTTCAACTGTACAGGCAACGCCTTCCACCACGTGTCCATCCGAAAATACAACCGTAACCAAACCGACAGAAAGTTTTGTCGCCGAATTGGAAATCGCGAAAACTGCCGATCAAATTCTTGTTGTTTCCGCTTCGGGAACAACTGCCGAAATTACCATGCATGTAAAAAACGCAGACGGCTTTTGGTATGAATTGTTTTTCACTTACGGTTATGTTGGTTATAACGGGGTAGGCACAGCCTCTGAAGGATCGCAAACGACTCCAAAAGGAGTATATTCCCTAACAACCGCATTTGGAATCTTACAAGACCCCGGAACCGCGCTTCCGTACACGCAAGTCGATGCTTCGCATTACTGGGTTGACGATCCTTCCTCGCGGTATTACAACAAATTTGTCAGTACAAACGATGTAGAAAAAGATTGGACTTCTGCCGAACATCTCGCAGACTATACACACGCATATGCCTATGCTATCGCAATCGACTACAATATCACGTGTATTCCCGGTGCAGGTTCTGCATTCTTTCTGCATTGTAGCACAAACAGTCCCACGTACGGATGTGTTGCCGTATCCAAAGAGGATATGCTCTTTATCCTACAAAACATTTCAAGAAACGCTTACATCGTGATCCAAAGTGAATAGGCTGCTATTACAACAACCGCCCCGTTGCCGACAGCAACGGGGCGGTTAACTTATATTCTCACCGAAAATTCTTTTCTGCAACGGGGGCAATCGCAGGCGTGACGGCCGCGATTTGCTTTTGAGAGGCGCACCGTTGCTTTGCAGTGCGGGCAGGTGCGGTACACGTGCGTCTTGCGGTCGCGCCAACGGTTCTTCTGCAGTTTGCCGAAGCGGCGCGCCGATTCCGACCGTTTTAAATACCACTCGTTCTCCCGCATACGGGCAGGAATATTGCGCGAAAGGGTGCGGAACAGCCAAAACCCGATCAGCACAAACTCCGCCGACATAAGCATCCAACTGCCCGCAAACAGATTGAGCACGATAACGCCACAGTATACCCACAAAAGGGCTTTTTGCAGGGCATCTACGCCGTAACGCCCCTGCATAAACCGTGCGATCGCGTATCCTAACCGTTGAAACATTGACCTCACTCCTTGCAGAGAGCAGTATATACCGCAAATGTGACGGCATTATCAGCAAACCGTGAACAGTTTTTAAAGTTTTGCCGCTTTTTTAATGCGCGGGGCAAGCCACAGCGCAAGTGCCGTCTTGAACATATCCGGTAACAAGAAAGGGAGCACGCAAGCAACAAGGGCAACGCCGAAACGGTCACCCGTTAACAGCGAAAACCAAACTGTGCCGAGCAAATAACACAACATCTGCCCCACGGCAAGTGCCGCGGCGCATCCTCTTTGGCTTTTGGGGTGCCACACCCAAAACACCACGGCGGCGAGCAAAAAGCCCCACAAGTAGCCGCCCGTGACACCGCACAACACCCCGATACCGCCGCCACCGCCCGCAAACACGGGAAGGCCCACCGCACCGAGCAAAAGGTACGTCGCGACGGTGGCAGTGCCGTATTTACCGCCGAACAACAGCAGGGCCAGATACACACCGAGTGACTGCAACGTAAACGGTACGGCGGCGGGCACGGTGACCCACGCACACACCGCAATCATCGCCGCCGACAAAGCACACTGCGCCATCTTTACTGTTTTTTGCATACGGTCACCTCCTTTGACCTAGGCCCGCACTCCGTTTTGGAAAGGCGGATTTTCGCTCATCCTTTGTTAAAATACTCACCAATACTAGGGTGAGCAGTCAAACCCGAACCCTAAAGGGAGGCTTTTGTATTCTACCATACCCGTGATGAAAATGCAATCTTGAAAACACCGCAAAAGCGTGATATAATACCGCGTAAGGATGTGATATGCTATGAAATTTATGATTGCTTCGGATATTCACGGGGATGCGGGATACACCCGTCGACTCCTTGCCGCGTTTGAGCGGGAGGGCGCCGACCGCCTTGTGTTACTCGGCGATATTTTGTATCACGGCCCGCGCAACGACCTGCCGCCGCAGTATGCGCCCAAAGAGGTGATCTCCTTGTTGAATCCCTTGCGCGACCGCCTGCTCTGCGTGCGCGGCAACTGCGACACCGAAGTGGACCAAATGGTGCTGGATTTTCCCGTGCTTGCCGATTACGCGGTAATTCCCGCAGGCGACCGTTTGATCTACGCCACCCACGGGCACGTATACAACACCCAAAACCCGCCGCCGCTGTGCCGCGGGGACATTCTGCTTCACGGTCACACCCACGTGCCTGTTGCCGTGCCGTTCGGCAACGAGAACGTGTATTTAAACCCCGGCTCGGTTTCGATCCCGAAAGAGGATTCACCCCACGGGTATATGACCTTTGAGCAGGGTGCGTTCGCATGGAAGACCTTAGAGGGCGAAGTATACAAGGAATATCGGCTGTAAAAAAACAGGTTCTGTGCAAAGCACAGAATCTGTTTTAGACTGTTAAAAAAGTCCGGCATGCGCCGGACTTTTTGCCGTCTTCCGCCCGCGGGCGGGTTTGTCCGCGTGCGTTGCACGCTCGACGCGCAGGGGAACCCTGACGGTTCCCCCGCACACACCCCCTCCCTCCGTTTTACAAATAGGAGAGTGGAGTTTTTTGACACACCAAAACAGGTTCCGTGCAAAGCACAGAACCTGTTTTATCATTTTACCAGATCCGCCATGGTGTAGAGCCCCGCGGGCTTGCCCACCATAAACAACGCGGCATTTACCGCGCCAACGGCAAACACTTCTTTGGAACGCGCGGAGTGCGAGAGGGTCACGATCTCGTCGTGTCCTGCAAACAGCACTTCGTGTTCGCCCACGATGTTGCCGCCGCGCACGGCGGAAAACCCGATCTCGTGACGATCGCGCTTTTGGCGCACCGCCTGACGGTCGTACACGTAAGTAGGCTCGTAATCGAGGCCCTCTTCCACCGCGTGTGCCAACATCAGTGCAGTTCCCGAGGGTGCATCGATCTTTTGGTTATGGTGCTTTTCGATGATCTCCACATCAAAATCCGCACCCAACACCTGTGCCGCTTTTTTACACAACTCGGCAAGCAGGTTGACACCCATCGACATATTGGCCGTGAAAAACACGGGAATCTCACGGGCGGCTTCGTGTATCGCGGCGATCTGTTCCTCGCTGTATCCCGTGGTGGCAAGCACGGCGGGAATACGGTGTTCCTTCGCATAGGCAAGCGTTTTTTCGAGTGCCGAAGGATGCGAAAAATCGATCAGTGCTTCGGGTGTCGCCATACAGTTCATCGGGTTGGCATACACGGGATACCCCGCGTGACTTTCGGTGTTCAGGTCCACACCCGCCACGATCTCGCAATCGCAACGGCCTGCCACACACTGGGTGACGGCACGACCCATTTTTCCGTTACAGCCGCAAAGCAGCAGCTTTATCATATCCGTTTTCTTCCTCTCAGATCAAATCGTACTTTTTGAGCACCGCTGCCAGTTTTTCTTTCAGCGGATCCGCCATGGTCAACAAGGGCAAGCGGCATTCGCCCACCTGCATCCCCATCATATTCATAGCATCTTTCACCGAGATGGGGTTGACGTCCATAAACAGGGCGTTGGCAAGTTCCAAATACTTGAGGAACAGTGCACAACTTCCCTCGATATCGCCGTCAAACCACTTTTGGCAAATCTCGTGCGTTTCGCGCGGGACCACGTTGGACAGCACCGAGATCACGCCCTTGCTGCCCAGCGAAAGGAAGGGCACGATCTGGTCATCGTTACCCGAATAGATGTCGATATCGCACAGCGAGGCGATCTCCGCCACAGCGCTGATGCTCCCGCTCGCTTCCTTGATGGCCACGATATTTGGATGCTTCGCCAGTTCTGCCACGGTGGCAGGCTGAATGTTCACACCCGTGCGGGAAGGCACGTTATAGAGGATGATCGGCAGGTCTGCCGCATCCGCGATCGCCGTGTAATGCGCGATCAAACCGCGCTGTGACGTCTTGTTATAGTACGGGGTGACGAGCAAAAGGCCGTCCACACCGAGTGCCTTCGCTTCAAGTGACAGTTTGACACCGTACGCCGTATCGTTCGAGCCGGTACCCGCAATCACGGGCACACGTCCTGCCGTTTGTTCCACCGCCGTGCGGATGACCTCTACGTGTTCCTCGTGATCCAGCGTGGAGGATTCACCCGTAGTACCACAGGTGATGATGGCGTCCGTACCGTTTTCGATCTGCCAATCGATCAGTTCACGGTACTTTTCAAAATTGACACTTCCGTCGGCGTTCATAGGGGTGATGATCGCCACACCCGCGCCGGTGAAAATGGTGTTTTTGCTCATACTAACACTCCTTAGTCCATATACCCTTCGGCGCACAGCAGTTCCGCCAACAGAACGGCACCACCAGCCGCGCCGCGCAGGGTGTTGTGGGAAAGGCCGACAAACTTGTAATCGTACTGCGTATCCTCACGCAGGCGGCCGATGGAGATCGCCATACCGCCTTCCAGATCGCGGTGCAGTTTGGTCTGCGGCATATTGTCCTCAGTGAAGTAGTTGAGGAACTGCTTCGGGGCGGAGGGCAGTTCCAATTCCTGTGCACGGCCCTTGAAGTTCGCCCATACGTCGATGATCTCTTCCTTGGAGGGTTTGTTTTCAAATTCCACAAACACCGCCGCGAAGTGACCGTCGGACACCGGCACGCGCAAGCACTGTGCCGTAAACGCAGGGGTGGTTGCCGACACGATCTCGCCGTTTTCCACCTTACCCCAGATCTTCAGCGGTTCCTGCTCGCTCTTTTCTTCTTCGCCGCCGATGTAGGGGATCACGTTATCCACCATCTCGGGCCAACGTTCAAATGTCTTACCCGCACCCGAGATCGCCTGATAGGTACACACCGCCGCACGCTTCACGCCGAATTTATCCAGCGGGAACAGCGCAGGTACGTAACTTTGCAGAGAACAGTTGGATTTCACCGCGATGAAACCGCGCTTGGAACCCAACCGCGCACGCTGTGCGGGAATGACCTCCAGATGATCGGCATTCAATTCCGGAATCACCATCGGCACATCGGGAGTAAAACGGTGCGCGCTGTTGTTAGACACCACGGGGCATTCCGCCTTCGCATACGCTTCTTCCAGTGCGCGAATTTCCGCTTTCGGCATATCCACCGCGCAGAACACGAAATCCACCTTAGCGGCAACCGCCGCCACATCCGCGGCATCCTGCACTATAATGGACTTGTAAGCTTCGGGCATCGGCGTCTTCATCACCCAACGGCCGCCCACGGCTTCTTCGTAGGTCTTACCCGCCGAACGGGGGCTGGCGGCGATCGCCGTCAACTCAAACCACGGGTGATTTTCCAAAAGGGAGAGAAAACGCTGGCCTACCATACCGGTGCCGCCGATGACACCTACACGATACTTCTTCATAACAAATCATATCCTTTCCAAACTATTCGTCCGCATACAAAAAAGAAAGCCGGTTACAGAAAACCGGCAGACATTCCCAAAGTGTGATCCTCTTTGTGAATAGCACTCCACCGTTTCCGATGACAGCCGCACGGCTATTGACCGTACAGCCAGAATCCCCACCACCCGCATGGCAGACCCTTCGGCGTCAACGCCTTTCCCCTGTGTTCCGCGACTCGGGTGTCTCCCACAAGATACTTTTCGCAAACGCGCCTCTACTCAAAATTATATGCTTGACTTTTTGCTTTGTTCATTGTAGCATTATAGGAGTGTAATGTCAACACCCCATTTTAATTTTTTCAGGACGGCGAAAAGAATTTATGAATACGCACGATTTTTTTTACAATTTGCCCGAAGAATTGATCGCGCAGGAGCCGATCGAGCCGCGTGACCACTCCCGTTTATTGGTAATGGACCGCGAAAACGGCACCCTTTGCGACAAACGTTTTTACGACCTGCTCGATTTTTTGAAAGAGGGCGACTGTTTGATCTTGAATGACAGCCGCGTGCTGCCCGCCCGCATTTACGGCAAGCGGGCGGATACCGGCTCGCCGCTTGAAGTATTGCTGCTGACGCCGCACGGCAATGACGTGTGGGAGGTGTTGGCAGGCCCCGGCAAAAAAGCCAAGCCCGGATTTCGGCTGACGTTCGGCGACGGTGTGCTCAACGCCGAAGTATTGGAGGTGCTTGAGGGCGGCAACCGTTTGGTAAAATTCTTTTATGAAGGCAACTTCTACGAGGTGTTGGAATCCGTCGGTCAAATGCCTCTGCCCCCCTACATCAAGAAAAAGTTGGAAGATCAAGAGCGCTATCAGACGGTGTATTCCCGCGAGCGCGGCTCGGCGGCGGCACCTACGGCGGGGTTGCATTTCACCCCCGCACTGCTCGAAAAAGTAAAGGAAAAGGGCGTGTACATCGGGTTCGTCACCCTGCACGTGGGGCTCGGCACCTTCCGCCCTGTGAAGGTGGAAAATATCGCCGAGCACAAAATGCATTCGGAGCATTACGCACTCTCGGCCGAAACCGCCGACCTTATCAACCGCACCAAAGCACGGGGCGGGCGGGTGATCGCGGTGGGAACCACCAGTTGCCGCACGCTGGAAAGCATCGGTATGACCGACGGCGTGATACAGCCCGCCGAGGGGTGGACGGAGATCTTCATTTACCCCGGTTACAAGTTCCAAGTGCTGGACGGTCTGCTCACCAACTTCCATCTGCCCGAAAGTACCCTCATTATGTTGGTATCTGCCTTTGCGGGATACGAGCACACCATGGCGGCCTACGACCACGCCGTGGCGGAAAAATACCGTTTCTTCAGTTTCGGTGATGCGATGCTCATCGTATAGGTGGTTTCGCGGGATGCCTACATCGTCCCGCGGGCGGATGTGGGCATCCGCCCCTACGTTCACGTATCCCGTAAACTTCGATAACTAATAAGGAGTATGATTATGCCCAATTCCAAACTCACCATCACAAAAACCGAGGGCGCGGCACGCCGCGGTGTGTTTGAAACCCCGCACGGCACGGTGCAGACCCCCGCATTTATGAACGTGGCCACCTGCGGTGCCATCAAAGGTGCGGTGTCGGCCTACGATCTCAAAGACTTGAAGTGCCAAGTGATGCTGTGCAACACCTATCATCTGCACCTGCGCCCCGGCGACACACTGGTGCATGAAGTGGGCGGTCTGCACAAATTCACGGGATGGGACGGCCCCATTCTCACCGACAGCGGCGGGTTTCAAGTGTTCTCACTCGCGGGACTGCGTAAGATCCGCGAAGAAGGGGTAGAGTTTGCCTCTCACATCGACGGACGAAAACTGTTTATCGGCCCCGAGGAGAGCATGCAGATACAATCCCATCTCGGCTCCACCATCGCGATGGCGTTTGACGAATGTGTGGAAAACCCCGCCACGCGCGCATATTCCGAAAAGTCCTGTGCGCGCACCACGCGGTGGCTGGCGCGGTGTCAAGAGGAGATGGCACGCCTAAACGCCTCGGCCGACGCCGTGAATCCGCGGCAGTTGCTGTTCGGCATCAACCAAGGATGCACGTTTGACGATTTGCGCGTGCGCCATATGAAAGAGATTGCTGCGATGGGTCTGGACGGTTACGCCATCGGCGGTCTCGCCGTGGGTGAACCCGCCGAAGATATGTACCGTGTGATCGAAGCGGTGGAACCGTTTGCGCCGAAAGATAAGATCCGCTATTTGATGGGAGTAGGTACGCCCGTGAACATCTTGGAGGCGGTACACCGCGGTGTTGACCTGTTCGACTGCGTGATGCCCGCACGCAACGCGCGGCACGCGCACGTGTTCACTTGGAGCGGACGACGCAATCTGTTTAACGCAAAATACGAAAAAGACCTCGCCCCGCTGGACGAAGCGTGTGATTGCCCCACCTGCCGCCGTCATTCCCGTGCATACATTCACCATCTGTTCAAAGCGAACGAGATGCTCGCTATGCGACTGTGCGTGACACACAACTTGTATTTTTACAATACCTTGATGGAAAAGATCCGCGAAGCGTTGGACAACGGTAATTTCGACGCATTTTACCGCGAATACCGCGAGGTGTTGGATAAGCGCATTTGATTTTTTGTAAAAAATCGGTAAATTCGGCCTTGCCCCCTTGCGAAATATATAAAAGTGTAGTATACTGTTTTGTGATCTATGTTTTAGGAGGATATGATTATGTTGATGTTTAAAGCAGAAACCGCTCCTACCACTGCGGAACTGACGGGCGGTGCGGCGTTCTTTGCTCAGTACGGCGGCATTTTGATGTTGGTCTTGATGTTCGTGCTGATGTATTTTGTGATGATCCGCCCGCAGAAGAAAAAGCAGAAAGAAGAGCAAAAAATGCGCGACGACGTGCGCGTGGGCGACCAGATCATCACCATCGGCGGCATTATGGGCCGTGTGGTGACGGTGCGTGAAGATTCTTTGGTGATCGAATCGGGCGCCGACCGTAACAAGCTGACGGTTAAGAAGTGGGCGTTGCAGGCCAATGAAACGGTGCACGAAGACACCGGCCTCGACGACGATGACGACGACGATATCTAAACCGTAAGACATATCGCCCCCGCAATCGGAATAGAATGAATCGAAGCCCGCTTTGGTGGCGGGCTTCGATTTTTAGAATGCGGAGGGGTCCTATATGCATACGCGCAAAGACGATCCGATTTGGATGAAACGGTGGGTGCGACCGCTCGGAGCAGGTGTGCTGACAGGCATCCTCGCTTGTGCGATATCGTTGCTCGCAATGGCGGCACTGCTCTTAACACAGGATACACCGCAAAACAGCATTCCCCCGCTCGCGCTGGTCGCGTTGGTTACGGGTGCGTTTACGGGCGGCCTGTTCGCGGCACGCGCGGCCGGACAAAACGGCTGGCTGATGGGACTTATGACCGGCGGTGTGCTGTTTTTGTTGCTGATGACAGCCGGTGGCTTCGCACTGCTCAAAGACGTGCAAACGGCACACACGTGGGTCAAACTCGCCGTGATGCTGGGCGCTTCCGCAGTGGGCGGCATCGTGGGCATCAACGTGCGGAAAAGGCGTTGACTCCTCTGCTTATGGCATAATCCACCGCTCCGTTTCATACACATGTTATATATTGTGTGAAACGGAGTGACGGACATGCATACGAGCGGTGAATGGCGGCGGAATCTCATACGCTTTACGGTACAAAACGGACGGCTGTTGTGGCTGCTTGCCTTGTTTTTGGCAGGGGTGCAGATCGGCTCGACCGTCTTTTGCACTGCGTGGCAGCCGCTCGGCACTGCGCTTGCCCCCCTGCTTGCCCCTACCCCGCTCGGCGGCGGGTTCGGGGAAGCCGTGGCCCATCTGCTCGGGGCGGCGGCACCGCATTTTCTTTTGTTGTTGCTGCTGTTCTTTCTGGGCTTTTCGGCGTGCGGCGCACCGCTTTCCCTGTTGGTGCCGCTGTTCTTCGGTGCGGGCACGGGGCTTACGGCGGCGTATCACTACGCCACGGGACTGCAAGGTGTTTTTTATACCGCGCTGTTGATATTGCCGCACGCCTTGTTCGTTGCTGCCGCACTGCTCATTGCGTGTGCCGAATCGGTGCGCTTTTCGACACGTCTGGCAGGGCAACTGCTGCCGCACGCCACGCTTGGCGGCGGGTTGTGGCAGGATCTGAAATTGTATTTGGCACGGTTCTTGCTGTGCGGTGGGTTGCTGTTTGCCGCCGCCGTGCTGGACACCGTGTTACGCATGATGTTCATACATCATTTTGTGTAGGCTGATTTTGTTTAAAGGTGAGGATGTAATATGGCATTTCCGAAATTCTTTAATCCCGCAAAGGAAGGCCCCGGTGTATCCAAAAACGCACCGAAGAAAAAACGGTTTTTCCTGTTTTGGGAACTGTATTTCCGCAAGTTTTTCAAATTGATCCAAGCGAATTTCATATATATTCTTTTCTCACTGCCGCTCGTGACCATCGGTTTGGCGGAAGTGGGACTAACCTACGTCACCCGCAACTATGCTCGTGAAAAGCACGCCTTCGTGTGGAGCGATTTTGTGGACACCATCAAGAAGAACTGGCGGCAAGCGTTGCCCATCGGTTTTATCAATGCGTTGGCACTGAGTGTGTTAGCGTTTGACGTATATTTTTATCTCAACGTTGAAACCGCCTCCAACGTTACGCAGGTGGCAATGTGCGCCTTTGCAATGTTGCTCTTTTTGGTGTGCGCGTTTATGCGGTATTATATTCCGCTGATGATCATCACCTTTAAACTCAATTGGAAGCAACTCTACAAAAACGCACTGATCTTTTCGTTTGTTGCCATCTTCCGCAATCTGCTGATCACGGCGGTGTTGGCCATCTTCTACGTATTGTCCGTCGCCTCGTTCTTGAGTTTGGCGAAAGGCGCGTTTATCCCTGCGGTATTTATGGCGGCGGTATACCTCTTCTTCTTCCCCGCCTTCCGTTCGTTCCTCATTCAATTCACCATCTTCCCGAAGGTGCAGGAATTGATGATCGACCCGTATTACCGCGACCACCCGAACGAGGATCGCGCACAAAAACAGGCGCTGAACATCCCCGACGCGGAAAGCGACCGTTTAGCGGAGGAAGAAGCGGTATTCCAAGACCGCGGCCGCACCGACAGTTATTTAAAGGAAGATAAAAAGGAAAAACTCCCGCCGATGCCTAAACAGTACAGCGAACGGGAGATGCGCCGATTTAACGAATCGCTCCGCCGCGCCCGCGGCGATGACGATGACGACACGATTTGATCACATACATTCACAAAAAAAGTCCGGCAATATGCCGGACTTTTTACATTCTTACCGTGCGCGGTTCTTTTTGAAATACCGCCGTATGTAGAGAAGCAGCAGTACGCCCAAGATGGGAAACACCGCGGCGGTGAGCATACCGACTTTCATGCCGAGTCGTTCGGGTGAGAGCGACAAGGCGGAAGCCAACGTTTGTCCCCACGTGCTCGCCGATACGGTATCCACCACCACACCGAGCATCTGCGGTGCGACCGAAGCACCGAGGTCACCACCCGCCGCCATCAGTGCGTACGCCGCCACGCCCGGATTCGGAAACTTTTCTTCCATCAGAATAAGCGTGCCGGGCCACAGCATTGAGGTGCAGATGCCCGTGAGCACACACGCAAGCAACGAGAGCAACGGCAACGGCGAGAGTGCCGCCGTGAGGTAACACACCACGGCACCGGCCATCCCCCACATCAATACCTTTTGAATATTCCGTCCGTATTTGGCGTAAGCGGTACGCGTCAATCCCAACAACACACCAAACAAAAGCAAGCCTACTATATCACCGAGCGTTTTGGAAATGCCGAGCGCACTTTCCACGTAACTCGAGATCCAGTTGGTCATGGAATTTTCGGCACAACTGCCGAAGAAGATGCACCCGACACACAGCGCCATACCGACCGCTCGTTTGTGCCCGCGTTCCCCTTTGATTGCTTCATCCGCCGAAAGTTTGACTGCGGGGAACGGCGACAGACAAAACAACACCGAAGACATCACCGGCAACGCCGCCCAGAACAGGGTGAGGTACATCCAATTTTCCCGCCCGAACACAGCAAAAAACACCGTGCTTAAAAGAACCACCGTTACCACGCCATAGGCATACAGCGAGTGCAGCGCGCTCATATCCCGTTCGGGATTCTCCGACGGCAAGGATGCCACCAAGGGGCTGAGCAGCACCTCACTAAGCCCTGCCGCCACCGAAAAGATCACGGTACCCACGACCAAGCCCACGTAGGCATACTGCGAAAAGAAGAAAGGCACCAGTGCATACACCGCAAGACCTACCGATGTGAGCAACGGCATAATACGCACCGTTGTTTTTATGTTGAACCATTTGGCGAAGAAGGTGAATATCAGATCCACCGTCATTTGCGTACAGAAATTAATCAGCACCAACGTGCCGAGCAAGGTGTAGGAGATCCCGTACGATTCACGGAAAGTCAAAAACAGCATCGGCGGCAAACTGAATATAGACGCCATCGACAGATAGGCAAAAAAGCAAGCAAATCGCGTGCGCTTAAAATTCGGTTGCATAGTGTACACCTCGCTTACAAAACCAAAATACCCAAATGCTCAAGCAAGATCTTCAACCCGATAAGGATCAAGATCGCACCGCCGGCAAACTGCGCTTTTTTCTCAAACCGTGCACCAAACACGCTGCCCACTTTGACCCCCAGCGCCGACAGCAGACAGGTGACCGCCGCGATAAGTGCGACCGCCGCCCAGATGTTGACGTTTCCCGCCATCGCCAACGACACACCGACCGCCAACGCATCAATGCTGGTGGCGACCGCCATCACAAACATGGTTTTGACCGACAGATCCGCCGAGCCGCACTCCTCACATTCCTCTTCGCGAGAAAACGCCTCTTTGAGCATATTCGCACCGATCAGCAAAAGCAGGCCGAACGCCACCCAGTGGTCGAACGATTCAATGGCCGTGGCAAACATCGCCCCTAAGAAGAAACCGATCAACGGCATCAACGCCTGAAATCCGCCGAACCACACACCGCAAGTAAGCGCACCTTTCAAGTTTGCCCGCTTCATCGCCAGTCCTTTGCAGATCGACACCGCAAACGCGTCCATACTGAGGCCGACCGCCAACAGCAGCAATTCCCACAAACTCATCTGTCACACCACGCCTTCCGTTTTCCGTCACTCTCAATATATCCTCCGAATTTCATCGGTATTCCGCAGACACAAGTGGTACTATACCTTATTTCCGTCTGTTTGTAAAGAGGAGCTTTACCGTTATATGCAAAACCGGTTGAATATTTGAATATTTATGCAATATATACTGTATACGATATGTGCAAAATAAATAAAATATTCGCATCATATTAAACGAATATGACACGGCGCACACATTTTTTATTTTCCTCGCTTTTGTAGAAAAAGTGTATTGACAAAGTCATAGCGGGAATGTATAATGATGCACATAGCAACCACAGCAGGATACATAATTATTCATTCGGAGGCGAAGGTTCGTGAACAAGGAAAACATCAAAAAGGTCGTTCTCGCCTATTCGGGCGGTTTGGATACGTCGATCATCATTCCGTGGCTGAAAGAGAACTACAACAACTGTGAAGTGGTCGCGGTAAGCGGCAACGTCGGTCAGGCCGATGAACTGGAAGGTTTGGAGGAGAAAGCGCTCAAGACGGGTGCTTCCAAACTGTACGTGCTGGATCAGACGGAAGAATACGTGAACGATTTTATTATTCCGACGATGAAAGCGGGTGCCGTGTATGAGGAGTATCTGCTGGGTACCAGCCACGCACGTCCTTGCATTGCCAAAGGCTTGGTGGAAATCGCACTGAAAGAAAACGCCGATGCTATCGTGCACGGTTGCACGGGTAAGGGTAACGATCAGGTGCGGTTTGAACTGGCTATCAAGCACTTTGCACCGAATATGCCCATCATCGCCCCGTGGCGTGAGTGGGATATCAAATCCCGCGAAGAGGAGATCGAGTACGCCGAAGCGCACAACATCCCCTTGAAGATCAACCGCGAGACCAACTATTCCAAAGATAAGAACCTGTGGCACCTGTCGCATGAAGGCTTGGATCTGGAAGATACCGGCAACGAGCCGCAGTATGAAAAGCCTGGTTTCCTCGAAATGGGCGTTTCCCCCATTCAGGCACCCGATGCCCCCACCTACGTCACCTTGGATTTCGAACAGGGTGTGCCGGTAGCGCTGAACGATGAGAAGATGAGCGCTAAGAACATCATCTTGAAACTCAACGAGATCGGCGGTGCTAACGGTATCGGTCTTTTGGATATCGTGGAAAACCGCTTGGTCGGTATGAAGTGCCGCGGTGTGTACGAAACTCCCGGCGGTGCTATCCTTTATAAAGCGCACAGTGTGCTGGAAAGCATCTGCCTCGATAAGATGACCATGCACGAAAAGCAGAAGTTGTCCATCACCTTTGCCGAGTTGGTATACAACGGTCAGTGGTTCACCCCCCTGCGCGAGGCGCTCTCCGCTTTCGTGGATAAGACGCAAGAGAAGGTCACCGGTAAGGTGCGTTTGAAACTCTATAAAGGCAATATGATCAACGCCGGTGTGTGGAGCCCCTATTCGCTGTACAGCGAGGAGATCGCCACCTTCGGTGAAAGCGATTACGACCAGCGCGATTCCGCAGGCTTCATCAACCTGTTCGGCCTGCCGATCAAGGTGCAGGCCATTGTGGACGGCAAGAAGTAAAGGGCGTGTAACGAATGGCAAAAATGTGGGCCGGCCGCACCGACGGCACGACCGAAAAAATAGCGGATGATTTCAATTCCTCCATTCGCTTCGATTGCCGTATGTACCGCGAGGATATCACGGGCAGTATGGCACACGCGGCGATGCTCGGAGCAAAAGGCATCATCTCCCCTGCCGATGCCGATACCTTGATCGGCGGATTGGAAGGGATACTGAACGACCTCGACAGCGGCGCACTCGCCATTGACGAGGAATGTGAAGACATCCATATGTTCGTGGAACAAGTGTTGACTGCACGGCTCGGCGACGTGGGCAAGAAATTGCACACCGCCCGTAGCCGTAACGATCAAGTGGCGTTGGACGTGCGTATGTATCTTCGTGCGGAGTGCGACGGTATCGCCGAGCGCACAAAGCAACTGCTCGCCGCCGTCACCGACAAGGCGGAAGAGTATAAAGACGCTATTCTGCCGGGGTACACTCACCTGCAGCGAGCACAGCCCATCCTGTTCGGTCATCACTTGATGGCGTATGCAATGATGTTGTTGCGCGACCTTGAGCGTCTGGCGGATTGCCGACGACGAATTAACGTCTCCCCCATCGGGTGTTGTGCACTGGCGGGTACCACCTACGACACCGACCGCCGCTTTGAAGCGGAGCGACTCGGGTTCGACGATATCTGCCGCAACAGTTTGGACGGTGTTTCCGACCGTGACTTCTGTGTGGAACTGATGAGCACGCTCTCCATCCTGATGATGCACCTCTCCCGCTTTTCGGAGGAGATCATTCTTTGGTCTAGTTGGGAATTCAAGTTTGTGGAACTGTCGGATGCTTACACCACCGGTTCTTCCATTATGCCGCAGAAGAAAAACCCCGATATGGCGGAGTTGGTACGCGGCAAAACAGGACGTGTGTACGGCGATCTGTTGGCACTGCTCACCACGCTGAAAGGCCTGCCCCTTGCATACAACAAAGATATGCAGGAGGATAAGGAAAGCGTGTTTGACGCGTGCGACACCGTGAAGATGTGTCTGGACGTGTTCTGCGGTATGGTAAGAACCATGCGCGCCAACACCGATACTATGAAAACGGCGGCACAGCGCGGGTTCATCAACGCGACCGACCTTGCGGACTATCTGGTAAAAAAGGGTATGCCGTTCCGCAGTGCGTATAAGATCGCGGGGCAGCTGGTGGCGCGATGCCTCGCCGAAAAC
Source organism: Oscillospiraceae bacterium (assembly GCA_015065865.1). Lineage (GTDB taxonomy): Bacteria > Bacillota > Clostridia > Oscillospirales > Acutalibacteraceae > SIG588. The sequence continues at coordinate 20,413 of SVPM01000006.1, read as the reverse complement.
ACGGTGCTTGAAGCATTGCCGCTCACCGTATATCGCGAATTCAGCGAACTGTTCAGCGACGATCTCTATCACGAGATCGACCTTGTCACCTGCGTGGAAAAACGCATCAGCGAGGGAGGAACCTCGCGCGCTTCGGTTGAGGCGCAGATCCAATTCGTTCGGGAAAAGTTAGTTAACTGACTTTTTACGATACATACATTTCAATTTTAGAAAGAGGTAATCACAATGAAAAAGATTTTAGCACTGGTTTTGGCCACCGTTTTGTTGCTCACCTGCCTGTCCGCTTGCGGCAAGAAGGGTGTCACGATGGCAGACATCGAAAAGGCGGGCGAACTCGTTGTCGCTACCAGCCCCGATTTCCCGCCCTTTGAAAATCTGGAAGGCGAAGAAGTTGTCGGTATCGAAATCGACGTATTGGAGCTCATTTGCAAAGAGCTCGGTGTGGAACTGAAGCTGGAGCAGATGGACTTTGACTCGGTGCTCGCAGGCGTGCAGGCCGGCAAGTACGACATGGGTGCTTCGGGCATCTCGGTCACTCCCGAGCGTGAAAAGAATATGCTGTTCACCGCTCCCTACTGCCTCGCGGCACAGGCGATCGTTGTGAAGGACGGCAGCGCGATCCAGACCAAGGCGGACCTCGCCGGCAAGACCGTGTCGGTGCAGACCGGTACCACCGCCGAATCGTTCTGCTTGGAGAACGGCTACGACGTGAAGCCCTTTGCGGCGAACAGCGATGCCCAGACCGCTCTGACCACCGGCAAGGTGGATGCATGGGTCATCGACGATCTGACCGCGGCGGAAATGGTGGAAGCCTACAACGCCGAGAACGAAGAGAAACTGTTCGTGCTGGACGAAGCCATGACCACCGAGCCGTATGCGTTTGCGTTCGCGCAGGGCAGCGAAGAAGTGGTTGAAAAGGTGAGCGAGATCCTGAACAAGCTCGTGAAGGACGGCACCATCCAGAAGATCTTCGAAGAGCACAACGCCCCCTACACCGCCCCCGAAGTGTAAATTGTAAAATAACAAAAACGGGAAAAGGCTCCCTTTTCCCGTTTTTTTTCGTTGAATAGGTTTTTCATTTGAAAGGAGAATCCCTCTGTGGAGCAATGGTTGAACAAACTGTATGAGACCTTTATCGAAACCGGTTATTACAATATGATGATCGACGGTCTCAAAAACACGGTGATCATCACGCTGGGTGCGCTGTTGATCGGTGTCATCATCGGTACCGTTATCGCCGTGACCAAATATTTTGCGGAAGACGTACCCGCCCTGCGCCCGTTTGCATGGCTGTGCGATCTGTATATCACCGTTATTCGCGGCATCCCCGTCGTGGTGCTTTTGTTGATCTTCTTTTTCGTCATTCTCACCTCGGCCGAGGGTGTGACCGTGGCTATACTGACTTTCGGTATCAACTCGGGTGCGTATATGGCGGAATTGATCCGCAGCGGTATCAACGCGGTGGACAACGGTCAGATGGAAGCAGGACGCAGTCTTGGTATGTCTAAGATGCAGGCAATGCGTAAGATCGTGCTGCCGCAGGCTATCCGCTACATTCTGCCCGCCATCGGCAACGAATTGATCGCATTGCTGAAGGAGACCTCGGTTGCGGGTTACGTTGCCGTGGTGGACCTTACCCGTGCGGGCAACTTGGTGCGTAACAACACCTACGATGCCGTCAACCCGTTGTTGGTGGTCGCGCTGGTATATCTCGCCCTTGTGGTGTTGCTCACGTGGTTGATGCGTGTTCTCGAAAGGAGGTTGTCGCGTAATGATAAGCGTTAAAAATCTGCAAAAAAACTTTGAAGGACTGCAGGTGCTTCGCGGCATTGACGTCGAGATCAACAAAGGCGACGTGATGTGTGTCATCGGCCCCTCCGGTTCGGGTAAATCCACCTTCTTGCGTTGTCTGAACCTGCTTGAAAAACCGACGGGCGGCGAGATCGTGTTTGACGGTGAAAACCTCACCGACAAGAAAGCCGACCTCAACCGTCACCGCCAGAAGATGGGCATGGTGTTTCAGCAGTTCAACCTGTTCCCGCATATGAGCATTCTCGAAAACCTCACCTGCGGCCCGATGATGCTGAAAAAGATTCCCCGTGCCGATGCCGAGAAAAAGGCATTGGAATTGCTTGCCCGTGTCGGTCTCGCCGATCGTGCCGGTTCGTATCCCAACCAGCTTTCGGGCGGTCAAAAACAGCGTGTAGCCATTGTGCGTGCACTGTGCATGGAACCCGAAGTGATGCTGTTTGATGAACCCACCTCCGCACTGGATCCCGAAATGGTCGGCGAGGTGTTGGACGTTATGAAGGACTTGGCGGCAAACGGTATGACCATGGTGGTCGTCACCCATGAAATGGGTTTTGCCCGTGAGGTGTCCAACCGCGTGCTGTTCCTCGATGACGGTGTGATCGCCGAAGAAGGTACGCCCGATGCCGTGTTCAATCATCCGCAAAGCGAACGTCTGCAATCCTTCCTTGCGAAGGTGCTGTAAGGGGGAACGCTTTATGTTGAATTTAAAGGGAAAGAGTTTTTTGAAACTTCTTGATTTCACTCCCGAAGAAATTGCCGAGTTGATCGCGCTTGCGGCGAAACTCAAAGCCGAAAAGAAGGCGGGTATCCCCCACCGTTTGTGCGAGGGCAAAAGCATCGCACTGGTGTTTGAGAAGACCAGCACCCGTACCCGTTGCGCGTTTGAAGTGGCGGCGGCCGATCTCGGTATGCACCCCACCTATCTCGATCCCTCGGGTTCGCAGATCGGTAAGAAAGAAAGCATCGCCGATACCGCTCGCGTGCTTGGTCGTATGTTCGACGGTATTGAATACCGCGGCTTCGGTCAAGAGATCGTGGAAGAACTGGCCGCTTATGCCGGCGTGCCGGTGTGGAACGGTCTCACCAACGAGTTCCACCCCACTCAGATCTTGGCGGATTTTCTCACCATTCAAGAGTATTTCGGTGATCTGAAAGGCAAAAAATTGGTGTATATGGGCGATGCCCGTTATAATATGGGCAACTCCTTGATGGTCGGTTGCGCCAAGATGGGCATGCACTTCGTTGCGTGCGCCCCGAAGGCCTTCTTCCCCGACCGAGCACTGATCGATCAATGTGAGGCCATCGCCGCCGAAACGGGGGCCACGCTGGAATTCAGCGAAGATACCGATGCTGTCAAGGGTGCACACGTGATCTACACTGACGTATGGGTGTCGATGGGTGAACCCGATGCCGTATGGGAAGAACGCATTAAGTTGCTCTCCCCCTATCAGGTCAACCGCGCATTGATGGAAAAAGCAGGCCCCCAGTGCCGCTTTATGCACTGCCTGCCCGCGTTCCACGATCTCAAGACCACCATCGGCCAAAACATTCACGAGAAATTCGGCATTACCTGCATGGAAGTGACCGACGAGGTGTTTGAAAGCGACGCCTCCATCGTGTTTGACGAAGCCGAAAACCGTATGCATACCATCAAAGCCGTGATGGCGGCCACGATGTAAGTTTTAAAGAACATCCGAGGAGATTCCCCTTGTGGAAATCTCCTCGGATGTTTTAACGTGTCCGTAAAGCGCTACTTTCCGTCTGATTTGAGGTGTCTATACGGCTATCAAGAGTGTTTCGATTCAAAAGCCCGCACCAAAAAACGGTGCGGGCTTTCTTTACAGTGTGGGCAACGGGTATCTTCACCGATTTTCTCACGTTGCAAACCAATTCCACGGGGCGGTATCGGGTGGCGGAAGAGCGATATCCACCGGTTTTCTCGTTATCGGGTGGGCAAAAGCCACGTGATGTGACCACAAAGCGATATTCTTCGTCGGAATACGGCTACCGTATTTCTCGTCCCCGAGCAGCGGCATCCGCCGTGATGCACACTGCACGCGGATCTGATGGGTGCGCCCCGTGTGCAAGCGGATCTTAAGCAACGAAACGGTATCTTCACCGCGGGTGACCGTCTGCAGTACTTCGTAATCCAGCACCGCTTCTTTGGCACCCTGCCGCATACGCTTCACCACGAACGACTTGTTTTTCTGCTTATCGCGAAACAGAATATCCCGCCATTCACCCTGCTGGGCATCGGGACAGCCCGCTACCACCGCCAGATATTCCTTGGTCATTTCATGCTGTGCGATGGTGCGGGAGAGTCCTGCCGACGCTTTGGCGTTTTTGGAAAACACCATCACACCACCCACCGCTTTATCCAAACGGTGCACAACGTCCACACGAAAGGTTCGGGTCTGCTGTTCCAGTAAGGCGGGCATACACCGCTCACGCGGGTTCATCCCACGCTCCGACAGCACACCCACCGGTTTTTCGCACACAATGATGGATTTATCTTCAAACAAAACGGGTATCATATACGTCACCTCGCTATCTATTAAACCATATTTTCCCTCAACTGTCTATAAAAAAGATGAAAATAACCCGCCTCGCCCTCTTGACGGCGAATGCGGAATGTTCTATAATTATTAAGTTGAGTATTTTAAGTTAGGTGGGATGAGCATGAAAAAGATCGGATTTGATAACGACCAATATCTCAAACTGCAATCCGAACAGATCAAAGAGCGCATTGCGAAGTTCGGCGGTAAACTCTATTTGGAATTCGGCGGCAAGTTGTTCGACGATTTTCACGCCTCCCGCGTATTGCCGGGTTTCAAACCCGACAGTAAGATCAAAATGCTCACTCAACTCAAAGACCAAGCGGAGATCGTCATTGTCATCAACGTGCAAGATATCGAAAAAAATAAGGTACGCGGTGATCTCGGCATTACTTACGACCAAGACGTGTTGCGGCTGATCGACGCTTTCCGCGGATTCGGTCTGTACGTCGGCAGCGTGGTGCTCGCACGGTACAGTGAACAGCCTGCCGCCGAAGCGTTTAAGACTCGACTGGAGGGGTTGGGGCTGAAAGTATACCGCCACTACTCCATTCCCGGCTATCCTTCGGATGTGGCGCGTATCGTGAGCGATGAAGGTTTCGGCCGTAACGAGTATATCGAAACTTCCCGTTCGCTTGTCATCGTGACGGCGCCCGGCCCCGGCAGCGGCAAAATGGCAACCTGTTTAAGCCAGCTGTATCACGACCATCAGCGCGGTATTTCGGCGGGTTATGCAAAATTTGAAACTTTCCCCGTGTGGAATCTGCCGCTGAAACACCCCGTAAATATGGCGTATGAGGCGGCAACCGCCGATTTGAACGACGTCAATATGATCGACCCGTTCCATTTGGAAGCCTACAACACGCTGGCGGTGAACTACAACCGCGACGTGGAGATCTTCCCCGTGTTGGCGGCAACGTTTGAAAAGATCCACGGGCATTGCCCCTATCAATCCCCCACCGATATGGGGGTGAACGTGGCGGGCCACTGCATTTTTGACGACGACGCCGTGTGTGCCGCCGCCAAAGCGGAGATCTTACGCCGTTACTATTCCGCCCTGTGCAATCAGCGCAAAGGCAACCCCAACGATGAGGAGATCGCCAAGATCGAACTCTTGATGAAAATGGCGGATATTACGGCGGATAACCGCCCTGCCATTGCCGCCGCACTTGAGCGGGCGGAAGAAACCGGTGCTCCCGCCGCCGCTGTTGAATTGGCGGACGGCCGCATTATCACGGGGCGCACATCGGGCTTGCTCGGCGCTTCTTCGGCGATGTTGCTCAACGCTTTAAAAGCGCTCGGTAATATTGCGGATGACGTGCTGCTCATCTCTCCCGCCGTTATTGAACCGGTGCAGGATCTGAAAGTGAATCATTTGGGCGGGCACAACCCGCGCCTGCATACCGATGAAGTGTTGGTAGCCCTCTCCATCTGTGCCGCAACCGACCCGACAGCCGAACTCGCCATGCAGCAGTTGGACAAGCTTGCCGGATGCGAGATGCACTCCTCGGTCATTCTTTCGCAGGTGGATGAAAACACCCTTCGCAAGCTCGGTATCAACCTCACCTGTGAACCCCGTTATCAAACCAAGCGCCTGTTCCACGGATAAAAAACACCAAACGGCATCGATCAAACGTCGATGCCGTTTTACTATGCAAAGTAAAACGACCCGACAAGAAGTCGGGTCGTTTTGATTCAAAAGATTACACCACGCCCTGTGCGAGCATAGCATCCGCAACCTTCAAGAAGCCCGCGATGTTGGCGCCCGCGATGAGGTCGCCTTCCATGCCGTATGCCTTCGCGGCATCGACCGAACTCTGATAGATGTTCTTCATGATATCCTTCAGTTTCGCATCGACTTCTTCCGCCGACCAGCTGTAACGCATGGAGTTCTGGGACATTTCGAGACCCGACACAGCCACACCGCCCGCGTTGACCGCCTTGGACGGAGCAATGACCACACCGTTTTCCTTCATATACGCCACAGCGTCTGCGGTGGTGGGCATATTGGAAACTTCCACATAATACTTCACGCCGTTGGCCACGATCTTCTTCGCGTCGTCGAGATTGACTTCGTTCTGGGTCGCGCAAGGCATAATGACGTCCACCTTCACGCCCCACGGCTTTTCACCCGCAAAGAACGGCACGCCGAACTTATCCGCGTAATCCTGCACACGGTTGCGGCAGGAAGCACGCATTTCGAGCATATAGTTGATCTTTTCTTCGGTGCAGACGCCGTCCTCGTCGTAGATATAGCCGTCGGGACCCGAGATGGTGACGACCTTACCGCCGAGTTCGTTGATCTTCTGCACAGCGCCCCAAGCCACGTTGCCGAAACCGGAGACCGCAAACGTCTTACCTTTCACGTCTTCGCCGAAGGTGTTCAGCATTTCCACCGTGTAGTACACCGCGCCGTAACCCGTCGCTTCGGGGCGGATGAGCGAACCACCGTAAGGACGGCCCTTGCCGGTGAGCACGCCGGTGAACTCGTCACGCAGACGCTTATATTGGCCGAACAGATAGCCGACCTCACGCGCACCTACACCGATGTCACCCGCAGGAACGTCGGTATCGGGGCCGATGTACTTCGAAAGCTCGGTCATAAAGCTCTGGCAGAAACGCATCACTTCCATATCCGACTTACCGGCCGGATCGAAATCACTGCCGCCCTTACCGCCGCCCATGGGCAACGTGGTCAGGGAGTTCTTGAAGGTCTGCTCGAAGCCCAAGAATTTGATGATACTCTCGTTCACCGAGGGGTGGAAACGCAAGCCGCCCTTGTAGGGACCGATCGCGCTGTTGAACTGCACGCGGAAACCGCGGTTGACCTGCACGTTGCCGTTATCATCCACCCACGGCACACGGAACTTAATGATACGCTCCGGCTCTACCATACGCTCGATAACGCCCGCCTTCACATAGTCGGGACGTGCTTCGATCACAGGCTCCAGCGATTCCAACACTTCACGCACCGCCTGATGAAATTCGGGCTCACCGGCGTTGCGCTTTTCCACGCGTTCCATAAGATCGATCAAATAGGTATTCTTTAAACTCATAACTCTTCCTCCTCCAGGAAATTCGATAGGAATAATTGTAGCACACTCGCCCCTTCAATGCAATAGGAAATCACAAAAAAAGTAAGATTTTTTTGCAATTTTCGCTTTAAAAACTTGCAAGTTTTCGGGGTTTGTCCTCTTTTGTTGCCGATAAACCGCATTTTAAGCAAGTAGCCGCTCTCGTCACCCGCAATTTATCTGCATTATTTGAAATTGCCGGGATAAAAATTTGATTTTTATGGAAATACCGATTTACATTTGCGTTAAACTGTGGTATACTACAATTTGAGTGAATACACCCCCCTAACAATTTCGCAGGGAGTGACATAGATTTGAAAAAGTATCGCATCCGCGGCGGTATTCCGCTGGTCGGAGAAGTCAATATCAGCGGTGCCAAAAACGCCGCCGTTGCCATTCTGCCTGCCGTTGCGTTGGCGGACGGTATTTGTCGCATTGAAAATCTGCCGAATATTAAGGACGTTTCCACCGCGCTCGAAATTTTGAGTGCCATCGGTGCCAGTGTGCGCCGCGTAAGCCCCTCCACGGTGGAGATCAATCCTTGCACCATCGATACCGAAACGGTACCGTATGACCTCGCGCGGCACATGCGTGGGTCGTACTATTTCCTCGGTTCGCTGCTCGGCCGTTTCCGCCGTGCACGGGTGCCGTTGCCGGGCGGCTGTGATTTCGGCGACCGCCCGATCGATCAGCATCTGAAAGGCTTTACCGCACTGGGCGCGGTGCAAGCCCCGCTGGAAAATGCAACGGTGGAACTCTCGGCCGAACGGTTGGTAGGCAACTCCATCTATATGGATAAAGTGTCGGTGGGTGCCACCGCCAACGTTATGATGGCAGCGTGCAAGGCGCGTGGCATCACCATTATCGAAAACGCGGCGAAAGAACCGCACATCGTCGATCTGGCGAACTTTTTGAACTTCCTTGGTGCGGACATCAGCGGTGCCGGTACCGACACGGTGAAGATCCGCGGTGTAGACCGCTTGCACGGCACCAACTACTCCATCATTCCCGACCAGATCGAAGCCGGCACCTATATGGCGGCCGCCGTCGCCACGGGCGGTGACGTACTGGTGCGCGGCATTATCCCGAAGCATATGGAATCCATTTCCGCCAAGTTGCGGGAAATGGGCGCTGAGATCGAAGAATACGACGATGCACTGCGGATCTTCCGCAAAGAGCCGCTTCGCCACTGTAACGTAAAGACGATGCCGCACCCCGGCTTCCCCACCGATATGCAACCGCAGATCGGCGTTCTGCTTTCGGTTGCCGAAGGGCGCAGTGTGCTGAACGAGGATGTGTATGACAAACGTTTCCGCTATCTCGATGAACTGCGCCGTATGGGCGCCCAAGTGGAGGTGGACGGCAAGATCGCGGTGTTCCAAGGCATCGAACGTTTGAAAGCGGATACCGTCAAAGCGGTGGATCTGCGTGCCGGTGCGGCGATGATCATCGCCGGCTTGTGTGCCGATGGTGTAACCGTGGTGGAAGATATCCACCATATCGAACGCGGTTACGAAACCGTTGTGGAAAAGTTCCGTGCACTCGGCGCGGATATTGAGCAGGTAGAGGTCTAAATTATGGCAAGATACTGTCCGCTGTTTAGCGGAAGCGAAGGAAATTGCACCTATATCGGAAACGCAGACGCCGGCATTTTGATTGATGCCGGCGTTAGTGCTAAACGTATTGAAACGGCGCTGACAGCACGGGGGATCGACCCGCATCGTATTACCGCCATCTTCGTCACCCACGAACACAGCGACCATATTGCGGGACTGAAGGTGCTCACCAAGCGCTACGGTATGCGGGTATACGCCACCCGCGGCACAATGGAGGCGCTGTGCGAAGGCGAAAAAGTGGCAACGGGTACTGCCTGTTTTGCCCTGCCGCCCGACGGGTGCACAAAGGTGCAGGAAGGCGGCTGTGAGATCACGGCCTTTGCCACTCCGCACGACAGCCGTCAGAGTTGCGGTTACCGTATACATACCGCCGACGACCGCACGGTAGCGATTGCCACCGATATCGGCAATATGACCGCCACCGTGCGAGAATCGGTGCAGGGATGCGATCTGGTGCAGATCGAATCGAATCACGATATTCCGATGTTGATAGGCGGTCCGTATCCCGATTTTTTAAAACAGCGTATTTTAGCATCCACGGGGCACCTCTCGAACCCCGCTTGTGCGGCCGAACTCACGGGACTTGCCCAAAGCGGCACTACCCGTTTTGTACTGGCGCACTTGAGCCGCCACAACAACCGTCCCGATCTGGCACTTGCCACCGCACAAAGCGCCTTGTCGGCGGGCGGTCTGCTGGAGGGTGCGGATTATCTCCTGCGGGTGGCCTCTCCCGAGGATACCCGCGGCATTATGGTCTTCTGAAAGGACGTGTTTTTGTGCGTAGCGTGACCGTTTTGTGTGTCGGTAAACTGAAAGAGGCCTACTGGCGGGATGCCGTGGCGGAATACCAAAAGCGGCTCTCAGCCTTTTGCCGTCTATCCGTTGTGGAGGTGGAGGAGGAACGTCTGCCGGACAACCCCTCCCCTGCACAGATCGATCGAACGTTACAAGCGGAAGGCAAACGGCTGTTATCCCACGTTCCTGCAGGTGCGGCGGTGTTTGCGCTGTGTATCGAGGGCAAAGAACTCTCCTCCCCTGCCCTGTCCGAAACACTGGACCGCGTGGCGGTGGACGGGTGCAGTCACACCGTGTTCATCATCGGCGGCTCGTGGGGTCTTTCGAACGAGGTGAAGGCCGCCGCCCGCCTGAAACTTTCGATGTCCCCCATGACCTTTCCGCATCAACTGGCCCGTGTAATGTTGCTCGAGCAGATCTACCGTGCGGCACAGATCTCTTCGGGCGGAAAATATCATAAATAAAAAATCCTGCCGAAAGGCAGGATTTTTTTGAAACCTTTTCCTTTTCTGTTCGGTGTTATAGGTGAAAGAGCTCTTTTTTGCGAAAGGAGGCGCAGAGGATGTGGCAACAGCCATCGGTTGAACAAGTATTTTTGCAATACCGCCAGACGGTGTACCGTTTGGCACTCGCGCGGCTCGGCAACTCCGCCGCGGCCGAGGACGCGGTGCAAGAGGTGTTTTTGCGTTACGTTCGCAAAGCGCCCGTTTTCCGCGAAGCGGAACATTGCAAAGCGTGGCTTCTTCGTGTGACGGTCAACTGCTGTCGTTCCGCGCGGACCACCGCGTGGGCGCGCCATACCGTGCCGTTGGAGGATACTCTCACCGCGCCCCCCATCGAATCTCTCGGCGTGTTCGACGCCGTGCAGACCTTACCGCCCGCTCAACGCGTGGTAATACACCTTTTCTATTACGAAGGATATTCGGTGCGGGAGATCGCACAAATGACCTCCGCAACGGAAGCAACCGTAAAGACCCGTCTGCACCGCGCCCGCACCGCCCTGCGTAATCTGTTAGACACCGAATAAAGGAGTGATACGATGTTTTCCGAACAATACCGTAACGATATGAACGAGCGCCGCCTTTCCGATGAAGCAAGCGAACGTGTGCTGACCGCCCTTCGCAGCGAGGCCGATACGACACCGTTAAAACACCGCACACCGCGGTGGTACCGCGCCGTCGCCTTGACGGCTTGTGCCGCGGTGGTGCTGGCAGTGCTTTTCGCGCAATCGGTCGAGAGGCCACGCATTTCCTTCTATCCCGAAATCGAGAACCCTTCCACCGTAACCGATTCTTTTCAAGATGAACACTTGACCTACACACAGGCGTTTGCATTGCTCGACGATCTGCAGATGGTCAACGGCGATGTGATAACAGAGAGCGACGGCGATGCGGAACTACGCGGCACCTTCCCATCCACAGCACCCGCCGCAACCAATCGCACCGAATATTCCGGCTACAAGGGTGCCACCGGCAGCGACACGGTCACCAACACGCAGTATGCCAATGTGGATGAAGCAGACGTGGTCAAAGCGCAGGGCGGATATATCTATGTCTTAAACCGTGCCGAGCGCCGTCTTACCATCTACCGTGCGGACGGCGAAAACACCGCCGTTGTGGCCGAGCATGAACCCACCGACGGCGAAAACGACCGTTTGGTCAATATGTATCTTACCAACGACCGCCTGGTGATATTGTATACGCACCACGAAACGGCATACGTCAGCGGGACCGCTGCCAAAGAGCGTGGCGTAGGCGGCTACAGTTATCGGGACGGTCAGGTATACGCCGTGATCTATGATATCACCGACCCCACCGCTCCCCACTACATCACCGCATACGGGCAGGATGGCACCCTTACCGATTCGCGTATGGTGAACGGGGTGTTGTACCTCATTACCGCCCACACCGTGTGGGCGGCGGATGAGGAAAATATTGCCAGTTTTGTACCTCGTGTGTATCGCGATGGCGAGCATACGGCGATAGCGGAAAAGGCACTTTGTGCCGTTCCCGCACCCCAAACTCCGGATTACGCCGTAATCATCGCTTTATCGGTCGCCGGCAACACCGCGCGACTGGCCGAAAAAGCGGTGCTCGGCGCAGGCGGGTGCCGCGTATGGGCCAATTCCGAACATCTGGTGCTGATGCAACACGGTGAGCGCTCGGTGATCCAAGAGATCCCGTTGGAAGACGACACCGCCCGCCGCGAATACACCTACAACGAAACGACCGATCTTTTTCTGTTTGACATCGAAAACGGAACCGTTACGCAGACCGCCGCCGCCACCATCGACGGCACACCGGACGGGCCGTTCGCTTTAGACGAGTGGAACGACCATTTCCGTATCGCCGTCACCTGCACCGTCTATCATCACAGTGAACACGCAACCGTTACCCGCGGAACCGAACACGTCACCTATGTGGGCACAAACAGCCAAAGCGAACAGTATAACCGCCTGTATGTGCTGAACAGCACTCTGCACGAGGTGGGACGTATCGATAATATGGCACCCGACGAAACGGTTCGATCGGTACGGTTTGAGGGGAATATCGGTTATGTGGTCACGTTCCGTCAAACCGACCCGTTGTTTGCCGTGGACTTGTCCGACCCGCAAAACCCCACCGTGCTGTCGGCACTCAAGATCACGGGATTTTCGGAGTACCTGCACCCCTTCGGCGACGGCCGTTTGTTCGGGTTCGGTTATGCGGGTACCGAGAACGGATTGAACGGAAAACTGAAACTCACCATGTTTGATACCACAAACAAAACGGACGTTACGGTAAAAACCTATCTGGAATTGCCCGCAGAGTTTCACTATTCCGATGCGCTGAACGATCATCACGCCATTTTGGTAGACACTGCCCGCGCATTGGTCGGCGTACCGCTGTACACGAACAACGGACTCGATTATATGTTGTACCACTACGACGAGGAGAACGGCTTTACCCCGCTCGTTCGTTGTACGGTGGACAATGCACAAAACCCGCGCGGTCTGTTTATCGACGATTACTTCTACGTCGTACACCAAGAGGGTATCACGGTCTATGACAGCAGTTTCGCCCCCGTTGCTACCGTATAATATTCCATCGCAAACAAAACAAAGACACAATCCTCTTGGATTGTGTCTTTGTTTCTTTGGTGGAGATAAGCGGGATCGAACCGCTGACCTCTTGAATGCCATTCAAGCGCTCTCCCAGCTGAGCTATACCCCCATATATCGGCGACGGTGTATACTTTATCATATTTGATACCTTTTGTCAAGTGTCTTTGCGGTTTTTATCGCAAAAAATTTTTTTGATTTTTTCAAAAACACTATTGACATTTCTCCAAATGTATGGTATCTTAGCATTGTAATCATTACAATGTTGTAACGATTACAAGAAAAGAGGTGAAGTCACAGATGAGCGAACGTATGTTAGCGGATCGTTTACACGAGATGGGGCTTCGCCCCACACAGCAACGACTCTTGATCTGGCGCTATCTGCTGGAACATCCGACCCATCCCACGGCCGATATGATCTATCAGGCCCTCTCCCCCACATACCCCTCACTTTCCCGCACAACGGTGTATAACACACTGCACAGTATGGAGAAGGCGGGTATCATTCGCGCCCTTCCCGCCGATATGGCGGAGGGAGAGTATCGGTTTGATGCCGATATCGGCACCCACGGGCATTTCTACTGTCGGGCTTGCGGAGATGTGTTCGATATTCCGGTAAGCGACGACCAGATGGCAACCCTCTGTCCTGCCTCCTTTGCGGCGGACAGCAGTAACATTCTCTTTTGCGGGCGGTGTCCCGCGTGTTCAAACAGCAACAATAATTAATATTCATTTTAGGAGGACATTATTATGGCAAAGTATGTATGCACCATCTGCGGTTTCACTCACGAGGGCGATGCGGCTCCCGACAAGTGCCCCATCTGCAGCGCTCCTGCAGCGAAATTTGACGAAGTCGGCGGCGAACGTGTGTGGGCGGACGAACACCGTGTCGGCGTGGCACAAGGTGTGGACGAAGAGATCATTGCGGGTCTGCGCGAGAACTTCGCGGGCGAGTGCAGCGAAGTCGGTATGTACCTCGCGATGGCACGCGTAGCGCACCGTGAAGGCTATCCCGAAATCGGCTTGTATTGGGAAAAGGCCGCTTACGAGGAGGCCGAACATGCGGCGAAATTTGCCGAACTGTTGGGCGAAGTTGTGACCGACAGCACCAAGAAGAATCTTGCGATGCGTGTGGACGCCGAATGCGGCGCGACCGAAGGCAAGATGAAACTTGCTCGCCGTGCAAAGGAACTCGGTTTGGATGCTATTCACGACACGGTTCACGAAATGGCGAAGGACGAAGCGAGACACGGCAAGGCGTTTGAGGGACTGCTGAAGCGTTATTTCGGCTAATAAAATATTCTTGAATTTCGACAAAAGATGTGTTACCATAACAGTAACACATCTTTTTTATTGCCGAAAAACGGGAGGGCGTTTACAAATGAAATTGACGTTTTCGGGGAAGCATACCGCTTTTATTTTGATTGGATTTTTTCTCTGCATGGCAAGCGTGCTGTGCTCCTCTTTCGACAGTGTTATATATTCCTCTTTCAACGGATGGACCGGCGAAGGTTCCTACGGTACGAGCAATTTTATGACGGATATTATTCTTTGGACGGGGATATTTGAGGTGCTGCTCCTCTTTTTCCAACGGCCGTTTTGGCGAATCGTATCGGTATTAATTTCCATCACCAAACTGGCGTTGCCGTGGTTTCTCTTCACGGCGCTGAACGCCATTGGTGCCGCAAGTATGGACGCTTCATTTTCTTACGAGATATATAACGCTCTCCCTTATGTAACGTCCGTCTTCTCCGCCCTATCAATACTCAACGGTATCGTGATGGCGGTGGTTTTGATACGAGAAAGACGTATGGCTCTTCGCTCGTATATAACCGACAATTGCTCGGGTGAAGCGATACCGCCGTCGCCCGAACAAGACACGAAAATTTCTTTTTAAGAGAAGTGGTATAAACGATGGCTGTGAAAGTTTGGGAATTAAAAAACGAAGAGTTTCTTGAAACCTCGCACTGTGAAGTGCGGGATCGTCGTGTTAAATTGGAACACACACCCAAATATTTGCGGTGGCTTTGGCTGATCGGCGGACTTCCGTTGCTTGCGGCCATAAAAGGGATCGGAGGGTATCTCGGCCCAGTCGTCGCCTTTGCAGGACTTGGTATACTTTTGCTGATAGAAACATTTGTAAAAGAACGAATGACCAAGGACCTGCATTTGCTTTTCTATACCGAAAGGGATGCCAAGCACGATGATTTTTTTGCCCTTGACCTGAGCACAAATGACCTCCTGTACGTTCAACATATTTTTTCGAATTCCGATGACGAATATCCTGCCACCCTGTATGGGCTTGAGCACGTTACGTTTGATCAATTTAAAAACTACGTTTCCAACTGTTCCGCGCGACACTACGAAAAGATCAAAGATATCTCGGCGTCAAGCGCCCTTAAAACCATTCAGTTCGGTGAAATCGATTGGAGATGGGTGTGGTTCACAAAATACAATGAAGGCGAAGACGTCGTTCTGGGCTGTTTTCGCATCGCCGCTTCAAACAGTGTACAAGCCAAGTATGCACGGTTTTCCAAAGAGAAATATGCCAAGAAGTTCGGAGAATGTTTGCATTTGCAGGACGTGTACGCCGCCTTTGTGCGAAAAGACCTCCCTATCGGTACAGTAAGACACTTAAATCCCGATGAAATACAAATATTCACGAACGTGTTCAACGGCGATACGCGGAAATGCCAAACACCGATCGAAAAATACTTCTGTAAGGATTTCGTTATAGAATACGAATACAGCGGGAATGCCACGGTCTCGGATTACAACGGCACACGCTTTTTGAATTATTTACAGGCGGAAGATGCGAGCGAGCCGTTTTCTCTCACGGTGTTTGACGAGGAACAACTCCTCAAAGAAGAGATCGAGTCGGTCGAGGAGAAGGCAGAAAACACGGAGGACATCCAAGAACCTGCCGCCTCTGCAACACTCAATAACCCGTATAAAAAATATGGGATCGCCTGTTTAATCTGCAGTATTGCCGGCCTTATACCGCTGAACTTGCCCGCCACCGTCGCCGCGATAGTGTTGGGGAATAAATCCATCAAATATACCGATGCAAACGCGATCGAACGCGATCGAAAAGCCGTTATCGGACGCATTGTGGCTTTTTCCGAGATCGGTCTTCTCGTGTTGGGCATCATCGGCTCGTTCCTTTAACAGAATAAACCGCTTGAATTTCTTTGGATTTTGTGATATGCTGATTATATGAAAACACAGGAGGTACCGTATGCATACCGATACACATATCATTCACGACGGCCCGTATCCGTTGCCGCTGTCACTTTTGTTAAAAGTTCGCAAAGCACTTTCTCGTTTCAGTCGGCCGAAATTGAACCGTGAGATTCAAGAGAAGTTGAAGAATATTGATTTTTCGATCTTCAGCAACAACTGTCTCGGCGGCGTATTTTACCACGATGCCGGTAAAGAGTTCACCTCCCCCACCGTCAACTTGTCCTTTGACGGACCGGATTTTATGCGGTTTCTTGAAAATCCGCACCACTATCTTTCCAAGGATCCCGAATTTATCGATATCGGCAAAAGTTTCCCCGTGGGATTGATCGACGACATTGAGATCTGTTTTGTACACTATCGCACCGAACAAGATGCGTTGAATGCGTGGAATCGGCGAAAAGAACGCATCCACTGGGACAATCTTTTCATCGTCACCACCGATCACGACGGTATGTATCTGCCGGAAATAATGGAGCGGTTTGATGCACTTCCCTACAAAAACAAAATTATGTTTACCGCTAAAAACTATCCGCAATATCCGTGGGCAATTCAAGTGCCGCAATTCAAACACCGCAACAACGTCCGTATTATGACCGCCTTTGCCAATATGCGCGGCAAACGGTATTATGAAACTTGTTTTGACATTGCAGGCTGGATACGCTCTTGCACCAAAGAAAAAGAAACCACCGCAGAATAAGCAAAACAGGCTGTCGCTAACGCCGACAGCCTGTTGCTCTTTATTTAAAAATACATCAAACAAGAGGCGAACCCTTTAGCGGGCTCGCCTCTTGTTTGATAACGGTATTACTGCATAAACAGCGTGATGATCTCTTTCGGGCCGAGAGTCAGGGTGACTTCGTCCTTGCCGAGGAAGATGCGTGCAATTTCATCGAGCTGCGTGCGATAAAGGCGGCCTTGCACCTTCACGGTGACGGTGCGCGCCTCCTCCGTATAGTTGAACAAACGCAACACTTCGCCGCTTTCATCCTCGCTGAGCTTGAACGCCGAGAAAGCAATGCCTTCGCCGTCCACTGCGACAGCGGAGGTGTTGTCCGCAATCGCGACTGCGGGATGGGTATCCGGTAAGTAGAAGAACTCGGTCAACGTGCTATCCTGCACGCAGGGACGGCCGCCCGCAAACTTGCGGCTATCGCACGAAGTGCCGAGACCGAGCAGCGGGGCGCGGAACGCCAACGCCAACGCGGGAATATTCGCCGACACGATATCCCCCTCGAACGGGCAGACAGCCAAGCGGCCGCTCATGGTGCGGATGCACTGATTTTCGGGAGTGTCCCACAGTTCCTTGCCGCCGTGAGTGATACCGCCCGTGGAGCGCACCAAACCGAAGGACAAGCGATTCAACTGATCTTCGGGATGCATATATTCATGCGTGCCCGCGGTGAACACAGCGATACCCTTGCCATCCTGTTGCAATGCCGCAAAGGAGGCGTTCGGATCGATCTTAATGGGGGTGGTGTAGTAGTGCATATCCCCCGTGCGGCGCACCACATCGAACGCACTGTCGGCATACGATTCCACCGGTGCGATATCCGCATCTACACACAGCGCCAAATGATGGTCGCGCGAGGCGTTGTTCAAGGTGTACACCATATCCACAAACGGACGGCCGCGATACAACGTCAACTCGAGAGAGAGCGAGGAAGTTGCCGTTTCATCCGAGCGTTTGCCCGCCGCTTCATCGTAGAAGAGCGGCAGATCCATAGTATAGTCGATCTTCACCGACTGCTTGAGTGCGGTGTGCTCCGTCAAGGTGACGGTCTTTTTCCAATCGTCGGAATACAGCGGCGCATGCCCCTTCGGCACGAACATATAGGAGTCACCCGCATCCTCACGGTCTTCCAAACGCAAGCAGTCCGCAATAACACGGCCGCTCTTGCGGTCGGTGATATCCACCTTGCCGTCTGCCGTGACGGTCACGGTCAGCCGATCGTTTTCGATCACGGTGGGCAGCGAAGCATCAAACGCCGCCACGGCGGGCATCGTTTTCCCTGCGGTAACAAGGAAGGACTTGAACGCAAAAGGCGCGACCTCGCCGGCATCGAGCTGAATGGTGTAATCGTACACGTTGAGCCAGCCGGGCAGGTTGATGGGGCTGTACACTGCGGTGTCACGATTCACTTTGGACACCACCGCGAACTCGACGTCGTTACCGTCGCCGTCCACAATGCGGAAGTTCTCCATCTCGTCCGAAACCAGCATCTTCAACTGCACTTCCACCGCGCCGCGAAGCGGAGTGGAAAGGGTGTTCGCAACCGTGATGATGTAGTCACGTTCGCCCGCATTACGCGCCATGGCGGTGTGTTCCGCCGCCGTCAGCATACCGCGATGCAACTGCTCCTCGGCGAACTCAAAGATCTCCGAATAGCGGTTTTCCATATGGCGATGCACGGCATCGGTGCTGCAACCGCAGATGGAATCGTGCGGATGGTTGCGGATAATGTTCTTCCAAGTGTACACCAAACGATCGTGCGGGTACACACCCTTCATACCGTAACGCTCCAGCATCGCATACAGCGGCTCCAAGCGGTTTTCAAGCAAGGTTTGTGCTTCGACGTTTGCGGTCTTCAAGTACGAGCGGGAGGAAAGGGTGCCCTGCAACGTGGTAAGTCCCTGATCCACACGCATTTCGCCCTCGACCGTCTGCAACTGCACACCGTTTTCATCTACGTATGCTTTCACAGCATCCACGTAGTCGTCCATATTATACTGCACAAAGTGCTCGCCGTCTTCCAATTTTTCCTGCACGCGGTCGATCACTTCGCGGATATCTCCCTGCGCTTCCAGATGGTCCACGCCGTTCATCAGCAAGAGATACGGAGTCGCCGTCAGTTCATCGTCATACGGTGCGGTCATCGCACGCAGGAAACGCAACGCCTTATCGGTATCCGCCGAAAAACGCTGGGTGTTGTTGTACCAATGGCGCATATGGATCGCCAGCACTTCCGACCCGTCGGGACCTTTCCAGATAAACTCAGTGGGCGTTTTCTTGGGGGTCACAGTGCCGTCTGCCGCTGTGTCACACTGCGAAAAGCCGCGGCCGAACACAAAATTGTCGATACCGAAACCGCGCAGGATCTGCGGCAACTGCGAAGCATTACCGAACTGGTCGGCGGCGTAACCCGTCTTGGCGGAACCACCGAATTCACGGCACAACTTCTGCCCCTCCAAAAGGTTACGCACCGTGCTCTCACCGCTGACAAGATAGAAGTCGTTCTGCAAAAAGAACGGCCCAATCATCAAACGGCGGCGGGAAATATAGCGGCGCAATTCCTCCCGCTTTTCGGGGCGCACCGCAAGGTAATCCTCCAACACCACCGTCTGGGCATCCAGATGGAATATGTATTCGGGCTGTTCCGCCAAAATAATCAGCAGGCGATCCATCAGATCCACCAAGCGGTGACGGAATTGCTCGAGCGGCATATACCACTCACGGTCCCAGTGGGTGTGGGAAATTACGCAAAAGATCTTGTTATCCTGTTTGTTCATGTTGCTAACCTCCTGAACAATATACCTGTCTTTATTTTGCCAAATAACGGCAGAAAAGTCAATAGATTTCGCTCTATTTTTCATAGTATAGGTACTGTTTTTCCATATCAAACGCCCCGCCTCACGCACTTACGTGTGGGACGGGGCGTTTATCTTTATATTGCGGGGAAGTTTGCGATCTTCCGAACCGCGTATTGCAGTATCAAGCGCGCATCGGTGGAATCCACGTGGTCGTTGCCGTCCACGTCGGCGAGCGCAATGTTCAGCATCGTACTGTCGATCTTGCGAACGGCATACTGCAACGTGAGGCGTGCGTCGGTAGAATCCACGCGACCGCTGCCGTCCACGTCACCGAGCAAGTCGACCTCACGCACCGCACCGCACACGTTGCAATCGGCATCGTAGTCGTTACTGTACACGTGGCCGAGGGCAGGAACCATTTCCTGCGCGGTCAACACTTTGCCGCACACGCCGCAGTGTTCGCCCGCCGTCAAGCCGTCTTCGGTGCAGGTCGGCGCTTTTGCCTCGTCTGCCACGGGGGTGTGGCCGAGGGCGGGAATCACTTCCTGCGCGGTCAACACTTCACCGCACACGCCGCAGTGTGCGCCCGCCGTCAAACCGTCTTCGGTGCAGGTCGGCGCTTTTGCCTCGTCTGCCACGGGGATATGATCGGGGACGGTGCGGATATTTCCGCACAGATCACACGCTGTG
>SVPM01000005.1 GCA_015065865.1 Oscillospiraceae bacterium | reverse complement strand
CGATCTGGCCGCTGCTTTTTGACGTTCATCAGCCTGTGCCAACAACGCACCCATACAACACGCCGCACGAATAAGTGCCGCCGTTTTTCCCGCCTGCAGCGTAACGAGCGCATCCATATCCAGCAGTTGTCCTTCCGAGCGAAGGTCCATAACCTGACCGCCGATCATACCGTGGATACCGGCCGCCTCTGCCAACTCAAAGGCGGCAGCAATCGCCGCCTCTGCCGAAACGGCCGTGCGTGCGGCCGGCGAAAGCATCGTTTCAAATGCACGATTAAGCAAAGCGTCCCCTGTCAGCAACGCCATCGTTTCGCCGTATGCTGCGTGCACAGACGGTTTCCCGCGGCGCAACGGACTGTTATCCATACACGGCAAATCATCGTGTACCAGCGAATAACTGTGTATCATCTCGATCGCACAGGCAAAGGGCACCGCTGTCGCAGGAGCTCCGCCGCACACGCGGCAGAACTCCATCACCAACACGGGACGCAGTCGTTTACCGCCCGCCGTGCAAGCATAGATCATAGCCTCGGGAACCGGTGTGTAATCCGCATTCGAATCGGGAAGCCATTGTGAAAGTGCCGTCTCGACGGTTGCCAAATGCTGTTGCATCTCTTTGGAATACATAAACCTTATCCCTCCGCTTCGCTCACCGCGGTACCATCCGTTTCCGACGGTGCACTTAACTTCACGATCTTTTGTTCCGCTTCCTGCAATTGTTTGGCACAATACGCCGTCAAACGCGTGCCTTCCTCAAACAATTTCATAGAATCATCGAGCGGGCAACGGCCGCTTTCAAGGGCCGCCACGATCTGTTCCAGCCGTGCCATTGCTTTTTCAAACGTCCATTCCGTTGCCATCAAACATTCTCCTTTTTCTCTACGGTTCGGTCGGTCACAGTGCAATCCAATCGTCCGTCCGCCAGTCGTATTTTTACCGTTTCGCCAACGGCAACTTGTTCCACCGTGGTCAGCGGCTGTCCTTCCCGCAACGCCATGGCATATCCGCGAGAAAGCACTTTCAAGGGGCTGAGCGCATCCAATTTCGCGCTGTATGCAGACAACTGTTTATCTGCTTCCCGCAACGCCAGCGTACCCGCCGAAGCCAGCGCTCGCGTCAAATAATCCAACCGCACGCCTTGTTCTTCCACTAAAAACAGCGGTGTTGAAAGGCAGCGCTTTTCTTTGAGTACCGCCAAACGTTTGGATTCTCGCTCGATCGTATGTTGCACGTCGCGTTGCAACGTCCAGCGGCGCTGTTTCAGCAACGCAAGCAGTTGCTGCCGATCGGGCACCGCCAACTCCGCCGCCGCCGACGGTGTCGGCGCACGCAGATCGGCAACGAAATCGCAAATGGTAAAATCCGTTTCGTGGCCTACGGCAGAAATCACGGGAATGGCGGATGCCGCCACCGCACGAGCAACACGTTCATCGTTAAACGCCCACAGATCCTCGATCGAACCGCCGCCGCGGCCGATAATAATAACGTCTGCCGCACGCAGTCGATTCAGTTTCTCCAGCGCCTCCACCAGTTGTGAAGGCGCGCCGTCTCCTTGCACCAATACGGGCATCAACACGATCTCGGCAAGCGGATAACGGCGGCCGAGCACGTTGATGATGTCCCGCACGGCCGCACCTGTGGACGAAGTAATGACCCCCACCCGTGCAGGGTACGGCGGCAACGGCCGTTTGCGTCTTTCATCAAACAGGCCTTCTTGTGCAAGTCGCGCTTTTAACTGTTCAAACGCCACCTGCAGAGCGCCCACGCCGTCGGGTTGCATATCGTCAATATATATCTGGTACGCACCGTCGCGGTCATACAACGACACCTTAGCACGCACGATCACTTTCATGCCGTTTTGCGGTTCAAACCGCAGTTTAGAAGCACTACCGCGGAACATCACCGCGCGCACCACCGCTCCTTCATCCTTCAAAGACATATACAGATGCCCCGAACGGTAGTGATTGGTGAAATTGGATATCTCACCGCTCACATATACGGTGGAAAGGTGCGGATCGCTTTCCAAAACGGAGCGAACGTAGGTGTTCAATTGACTGACAGTAATTACCGTCATATCACAACCCCTCCTTCATCGCTCCCAACAAGGCAATACCGGCCGCATTGTCTGCCGACAGTATCGGCGGAGCAAACAAGCCGCCAAACCGTGCGCCCAGCGCCTCTTTCAAAATCGAATTACTCATAACGCCGCCTGCATACAATACGGGCAAATCACCGTATTCCGAAAGCAAGCGGGCGGTCATCTCCTCCAATGCCACACGCACGTGATCCAAGCAAAAGCGTGCCACTTCTTCGCGCGGTACTCCTTTTTCCAACCGTGCACGGCATTGATTTTCAGCCCCCGACAAATGGCAGTCTGCCCCTTCCATCGACGGTCTCGGGGAATACATCCCCTCCGCGGCAAGTGCCAACTGTTCCAGTGCGGGGCCGGCGGGAAAAGACAATCCCATTGCCACACCGATGCGATCAATAAGTTGTCCCGCTTTTAGATCCAGCGAACCCGCCACCTGACGACAGGTGATAACCGTTTCGGGATGCGGTTCCACCAACAGGGCATCGGTCGTACCACCCGACACGTGAAACGCCAAAAACCGCTGTTCAAACAAGGCGGGACACGCGGCACCGTACACTGCCGCCGCCACGTGACCTTGCTGATGAGTAAACGTATAAAGCGGCACTTGAAGCACGGTTGCGATCTGCCGTGCCGCCGCAACGCCCGCCAAAAAGCAAGGCATATATGAGCCTTCCGTCTCACGCGGACGATCGGACACCGCAACGCACGTGACTTCACGCGGTGCCAACGCCTCCATCAACTCCGGCAGCCGGCAGGTATGGTGAAACAAGGCGTCGCTTTGGCGCAGTCCGCGTTCTCCCTCTTTTACGGGGAGCAATCGTTTTTGCTGACAAACCGTATTGTTCGCTGCGCGGTACAATGCGAGCGACGTGGTGTAATTGCTGGTATCCAGCCCTAAGCAGACCGTGCTGCTCATGTGCGCGCCAACGTACCGAGCACGCCGTTCACAAACGAGGCATCCTCCGCACCGCCGTATTTCTTCGCAAGTTCGACCGCTTCGTTGATCACAACGCTGACGGGGTTGTCCGTTTCGGTCTGCATTTCGTGCACCGCCAAACGCAACACGGTGAGAGCCACCCGCGAAAGGCGATCGCGACTCCAGTTATGTAACGCAGGGGTAATAGCGGCATCCAGTTCGTCCAATTTATCTGCCGCGCCCACCGCCAAACGGGAAGCAAACGCATCCACCTCCACGTCGCGCGCTTCACGGGCATCCTCCAAAATTTCAGACATCGGAGCCTCCGTGAACATTTTTTCAAACAGCAAAATAAACGCCAGTTCTCTGGCCTCACGTCTTGTCACAGCGTGACCACCTTTCTATCGTATACAGCAGCAAAGCCCTCCGCACCGAAAACCGTGCGAAGGGCGCATAGGCTAAACCCACGTCCGATGGATCAACCTAGTTATTGCGCCGCTTTATCTTCCAACACAACGCCGGCAATGTTGACGTTCACCCGCGTAACGGGCTTACCGGTCATAGCCTGAACGGCCGCCTTGACGTTCTGCTGAACCGCAGTCGCAATCTCTTGAATTTTTCCGTCCGAACGGATGGTGATGTACACATCCAACGACACGGTGCTTTCGCGGCTGTTCACAACCACGGCACGCTGTGCGGACGAGGCAACAAGGCCTTTGATATCTGCAGGACGGTTAGCCGTTCCCACAACGCCGGGCACTTCACGTGCCGCCGCACCGGCAATCGTTGCGATCACCTCATCCGAAATGATGCAATTACCGCTCGTCTTGGGTTTGTTATCCATAGGGAAAACCTCCTTGATTTACGCATCTGTCATATTCAACGGCACGCCGTTTAACGACACAGCATTTTAAAAGTACAAGATTTCTATACATCATTATACCACAAAATATAAAAATGACAACCGTAATTTACGAATTTACAGAAGATATTTTGATATTTTCTGCTTTTATGCTGGATTGTGCGGTAATAATTTCGGTAATTTGCAATGTTTGTGCCCCTGTCAACCCCTCTGACAACACCACCACGTTACAATGTTCACCCTCAATGTAAGCCACACAATCTGCAAAGCCCTTTGCCTTTACAAGGCTTTCTATCGCACTTTCACGCTCGCTCGCTTCGGCAGCCGCCAAGATCTTTTCGGTAGCATCGTCAATGACTGCTTGAGATGACTTTACGTCGTTCACTAACTCTTGCAGCGTCTGCAACGCTTCGGTACGTGCCGCCTCACGACTTTCACGCGCTTGTTTAAAGTAGGGTGTTTGCACCGTTGTAGAACCGGTCTGCTCGGCGGGAGACGTGGTGGTTCCGCTCACATATTGCGAATCCCCCAAATGTCCGCCCGTGGTAACCGTTGTATTGTTCTTGCCCCCCGTTGCCGTTTCCCTATTCAGTTCATTTTGTGCCAAATAATAGTTCAAATATACCGCCAAGCCCAATGCCACCGCCAGCGTAGCGACCAACACCTGTTTTTTTCCGAAAAACCGTCTCATACTCCCCATTCCTTTCCGAAATCTACTGTTTACCGTTACCTGCGACCACGCACACGCGCTTATCCGTGATGTTCAACACGGCACACAACGCCGTCTTTACTCGTTCTTGAACCGCCGCATCTCCTCCCCCTTCACAAACTACCACCACACCCTTCACCGTCGGTTGCAATTCGGTGACGAGTAACCCTTCGTATCCGTCATCGGTCTGCACCAAAATAACCGATTGTTCATTGTCGTCCGCCCGCGAAAGGGCATCTCCTTCGGTTTTGTAATCACTGCCGGTCTTTTCCTCGCTGGCATACACATATTTCACACCGTTTTCAAGCGTCACCATTACGCGACAAGCACCAACGCCGTCGATATGCGATACCGTTTCGGTCAACCGTTCCTCTAACGTGTGCACGTACGTTTCGGTGTCGGACACCTTCTCCTTTTGTTCCGTCTTCCGTGTGGGGCGCAGTTCCGAAAACACGATCATCAGCATCCCCAACACGCCAACCGCGATCACACAGCGGATCCCGTTTTTGCTTTTTAAAAATGCCGTCACCTTTTCCAACGACCGTTTGTACATTTTATTCCTCCCGTACCGTCACGTCTACCGCAAACCGTTGTTCCAAGATCTGTTTGACCGCCACGCGTCGCACCGCCTGTTGTTCATTCAGGTAGACCGCGATTTCTCTAATGTATATGCCGTCCCGTTCATCGATATCCGTAACCGCCTCAATTTTTTGAGCGGTAAGACCGTATGACGCCAGTGCCGCCGCACCGGCGTCGGCCACCGCTTCTTGGATCGGTTGATGCAACTGTTGTTGCAGATGCTGTTGCAAGTGTGCGCTCTGTTCGGTTTCGAGTTGCGTTACCTCCCACGAAAGCACATTTTCCCAATCCACCGTTATCAGCGGTGACAGCACGGAAAACAACAGCACCGTTCCGCACAGCACATCCAAAAGCCGCCCTACTCCGTTGTCCGGTGCCAAGAATTGCACAACGGCACACGCCGCCGCCACACAACACAGCGATATTCCCCAAACTTTCAATTCTGCCATTGTTTTATCTCCCCGCTATGGTTACCACGGTAGTTGAAACGATAAGAAGCAACGCACAAACGCCCAAGATCCCCATCAACACCTTAATTACCGTTCCCACCGTACCAAGCAGGCCGCCCACCGTCGGGACACCCAACATATCCGCCGCCGTGCGGCACAGCCCCAACGCGATCGACCACGAAAAACAACGAAAAAACGACGGGAGAATCAGTGCGGCGGATACTACCACGCCAAACATTCCCAACGTGGAACGAAGCAAATTCACGCACCCCGTAACCGTCCCGAATGCTTCACTCAACGCACCGCCGACGATCGGCACAAAACTGCCGATCGTCATTTTGGCGGCTCTCTGCCCCAGCGAATCCGCCGATGCCGCCACAAGACTTTGCATGGAAAGCATACCGACGAACAGCGTCGTCACCGTACCAAGCAACCACATAGCCCCCTTAGCCAGACTGCCGCTGATGTTCGCCAAACGGTTACGTTCCGAAAGTGAACCTGCCGTGCCAAGCCCCAGCGAAACGGTAAGCAACGGCAACGCCGCACCGCTCACCAGAGATGTCACACATTCCGCCCCTGCCAACAATACGGTGCTGTATGACGTTGCCAGCATTGTATGACCGCCCGCCAATATCACCGCCGCATAGATCGGCACAAAACTCAGCATCAGCACCCGTACACTTTCGGTCGTTTCAACCACCTGTTGAAGACAATTACCGACAGGCAGCAACACCGTCCCGCATACCGCCACCGCACACAACCGACTCGCCAACGCCCCCCTTGTACCCGCAGTTACCATGTGTTGTGCGGTTTCGGAGAACGCCGCCAACACGATCCCGCCGAGCAACACACCGCACAGTCCGAGCACACCGTCGGCTTGTTGTTTGAACAGCGCAAGTAAGGTGCCCATCACCTTGTTTGGGTGTAAAGCAGTATACCTTTCCAGTTCCAAATCGGTAATACCAAGCGAACGCAATAATTCACGCGTTTCGGTTGGCAGTTGTTCGAACAGCCGCTCGGCATTCAAAGTCTCTATCTGTTCGCGATACAGCGTATCCGTATCCACATCTGCCGCTGATACCGTAAGCGTTGCTCCGCAAAACAGCACGACACCGAACACAAGGAATATGAGCATTCGCGCTAAGTGCCGCCTTCGATGAACAGTACCGCCAGATCCAACACCTGCACGAACAACGGCAGCATCAGCAGCAACAACGCCGCCTTTCCCACGAATTCGGTGTGGGTCGCCAGCGCGCTCTCGCCCGCATCGCGACATACGTCGGCCGTGATCTGGGTTAAAAAACAAATACCGAGCGCTTTTATCAGCAATGCAACGGTTGTGTGATCCACACCGCCGCGCTCCAGCCATTCGGTCACGGTATTCAGCGGTTCCGCCAATCCGGTCACCAACAACGCCGTTACCGTGCCGCCCGCTATCACGCTGATTCCCAACGCCGCTTCGGGGCGATATTGACGAAGCAACACCGCCAACAACGCCGTTACCGTCAACACGCCGAAACAAACTCCGATCTCCATAGCCCATCATAAGCCAAACACGGATTTTACCGTGTCAAACAACTGGCTGATCTCCACAACAATGATGGATAACACCACGATCAATCCCGCCAACGTTGTAAGCATTGCCTGTTCTTCCCGTCCCGAACGAATCAAGACTTGATTGAGCACCGCCACAATAATGCCGATAGCGGCGATTTTAAAAATGAGATCGACTTCCATCGTCTTTGACCCCCTACATCCACAGCAACGCCAGTACAGCGGCACCGCCTGTCCACAGCATCAACTCCAGCCGTCCGCGTTTTTCCGCCTCACAGTGCGCCTCCTGCCGCCGTTCCTCAAACAACGCCGCATAAAATGCACCGTGCGCCAACTGCCCCGTCACGTCCGAACATCCGAGTTCTTCCGCGAAACGACATATACACGCAGCATCTTCTTCTGTAAAGTTCATTTGCTTCACACTTTTTGGCAGTGAGATACGCCACCGTTCAAAACTGTCCGCCCTTTCCAACAGCGGCCAATCGGAAAATGCCGTTTTGGCACGATGCAACAACGTGTCCAACGGCGCCGCCGTATAGCGAATTTCCCGTATCAACCAATCTACAAAACGACACATAACGCCGAGTGCGCGCTCTCGCTCACGCAGTGCCGCCACCCGCATACAACCGATCATTCCGCCTGCCGTCACTATTAAACATAAACCTACCCCCTTCATCCTACGACCTCCTCTGCGGTCACGATCTTTGCAATTTCTCCCGGTGCTTGCCGTCCGCGCATAACCGCAAAAATGTCCCAACAACCGCTTTCCAACAGCGGGCGCAATGCGACACGACGTTGTAACGCGCTCACGTCCTCTGCGTGAACACTGCCAAGCGTTGCCACACCGCTGTGCACGCACCGTGCAAGTGCCGCCGCGTCCTCCTCGCCGCCCAACTCATCAAACACGATACCCTCGGGCGAAAGGGTACGCAACGCCTGTTCGATTCCCTGTGCTTTGGAAAATCCGCCCAACACATCAAACGGACGTGTCTTTTCAAAGGTTGCGGTCAACTCACCGCGTTCATCCACGACGGTCAGTTGTGCCGGTCGGCGTTTGTCACAAGACAGCGTGCGGATCAAATCGCGCAACAGCGTTGTTTTGCCGCCGGCAGGTCCGCCGCATATCAACACACTTTGCAAGCGATTGCCGCGGTAAAGATACGGCAACAGCGGCATAGCGCACCCTCGATGCTCCCGCGCGAGTCGCAGGCACACCGAAGTAATATCCCGCATAGACACAACTTGTCCGTTTTCGATGACTGCGTGTCCCGCCACTCCCGCACGGCATCCGTTGGCGGTGGCGATATACCCGCGGCGGATCTCTTCTTGATGTGCATACACCGAGTGGGCACAAAGATGAGAAAACAAGCGGTACATATCCTCGGCGGTATAGATTCGTTTGCCGTGCCGACGGAAGATATCCGCGCCCGTCAAAAGAAGCGGCGCGTTCAGACGAAACCGTATCTCTCCGACCTGCCCTTGTATCGCGGGCGATACTGTTCTCAATTCTTCTTGTATATCGCACGGCAATACCGCGATCACCTTTTCCCACTCATCCACGCCTGTCCTCACCTCTTGATTTCACTATATGAGAACACACCCCGCAATAGAACAAAAGTCTGCCACACCGACCGATCGGTGTGACAGACTTTTAATACTTTTATTCATTCCAACATAGATAAGAATTCTGCTTCATCAATAATGCGGATACCGAGCTGCTGTGCCTTGGTGAGTTTGCTTCCTGCATCCTCACCCGCCAGCACGATGCCCGTTTTTTTCGACACACTGCCCGCCGTTTTACCGCCGTACTTTTCGATCAAAGCGGCCGCTTCATCACGCTTCATGGTAGGCAGCGTGCCCGTCAGCACAAAGGTGATCCCCTCAAAGCGGCGGTCCGCCCGTTCGGTACGACAGGTCATATTCACACCCGCCGCCGTCAACCGTTCAACCAACAACCGTGAGGACGGCTGTTCAAAAAATCGGCAAACACTCTCCGCCATCACCGTTCCGAAGCCGTCGATCGCACACAACTCCGCTGCCGAAGCATCCATGATCGCCTGCATCGTACCAAAATGCTCCGCCAACAGTTTGGCGGCCTTTTGCCCGATGTGGCGAATGCCCAAACCAAACAGCACACGAAACAGATCGTTTTCTTTGGATCTCTCCACTGCTTCCAGCAGATTATCCGCCGAACGTTCGCCCATACGTTCCAGTGCGGCCACCGCTCCGTGAGAAAGGTGATACAGATCTGCAACCGAACTTACCGCCCCTGCATCCACAAGCAGTTCTACCACGGCAGGACCAAGCCCCTCAATATCCATAGCATCACGCGAGGCAAAATGCACCAATTTCTGCAACTGTTGTGCAGGACACAAAGGATTCGGACAGCGCCACGCCGCCTCCCCGTCTTCTCGCACGGCCGCCGTCCCGCACGAGGGACATTGCGTGGGCATATTATACGGCACAGCATTCGGCAGATGAGCTTTCACACGCACCACTTCGGGAATGATATCTCCTGCTTTACGCAACACCACCGTATCGCCCAAATACAACCCTTTTTCGCGGATAAATTCCTCGTTATGCAACGTGGCACGGGCCACCGTACTGCCCGACAACGTAACCGGTGTAAAGACACCCGTCGGCGTCAGCACGCCCGTGCGACCCACCGTGATCTCCACATCCAACAAGGTAGTTTCCTTCTCTTCGGGCGGATATTTGAACGCGACCGCCCATTTGGGAAACTTGGAAGTCGAACCAAGCTGTTCTCGATCTGTAAAGTTATCCACCTTAACAACGGCGCCGTCGATATCGAAAGACAAGCCGTGCCGCATATCGCCGATACGGCGCACCTTTTCAATGATCTCCTCTGCCGATTCCGCCGTAAAGCGGAACGGAACGATATGGAACCCCAGATCCTCCATACGCGACAGCGATTCATCGTGGGAGCGAACGGTTTCCCCCTCGATCATTTGGAGATTAAACACGAAGATATCCAATCCGCGTGAGCGGGTCACGGCGGAGTCTTTTTGGCGAAGCGAACCCGCCGCGGCATTGCGCGGATTTTTAAAAGTCTTTTCGCCGTTTTGCTCCTGCTGCTCCACCAAAGCGGCAAACTGCTCGCGCGGCATATACACCTCACCGCGCACGATCATACGGGGCAACGCTTTTGTCAACGCATCGGGAATATTGGCGATCGTCCGCACGTTGGCGGTAACGTCCTCTCCCACTTCACCGTCACCGCGTGTGGCACCGCGTACCAATCGGCCGTTTTCATATGTCAACGCGATCGACAGGCCATCGATCTTCGGCTCCACAACATAACGCGGCGAAGGGATCACATCGCGCACACGGCGGTCGAAATCCGCCAACTCCTCATAGGAAAATACATCCTGCAAACTGGCAAGCGGCACTTCGTGTTGCACGGGTGTGAACAACGCCGATATCTCACCGTGTACCCGCTGTGTATATGAATCCGCCGTGATAAGTTGCGGAAACGCGGTTTCAAGTTCGCGCAACTCCCGTGTAAGGGCATCAAACTCGTCATCTTCAATTTCAGGTGCGTCTTCATCGTAGTAGCGGCGGCTGTGATAGTCGATCTCCTCACGCAAAGCCGCAATACGCTCTACTGCCCGTTCAAAATCCATTGTCTTATCCTCCTGAAAAATCCACGTATCTGTCGGGTACCGTTCCGACAATAACCGTTTCGGTAACCAAAAAATTACCACAGGTTTCAATCGGTTCACACATTCCCGCCACCAACAAAACAGTGCGAAAGGTAACTGCCAACTCCAACCGATGCACCGTTTGGTTAATACCCGCTTCCGAAAAACCGCTGACGATCTTCACGGTAGCGGCACCGTTTTGCTGAAGTTTCATCGTCACGTTCGGTCCGCGCCCCATCAAAAACACACGCCCCGTCGCATTCAACAGCGGTACTTTCAACTCGGAAAATTCCTCCCGCAACAAAACGTTTCCCAAAGCGGAGACCACACGACCGCTCAAACGATTGACCGCCGCCGTATCCGTCTGTATTGACAAAACGGAACCTGCCCCATCACGCGATACCGTAGTGAGATCGTCGTGCGCGGTCGTTTCGCTCAGCACTTCCTCTACCGCGGTTGCCATAGCCTCGCTTGCCACGGTGCGTGCACGGTTAACGGCGTATTCCCGCACAAGCGGGCGCATCGCACTGTCCAACAACAGCAACGTCACAGCCACCACAACGAAAGACCCACACAAAAACCATCGCCAACGGCATCGTTTTCTCATTGCCACCCCGCCTTTCATTCCACTATACGGGGGAGACAACGCGGTGGTGCTTAAAGTATATCACACTTTGTCGTCAACAGCAAGGTTTTTCAAAAGAAAAGATGCACCGTCAATGCAGATAATATCATGCCCGTCACGTCCCCCGCCAATGCCGCAGGCAGTGCACATCCGACCTTTTTTATTCCAACGTATCCAAAATAGAGCGACAACGTATAAAACGTGGTCTCGGTGGAGGATTGTAATACACTCGCCACCCGTCCCGCCGTGCTGTCTGCGCCGTAGCGTTGTAACACCTCCTGCAACACAGCCAGCGAACCACTGCCCGATAACGGCCGAAGCAGGGCCGACGGCAACGCCTCTGCGGGAAATCCCAACCGTCCCGCTATCGGCTGTAACAGCCGTACCAACCCGTCCAATACACCGCATGCTTGCAACATAGCAACAGCGGTCATCAACGCCAACAGTGTGGGAAATACCTGTATCGCCGCCTGTGCCCCTTCCTTTACACCGACACAAAATTCATCCAACACCGCTACCCGTTGTCGCCGCGCCAACACCAACACCGCACCGACAAACACAAGCACTACCGCTTCCGGTCCCACACCGTTCACTCCTTTCCGAACACCCGCGCCACCGTAACGGCAACAACTGCCGCCCCGAGTGATGTGACCCACACAGCAGGCAGAATGGAAAACGGTGCCGCCGAACCGGCCTGCGCCCGTAACGCCGCCACCGTGGTGGGTATGATCTGCACCGAAGCGGTGTTCAACACGGCAAAGACCACCATGTTCCGCGTGGCATATTCCTTGTGTCGTGCTGCAGTTTGCAGGTGTTTCATCGCCTGCAGACCAAGCGGTGTGGCGGCGTTTCCGAGCCCCAGTACATTTGCCGCAATATTCATAGACATCGCTCGACACGCCGCCCCATCCGTGGGCAGATTCGGAAACAAGTAACGCATCAACGGTGCAACAAGGCGCGCAAACAAGCGTGTCACTCCCGCTTTATCCGCCACACGCAGGATCCCGCTCCACAAGCACATAGAACCACCAAGAGTGATCATAAACGTCAAGGTGTTTTTCCCACCGTTTAAAAGTGCTTCCGTGACCGCTTGTGTACGCCCCGTAAGCATACCGCCCGCTAAAGAAATAAGCATCAATCCCAACCAAATCCCGTTTAACATAGCATTCCCTCCGCGCTATTTATATGAAACCAAAAGAAAACTCTTGACAATTCTGGAAAAAAATAGTAGGATGAAATGACCGAAAACGACAATTTTCGTTCAGTTTTTTACGGAGGGGAAAGTATGAAATCACTTGGCATCGTCCGGCCCGTTGACAACCTCGGACGCATCGTGATTCCGATTGAATTGCGCCGCACAATGGATATCAAAGAGGGAGACTCGCTGGAGTTTTTCACCGAAGATAACCGTATCGTCTTGAAAAAATATCTGCCTGCCTGCTTATATTGCGGTGATGCACGGGACGTCACGGTTTTCCGCGGACATAACATCTGTCAAAAATGTCTGGATGAACTGAAAAAACTGTAATCTCGGCGGTATCACGCTTTTCAGTGATACCGTCAATTTTTTCTTGCGTTTCGGCACAAAATATGCTATGCTTTGTAAAGCGATTAAGAAAGGTTGTTTTACTATGAAAATTCGAATCGGCATTTTCGGTTATGGAAATTTGGGGCGCGGTGTGGAACTTGCCGTGCGCCAAAATGCAGATATGGAAACGGTGGCCGTGTTCACCCGCCGCGATCCTTCCACGCTGAAAACGGTAACGGATCTCCCCGTCTATGCGGCGGATGCCGTTGCCGATTTCCGCGATAAGATCGACGTGATGATCTTGTGCGGTGGCAGTGCGACCGACCTTCCCGTGCAAACGCCCGCTCTGGCGGAGATGTTCAACGTGGTAGATAGTTTTGACACCCATGCCAAGATTCCGCAGCACTACGATGCGGTAAACGCCGCAGCAGAGAAAGGCAAGACCACGGCACTGATTTCGGTCGGTTGGGATCCCGGTATGTTCTCGCTCAACCGCCTGTACGCCGCCTCTATTCTCCCTGCGGGGCAGGATTACACTTTTTGGGGTAAAGGCGTCAGTCAAGGGCATTCGGATGCCGTGCGCCGCATCGAGGGGGTTAAAAACGCCAAGCAGTACACCATTCCTGTTCCCGCGGCGTTAGAATCGGTACGCGGCGGCGAAACGCCCGCACTCACCACCCGCGAAAAACACACCCGCGAATGTTTTGTCGTGGCGGAAGACGGTGCCGACACGGCACGCATTGAACGCGAGATCGTCACGATGCCCAACTATTTTGCGGATTACGACACCACAGTGCATTTTATCAGCGAAGAGGAATTCTTGCGCGACCACAGCGGCATTCCCCACGGCGGTTTTGTCGTTCGCGTGGGCAAGACCGGTGCGGCGGAAGAAAACACCCACGTGGTCGAATATTCCTTGAAGTTGGATTCCAACCCCGAATTCACCGCCAGCGTGCTGGTCGCCTATGCGCGCGCCGCCGCCCGTCTGGCAAATGAAAAACAATACGGTTGCAAAACCGTGTTCGATATTCCGCCGGCCTATCTTTCCCCTGTTTCGGGTGAAGAATTGCGCCGCACCTGCCTGTAACGGAAATGCAAATCGCCGCCGAAGAATTTCGACGGCGATTTTTTAAAATAAAATTGGTATATCCCAAAAAAGTGCTTGACTTTATGAAAAAGGGGTGCTATAATCATTAGCGTTGTGAAACAAATATGCGAGAGTGCTGGAACTGGCAGACAGGCACGTTTGAGGTGCGTGTGTCGAAGACGTACGGGTTCAAGTCCCGTCTCTCGCACCAAACAAAGAACACCGACATTCGTCGGTGTTCTTTTGTTTCTTCAGGACGGGACTTGAAACGAACTCCAAGGGTGAGCGACATCCGTCGCGAAGCCTTGGGAGCAACAGTCCGGTGGACTGTTGCGCTCGTGAGAAGAAAGTCCCGTCTCTCGCACCAAACAAAGAACACCGACATCCGTCGGTGTTCTTTGTTTCTTCAGGACGGGACTTGAAACGAACTCCAAGGGTGAGCGACATCCGTCGCGAAGCCTTGGGAGCAACAATATTTGTACACACTTCTTGCCCTTTCCCGTTCACCGTGGTATAATCATTAATATAACCGATAAGATTCGAGGTGTTCACTGTGTACTGTATCTTCTGTATTGATGCGTGCGGCGGGCGAATGTTTTTAAAACGTCGCCAAAGTCAAGACCGTGCCCTGCGTGAGCGGGTGTTAACACTTACCAAAGGGCACACATTATGGATGAGTACCTATTCCGCCAAGCAATTTACCGAAGGCGGTGAATTTATCACAGATGACCATTATCTGCAAAAAGCACAAACAGGCGATTATTGTTTCATAGAAGACAAAAGTTTTGACCTTTCACTCTGTAAAGGTATTGTTCTTTACAACTGGAATCGTCGATATCCTTCCGATCTTGTGTGGGATATTGATCTTACCGCCGAAGGATTTACACTAGCCTCCGAGACCGATTTCGCGGGATATTCACACGAGAAGATCACTGAGAGAGTTTATATCAAGGAGTAAAACAAATGAAACGATATCTTATGGCGCTTTTAATAGTGATTTTTCTGTTCAACAGCGGATGTACGGTGTCCCCCGTTTCCGGCCCTGACGACGTTCCCTCTGCCACAGAGAAAAACAACACCACCGCCGCAACGGTCGCCGATACGGTTGTCGGAGAATGTTTAAACGACCGTCCGACCGTATGGGAAGACATTCCCGCATTTTCGGGGGATACCTTTTCGGTCATTCAAGACGGGAAGCCCTATTTTATCGCAACGGATATCACTACGCAAGCGTTTGAACTTTACAGCGAACTTGACTCCCTCGGGCGATGCGGTACCGCGCTGGCGTGTTGCGGCAAGGAAATTATGCCGACCGGCGAGCGCGGCTCCATCGGCAACGTAAAGCCTTCGGGTTGGTCACAAGCAAAGTACGACCACGTAGACGGTAAATACTTGTATAATCGCTGTCACTTGATCGGTTGGCAACTCTCGGGTGAAAACGCCAACCCACGGAATCTGATCACCGGCACACGGTATTTCAACGTGGAGGGTATGCTTCCGTTTGAGAATATGGTCGCAGACTACATTAAAGAGACCGACAATCACGTGATGTATCGTGTCACGCCTTGGTTTGTAAAAAACGAACTGGTAGCGCGCGGTGTACAACTGGAAGCGTATTCGGTAGAAGACGGCGGCGAAGGCATCTGCTTCAACGTGTTTTGCTATAACGTGCAGCCCCGCATAACCATCAATTACACCAACGGTGACAGTACGGAAACGATTACCGAAACAACCACCGCCTCGAACAACGCTTCCTTTATCCTAAACACCGCTACCAAGCGGATTCATCATCCCGCATGCAGTTCGATCAAAGATATCAAGAAAAACAATAAGCAGGAGTTTCACGGCACTGTCGATGAACTTCTAAAGCAAGGGTATACCACCTGCGGAAACTGCTTTTGACATCTATCTTGACATTATCAGGACAGCACTATAAAATTAGGTGGTTTATTATCAAGGGGGCCTTGGGATGAACACGAAAGCCGTTCTGAAACGCACGGTCTACCTGTGCGCTTTCATTTATTTCATCAGTTACATCACCCGTATCAATTACGGTGCCATTATTGCGGAAATGGTAGCGGATACGGGACTTTCGAAATCGGCTCTGTCAACGGCGCTTACGGGCAGTTTCATCACCTACGGTGCGGGACAAGTGGTAAGTGGTATCTTCGGTGACCGTTATCAACCGAAACACTTGGTAGCGCTTGGTTTGGCGGCTACCGTCATTATGAACATACTGCTGCCGCTGTGCACCTCATCGCTTATGATGACCACCGTGTGGTGTGTGAACGGGTTTGCACAATCCTTTATGTGGCCGCCTATCGTAAAACTGCTCACCTCCCTGTTGACGCATGAAGAATACGCTCACGATTGCATCAAAGTGTCGTGGGGCGGTTCGCTCGGCACGATTGCCGTATATCTTCTCTCTCCCGCCCTTATCGTATTGAGTGGATGGCGGTGTGTATTTTGGGTATCCGCCGCATTCGGTGTTTTGGGGTTGTTGCTGTGGTGGCGTTTGTGTCCCGTGATCTCGATGGCACCGACCGTAAAAAACAAGGCATCTGCGAAAAAAGCCGACGTTCTCCCCCTCTTTTCGCTGTTGGGAATATTGACCATGCTCTCTATCGTACTGCAAGGTATTCTGCGCGACGGTGTGACTACATGGATGCCCTCCTACATTTCCGAAACCTATCATTTGGGTGAAGCGATCGCCATTCTCACCGGCGTATTACTGCCGTTATTCGGTATGGCGATGCATTATCTGGCGGGAATGTTATACCGCAAGGTGTTCACCAACCCTATGTTTTGCACAGGTGTCCTCTTCGCCGCAGGGACGATATCTTCCTTAATGCTGGTATGCTTTACCGCTTCGAATGCTGCCGTGTCGGTTTTCTTTTCCGCTTTGCTGAACGGGTGTATGCACGGAGCAAACCTTTTACTCGTATGCATCGTACCGCCCCTGTTGGCGAAGGGTAACAACGTATCAACGGCATCGGGTGTGCTGAACGCTTGCACCTATGTCGGCAGTGCGCTTTCCACCTATGCTTTCCCGCTGATCGCGGAAAATGCGGGGTGGTCTGCTACCCTTACCACGTGGCTGTGGGTAGGTCTTACGGGCACGACCGTGACCCTTCTGTGCGTTCCGCTTTGGAAACGGTCACAAACCCATTGATTTCGACACACATTCGTGATATACTAATAGCCGAGGGAAGTTCCTCGGCTATTTTGTTTGCAGGAGGCACCGTATGACCTATCGTATTTTGAAGTTTGATCCGTATTTGAAGGCACACAAAGACGATATTGCACTGCGTATGGACAGTTATCGCCAAAAGCGTGATGAACTCTTACAGGGCGGTGAGGATCTTACCTCTTTTGCAAACAGCTACCTCTATTTCGGTATTCACAAAACGCCGAACGGGTGGGTATACCGTGAGTGGGCCCCTGCCGCCGATGCAATGTACTTTACGGGCGATTTCAACGAATGGAATACCACCGCTTGCCCAATGACAGCGCTTGCCGGCGGCGTATTTGAAGTCTGTTTACCCGCCGATACATTGTGTGTCGGGCAAAAGGTACAAGCCATCATCCACCACGGCGGCGAAATGTTACGACGTATCCCCACCCACGCTACCCGTGTAGTGCAAGATCCTGTGACACATCTGTGGTGTGCCGAAGTGGATGACGTATTGTGGGACGGTTTTCCGTGGAGCGACCAAAGTTTCCGTCCGGCCAAAACACCGCTGATCTATGAATGCCATATCGGTATGGCACAGGAAGCGTATGAGGTGGGCAGTTACGGCGATTTTACCCGCCGCATTTTGCCGCGTATCAAAAAACTCGGATACAACACTATTCAAGTGATGGCGGTAATGGAGCATCCGTATTACGGGTCGTTCGGGTATCAAGTATCCAACTTTTTTGCACCCTCCTCGCGTTACGGCACAGGGCGCGAATTGAAGGAACTTATCAACACCGCCCACAAAATGGGCATCGCCGTTCTGTTGGACGTGGTACATTCTCATGCAGTGGGCAACACGGCGGAAGGTCTTGCCGCATTTGACGGCACACCGTATCAATTCTTTCACGAAGGTCCGCGCGGTGACCACCCCGCATGGGGCACCAAACTGTTCAATTACGCAAAAAATGAAGTGTTGCATTTTTTACTGTCCAACTTAAAATATTGGATGGACATCTTCCACTTTGACGGGTTTCGGTTTGACGGTGTGACCTCTATGCTGTATCACGATCACGGGCTCGGCAGTGCGTTTACCGATTACGGTATGTACTTCTCGCCCAATACGGATATTGAGGCTGTCACCTATTTGCAACTTGCCAACGAACTGATCCACACCATCAACCCGCACGCGATCACCGTGGCGGAGGATATGTCCGGTATGCCGGGAATGTGTCTGCCGATAAACGACGGCGGTATCGGGTTTGATTTCCGCCTTTCGATGGGCGTTCCCGACATGTGGATCAAATGGTTGAAAGAACGGGACGATGAGGCGTGGGATATGCACGCGCTGTGGTATGAACTCACCAATCGCCGCCCGAAGGAAAAGACGGTGGGATACTGCGAATCGCACGATCAAGCATTGGTCGGTGATAAGACCATTATGTTCCGCCTGTGCGATGCCGAAATGTACACCGCGATGAATAAAACAAGCGAGAGCGCGGTGATCGACCGCGGTATAGCGCTTCATAAAATGATTCGTTTGGTCACCGCGACACTGGCAGGCGAAGGATATCTCAACTTTATGGGTAACGAATTCGGCCATCCCGAATGGATCGATTTCCCGCGGGAAGGCAACGGATGGAGTTACCACTACTGCCGCCGCCAATGGAGTTTGGCCGATAACAAACTGTTGCGATACGAGCAATTGGAAACATTTGACCGCGCAATGGTCGCCTTGCTCCGGCGAGAACGCTTGCTTTCCAAACCCGCACGTTTACTCGCCGTTCATAACGACAACAATTTGTTGGTCTACCAAAAAGGCGATACGATCTTCGCCTTCAACTTCCACCCCACCCGTTCGGAAGAAAAACTGTGGATCCCGCTAAACGCCCCTGTTACCTATCAGGCGGTACTCACCACCGACTCTGCCGTGTTCGGCGGTTTTGATCGCGTGGATACATCGTACCGCTACACACCCGAATGCCACGAGGGTGACAACGGGTTTTACCTCTACCTCCCCGCCCGCACCGCGGTGGTGCTAAAAAAAGTATAAGGTAAAGCCGACTATTTCCTTGGGAATAGTCGGCTTTGCTTTCTGCAAAAAAATGTTGCATTATGCAAAACGTTGTGGTATACTCACCCTAGGGAGTGATTACAATGAAAGAATGGAATGCACACAAGATCGGTATGCGTATGGAACAGCGGCGCAAACAATTGGGATATACGCTGGCGGAGATCGCCGAACAGGTATCAGTCGCCTTTTCGACCATTCAGCGATATGAAAAAGGCAAGATCGAGAACATCAAAATACCGGTGCTTGAATCGGTGGCGCGGGTGTTGCAGGTGGACGTAGCGTGGTTGCTCGGAAAGACCGACGAAATGCGTTCACGCGCGCTGACCTATCCCCTGCCGCAGGTGACCGATGACGTAGTCACCTTCCCCATCATTGGCGAAGTGGCGGCAGGATACGAACATCTGGCACAAGAGGTGTGGGACGGCGATACGGTAGATATCCCTGTCAGTTTCCTGCACGGACACCCGCGTTCTGACTTCTTTGTGTTGCGGGTGTGCGGCGACAGTATGTATCCCTTGTATTTGGACGGCGACACCGTACTGGTGCTCAAAACAGACACACTGGAATACAGCGGGCAGACCGCCTTGGTGCTCTATAACGCGGAAGAAGCCACTTTGAAAAAGGTGGAGTTTGCCGAGGGTGAAAATTGGTTGCGACTGGTGCCGGTAAACCCGATGTATCAGCCGCGCCTGTTGGAAGGCGAGGAACTTGCGGCCTGCCGCATTATCGGTACCCCCCGCTATTTGATCCGCGAAACAAAGTAAAAATTCGGCTTGCCCACGTGTTATGTAAAACACACGAGCAAGCCGAATTTCTTTATTATTTCACGTCCACCACGGTGAAACCGAGATCGGTCACGGTGCGGACAAGCAATTCTTTGTCATCACAGCCTTTGACGGTAGCGGTCTTTTTATCCAGATCCACTTTCGCTTTTACACCGTCCAGTGCGTTCAGCGCCGCTTCCACGCGTCCGCTGCAGCGAATACACGCCATACCGTCAATGGTCAGCACCACTTTATTACCAAACATCCGTATCTCCTCCTTTTACTGCCAACGATCATGAAGTGACTGTATTTGGTCGGCCAATTTTGCCAGATCTTTGTTGGCGCGTCCGCGACTTTGTTCGATCAACTGTCCCAAGCGGCGGTAGACCATCAACAAACGGTCGTATACCGTGTTGGTGCGTGCCGCCTTGGGAGCCAAACGGCGCGTGTTGCCGGCCACTTCCAATGTTACCGCATCTTCCACGCGGTACACCGCTCCGTTGTACGGCGCTTCGGCGGGAATCCCCAGTTGTTCGGTAATGAATGCGGCAAACTCATCGCACACCGTGTCGTTGCCGTGATTAACAAACACCTTGCGGGGTGCGGGATGCATACCGCGCAGCCACCCGAGCATTCTGTCGCGGTCGGCATGGCCGCTGATACCGTCCATCTGCGCGATGCGGGCACGCACCTGAATCTCCTCGCCGAATAATTTCACGGTAGGCGCACCGTTTAACAACTGATTACCGAGCGTACCTTCGGTCTGGTATCCCACAAACAGCACGGTACTTTCGGGTCGCCACAAATTGTGCTTCAAATGGTGACGAATACGCCCCGCCTCGCACATACCGCTTGCAGAAAGAATCACTTTCGGCGTGGTATCCGCATTGATGGCACGGGAATCGTCCGATGTAACCGACACACGAATATCTTCGAACAAAATGGGGTTAACGCCCTCATGCAAAAGCGACAACGTTTGCTTGTCGAAATACGGGATCAGCGACTCATCGCCGTAGATGCGCGTCGCTTCCACCGCAAGCGGACTGTCCACGTACACGGGGAATCGGTCGTGTCCTTTTACCAGTCCCTGCTCCTTAATGCAGCGCAAGCAGTACAGCATCTCTTGCGTGCGGCCAACGGCAAAGCACGGAATCACCACGTTACCGCCACGGTCAAACGTTTCCTGCAACACGCAGGTCAACTGTTTGACGTAATCGGGATGCGGACCGTGCAAGCGATTGCCGTATGTGGACTCGATCACCACGTAATCGGCCGTATCGGGCTGTTCGGGGTCGCGAATCAACGGACGATCCACGTTACCGAGGTCACCCGAAAACAGAATGGTACGCACCTCGCCGTCTTCGTTCACGGTGATCTTTACGGAAGCCGAGCCGAGCAAGTGTCCCGCATCCAAAAACTCCACCGTAACACCCGGTAAGATCTCGCGCGGTGCGTGGTAGGGTGAGCGCACG
Organism: Oscillospiraceae bacterium; assembly: GCA_015065865.1. GTDB lineage: Bacteria > Bacillota > Clostridia > Oscillospirales > Acutalibacteraceae > SIG588. The sequence continues at coordinate 40,300 of SVPM01000005.1, read as the reverse complement.
AACTGTGTCAACGCTTGCTGTGCATCCGCCGTGGTATACAGCGGTTTGTACACCTCTTTTCCCGAACGTTTTCCCTTGCGGTTACGCCACTCTGCTTCAAACTCCTGAATATGTGCCGAATCCATCAACATAATGCCGCACAAGCGAGCAGTCGCCTCGGTCGTATAGATCGGCCCTTGAAATCCGTTAGCACAAAGCAGCGGTATTTTACCCGCGTGGTCGATGTGTGCGTGGGTCAGCAACACCGCATCCACCTCACCCGCGGCAATGGGCATATCGCAATTTTCATAGATATCACGGCCTTGTTCCATACCGCAATCAATAACTATGCGGTACTCACCTACCGTGAGTAACGTGCACGAACCGGTCACTTCGTGAGCCGCACCGAGAAACTCCAATTTCATAGAAAAGCCCCCTTTGTAATAAGCATATCACAAAGAGGGCAAAAAATAAACAACTTTTTTAAATATTTTAATCTCATAATTTAAGAATATGCTTCTTTGTTCGGTGTTCTTCTCAACCGACTGCCGATACACCGAAATTTGCATTGCTCATCCGATTTTAAGTTGTAAGCGGAAACGATCGGATATCATCGCAATAAATTCGCTGTTGGTGGGCTTGCCGCGTCCCGTGTGAATGGTGTATCCGAAATACGAATTCAGCACGTCTACGTCGCCGCGATCCCACGCCACTTCAATGGCGTGACGAATGGCACGTTCTACGCGAGAAGAGGTGGTATCATGCTTTTTTGCCACCGAAGGATACAACCGTTTGGTCACGGCGTTGATGATGTCTTCATCCTCGATCGCCATTAAAATGGCATCACGCAGATATTGATATCCCTTGATATGCGCGGGCACACCGATCTGATGAATGATCTCTGTCACCTGCATTTCCAACGTATTGCCGCCCGTGCTCGGCGTGCGGCGAGTTTCCTTTTGTGCACAGATGGACAGCAACCGCGCCGCCATACCGTCCGCATCAAACGGTTTCAGCACGAAGTAGTCGGCACCGGCCGTCATTGCCTCGCGCTCCAAATTCGGATTGTCAAACGCCGACATCACCATCAACACCGGCGTGTTCGGCAAATGCATCGCTTGAATGCTGTGTATCACACCAACCGCATCCACCTGCGGTAAAAAGAAATCCATGATCACCACGTCGGGACGATAAGCAGACACCCGCTCGATCACACGCCGTCCATCCTTCTCGACTGTTTCTACCTCCAAGCCGTGCGCCCTGAGCGCCGCGGCACAAGGCTGCCCGAAGTGCTCGCCCGTGTCGGCGAGCAGCACCCGTATTTTCTTCTCCATAGTATATTCTCCCTTGTTTCGATATGATCGTTTTGCTTGCCGGCATCTATAATTTACCATATTCTGGAAATTATTGCAAGAGTTTTTGCGAAAGTTTTTCCATATTTTGGAAATTGTTTTTCCATTATCGGTAAAATTTGTCGAAGCGTGTCGTCAAATGCTATATCCTTTATAAACGACAAGAGAAACAACAAAAAAAGGAACGTCCGCATCGAACGTTCCCTTTTCATAACTATTCAATAATAGAGGAATACGTATCCAAGTCGCTCGGCGGCGTGAGCACCACCGCTTCTCCTACCGCTACGTAACGGTTTTCGCTTTCCGCCGAAACAACGCCGTACATAGCGGTATCCACCGCTACCGCCGTAGTAAACGTCACGGGATTTCCTGCTGAATCCACCGTTACACCTGCCTCGGCGCGGGTGACGGTACCACCGCTTACAACGTCTCCCAAAAACATACGGGCAAACTGTGTAGCCGTATCCCCACTCAAAGGACACGATACCGTAACACCGTCCGCATTCCTAACCGTGATCGCCTGTGCAAACATCGATTCGGAAAGATTTTCGCTTTCTGAAAAACCTAACGTTTCGTATACCGTATCCTCATCCGTCGGCATCCAATACTTTTTGCCTTCCAAATCAAAATAACCGATACCGTTTGCAAAATACGCACGGGAGGGTGTATCCCCTCTCTCACTCTCGATCAATAACGATACGGCATCGCCTTCTTGCACCCGCACAAGACGCGCCTTGGTCACCGCCGTTTCTCGTCCGACCGTTTGTTTTCCCTCGTAAACCAACTCGTAAGTGGTATATCCTTCCTCTGCCTTTATGGCATTGGAATAAATTTGCCACGCCTCCGCCGCCATCTCATCGTTGCTTTCGGGCAACGGACGTGTGGTAGTCGCCGTCGGCGTCTTCTCGCCGAGCATATCTTGCGTGAGGTCAATACGAATACGGCACGCCGTACAGCACAAAAGCAAGCAAAAAACAAGGCACAGCGACAACACTCGTTGCTTCATACGCTCACCCTTTCTTTTTCAGCGGATGTTTACTGCCGTCCGGCTCCACGATATAGGTGTTTCCCAGTTGCAACTCCACATTTTTGCGTACCGCCTCAACATACTCGGCACGCAGGCGTTTTTGTTCTTCTTTTTCTTCTTCCGTTAATCCCTCGGGCGTGCGAGATTTACGCGCCAACTCGTTGATACGGTCTAAACGTTCACTCATTGCTCTTACTCCTTATTTTTTATGCGACAGCAGCCATTCGTATACGTCGTCACGGCGGTAGGTATCGGTCCAGCAATCGTGACCGTACCCCTCATATACCGTAAGACGCACGTCGCCGCCGCACGCAGACAGCCGCTTTTGCATCGTGTAACTTTCCTCAATGGGAACGATATCGTCACGGTCACCGTGAAACACCCATACGGGTACATCCTTCAAATTGCCTGCACACCAACAGATTCCCGTTCCGCAGATCGGCATCACGGCGGCAAAGCGTTCCGGATTCATCATTCCCCACATCCACGTGCCGGTGCCACCCATCGAAAGACCCGTGAGGTACACACGGTCGGGATCGACACGGTACTCGGTGAGCCAACCGTCCAGCATCGCGTTGAGAGTTTCCGCATAGCACGCCCAATACTTCGGCGCTTCGATTTGCGGCGCGATCACAATGAACGGGAAATTTCGCCCTTCACGCACCTCGCGCAACGGGCCGTGACGGTATACAGCTTGCAGGTCGTTCCCGCGTTCACCCGCACCGTGCAAAAAGATTACCAGCGGCCACTGTTTGTCGCTCTTGTCATCATAATCCGCGGGCAGATACACTGCATAGGGTAACGTCATTCGCTGCATTGTAAAGGCGGTTGCCTGTTTTTCAAATATCATCACACTTCCTCCTTTATGATGCATACGGCGTGTGCCGCCATACCGTCGCCGGCACCCGTGAAGCCCATTTTTTCCTCGGTCGTGGCTTTCACGTTCACCGCGGAGGTCTTAACGCCGCACGCACGAGCCAGATTTTCCCGCATCGTATCAATGTAAGGCAACAGTTTCGGCGCTTGCGCCAACACGGTCGCATCCACGTTCCCCACCGTAAAACCGCGTTCTGCCAACAGAGCGATCACGTGTTCCAGCAATTTGATGCTGTCTGCCCCGCGAAAGCGCTCATCGGTATCGGGAAACCAACAACCGATATCGTGCAGTCCCGCCGCCCCGAGCAGAGCATCCATCACCGCGTGGGTGAGCACGTCCGCATCCGAATGACCGAGCAATCCCTTTTCATACGGCACCGTTACACCACCCAAGATCAAGGCGCGTCCTTCCGCCAAACGGTGCACGTCATACCCGTGTCCGATACGCATTTCCATCTCTCCTCCGCCCAACAGGCCGTGTGCGACCGCCATATCTTCGGGCGTTGTGATTTTGATATTTTGATACCCCGTCTGCACCAAATGCACTGCATATCCGCTGTATTCAAACAACTGGCAGTCATCCGTAAAATCCCGTCCGTCTACCGCCGCTTTCTTCAATGCGTCACGGTAGCGGTCACACCAAAACACCTGCGGCGTCTGCACCGCCCATAAAGTGCTTCGGTCGGGTGTGGCGGCAACCGTGCCGTCCTCCCCTGCGATCTTCAGCGTATCCTTCACGGGTGTAGCGGCCGTAGCGGCACCGTGTTCTTCCGCCGCCGCTACGATGCGTTCGATCTCCTCGGCGGTCACGAGCGGGCGTGCACCGTCGTGTACGGCCACCATCGTCGCTTCGGAAGATATGGCCGCCAACCCATTGGATACCGATTGCTGACGGCTATCGCCGCCGAGTACCACACTTTTAAGTTTCGTAAGTTTAAACCGCTCTTTATAAGCAGAGAATTCTTCCAGATCCGCCGCCCGCGCCACCACCACGATCTCGTCGATCACAAGGGTGTTTTGTAAGACCGTCAACGTGTGCGCCAACACAGGGCGCCCTTTTAATAACAGGCGTTGCTTTTCACCGCCCATGCGCGTGGCACTGCCTGCCGCCGGCACGATAGCCGATACAAACCGTTTTCTCATATCTTCCTCCTAATCCGAACTCCGTTTTGGGAAGGCGGATTTTCGCTCATCTTTTGTTAAAGTACTCGCCTAAGACTTCCGGCCCGTTCGCGCAATGCTTCGGTGGCGGCTTTATCCACTCGCCACCCTTGTGTCTCGGCAACCAGCACGTCGCCCGCACGCACATCGGGCGGCAGATCGTATATCGGCACTGCGCGGGTAGTTTCATCCGCCATACACAGCACCGCCCATTCTCCTTCGATGCGATCCACCGTTATCATACCGTTCACTCCGTTTCGGTTTTCACCCGTATGTCTGTACCGTCACTGCTCACCACAACGCAGCCGTTGTGATCGGTACGGTATACACAAGCACCTGCTTTTTCCAAACGTGAAAGCACCGCCGCCGTAGGGTGTCCGTACAGGTTATCCCGCCCACAGGATATCACCGCCACCGACGGGGATACACGCCGCAAAAACGCCTCGCTCGTGGCATTATCGGCACCGTGGTGTGAAACTTTGAGAAAATCGGCTCGTATGGCATCCGACAGCAGTGTCGTTTCGACCGATTCACCCGCATCCCCCATAAACAGGAAACGCGTATCGCCGTAGGTAACCATACACACCACCGATTGTTCGTTCGCATCCTCCGACCGAAAGACGGGTGACAACACGCGGATCTGTGCGTCGCCGAGCGTGCGTGTCATACCGACGGTCGCTTCGGTCACCGTTATCTGCCGCTCACTCAGAAAAGAGAGCAAATTCAAATAGGTGGCCGTCGTGGGTTCCGCCCCATACGGCATAGTCGCCATCCAATATTCACCCACCGAAAAATGTTTGAGCACTTCACGCATACCGCCGATGTGATCGGCATCCGCGTGGGTAGCGACAACATACTTCAAATGCGATATTCCAAAATGTTGCAAGTATTCCGTCACGGTATCACCGTCGTTGTGCTCGCCTGCATCGATCAACATCGCTTCACCGTCACACAACAAGAGCAATGCATCCGCATTCCCCACGTCCAAGGTATGCACTTGTAGTTGTCCGTCGGGCGGTAAGACGTGCGGATCCGCAACACCGCTTAATAACAGTAAGCGGTCGGTGAACCCCGTTATCTCCGACACGAAACACAAAAGCAACAGCAACGCCAAAAGCAACGCCCACCATCGGCGACAAAACGCAGTCACCTTATCGCGCAATCGTGCAATCATATCAGCGGCGGCTCCGATTCTTTTTCGGTGGTGTTTTGTGCGGCCGTGCCGTCACAGGGCGGTGTGCCGCGACTTCAGCAGGCACCAAGCAGTGCGGGCCGTTGCCGATCAAGTCGGCACGACCGGCCCGTTTGAGTGCCGCCCGCACCTTATCACGGTTTTCAGGGCGAAAATACTGCAACAACGCCCGCTGTTCCGCCTTTTCCGCCGCCGTGCGCGGCACATAGATGGGTTTCATGGTATAGGGATCCAACCCCGTATAAAACATACAGGTGGAAATCGTACCCGGTGTGGGATAAAAATCCTGCACCTGTTCGGGGTGTAACCCCTCTTTTTTCAAAAACAACGCCAGTTCCACTGCATCCCGCAGGGTACTGCCGGGATGGGAAGACATCAAGTAAGGAACCAAATATTGCTTTTTATCAATACTTTTAGTCAATTCATAAAACCGCTTTTGAAAACGGCGATAGGTATCGATCGTAGGTTTTCCCATTGCGTTCAACACACCTGCGGAACAATGTTCCGGTGCTACCTTTAACTGCCCGCTCACGTGGTACTGAACCAATTCTTTAAAGAACGTTTCGTCTTTATCTTCCAACAAATAGTCAAACCGAATACCCGAACGAATAAACACCCGTTTTACCCGCGGCAATGCGCGCAAACGACGAAGCAGATGCAAATATTCTTTATGGTCCGCCCGCAATGCGGGGCAGACGGTAGGTGCCAAACACTTCTTACCTTTGCAAAGTCCGCGGGAAGCCTGTCCTTCACAAGAGAGGGTGCGGAAATTGGCAGTCGGACCGCCGACATCGTGAATATACCCTTTAAAATCGGGCATCGCTATAAGTTTTTCCGCTTCACGCACCACCGAGTCCTCACTGCGGCAAGCGATCTGTCGGCCTTGGTGAAACGCAATGGAGCAGAAATTGCACGCGCCGAAACATCCGCGATTGTGCACCAGCGAAAACTTCACCTCCAGCAAACCCGGCACACCGCCCGCCGCTTCGTATGAGGGGTGATAATCCCGCATATACGGCAATTCATACACGCGGTCAAACTCTTCGGTAGCAAGCGGCGGCATGGGCGGATTTTGCACCACGATCACATCGCCGTGTCGCTGTATCACCGTCTTGCCGCGCACCGCATCCTGTTCGTCCTGCTGGATACGTGCCGCCACGGCATACTGCCGTTTTCCCGCATCATCCGCCGTACGTACCTTTTCAAACGAGGGACATTCCGCACAAGGGCGCGGCGTATACTCCTTCACCGGCACGGCAAATACCGTGCCGCGAATATCGGTGATAGACGATATCGGTTCGCCCGCCGCAAGGCGCCGTGCCACTTCAACATCCGCCTTTTCCCCCATACCGTACACCAGAATGTCTGCGGTACTGTCCACCAAAATAGAGGGGCGCACCGCATCATCCCAATAATCGTAATGAGCAAAACGGCGCAAAGAGGCTTCCAATCCGCCGATCAAGATCGGAATATCACCGTACACCTCTCGTGCCCATCGACAATACACGATGGTTGCGCGGTCGGGACGGCGACCTGCCGCACCACCTGCGGTGTACGCATCTTCACTGCGGCGACGACGGGCGGCGGTATAATGTGCCACCATCGAGTCGATATTGCCGCCGTTGATGAAAAACCCCAAGCGCGGACGCCCAAACTCGGTAAGATCATCCGGTCCTTGCGGTTGCGAGAGGATAGCGACCCGAAAGCCCGCATCCTCCAACACACGGGAAATGATAGCCGTACCGAAACTGGGGTGATCTACATAGGCATCTCCCGTTACCAGTACGATGTCCGCCGCATCCCATCCGCGTGCTTGCATCTCTTTACTTGTCAACGGCAAAAAAGGCATAGTTCTGTTTCCTTTACTCCGAAATATCGTCACGCAAAGCGTTCATTTCCATCCACTGCTGACGGGTAATAAGCACTTGGCGCGGTTTGCTTCCTTCGTGCGGTCCGACGATACCGCGACGTTCCATTTCATCTACGATACGACCGGCGCGGGCATATCCTAAACGCAGTTTACGTTGTAACAGCGAAGTGGAAGCCATACCCGCATCGATAACCACTTCGATTGCCTGCGGGAGCATATCGTCGGCTGGTTCGTCGCCGCCCTCGTCATCGGCGGCATTTTCTTTCTTCCCTGCCGCACTGGCTTGCCGCTCGATCTCCTGCATAATCTCATCATCGTAGATCTCCTCGGCACCTTCGTCCTTAAGGAAATCCACCACGGCTTCGATCTCTTCCATATCCACGTAACCGCCTTGTATACGCATCGGTTTCGACATGCCGAGCGGCATAAACAACATATCACCGCGACCAAGCAACTTTTCCGCACCGCCGCAATCCAAAATGGTGCGGGAGTCCACACTACTCGCCACCGTCAGCGCCAAGCGGCTCGGAATATTCGCTTTGATAAGGCCGGTGATAACGTCCACCGACGGGCGTTGTGTGGCGATCACCAAATGCATACCCGCGGCACGCGCCATCTGTGCCAAACGGACGATAGCATCTTCCACTTCGTTTTTCGCCGCCATCATCAAGTCGGACAACTCATCAATGAGAATGAGAATTTGCGGTTTGGCTTTGAGAGTGTCGCTCTTTTGTGCCAAGCGATTATACTCCTCCAAGTTACGCACGTTATTTTCGGCAAACGCTTTATAACGCGCCAACATTTCCGTCACCGCCCAACCGAGTGCACCCGCCGCTTTGCGCGGATCGGTCACCACCGGTACCAACAGATGCGGGATCCCGTTATACACACCGAATTCAACCATTTTCGGGTCGATCAGCAAAAGGCGCACTTCCTCGGGAGAAGCACGGAACAACACGCTTTGGATCATCATATTGGTGCAGACCGATTTGCCCGAACCGGTCGTACCCGCAATTAACAAGTGCGGCATCTTCGCAAGATCGGTATACACCGTGTTACCCGCAATATCACGGCCGAGTGCCACCGTCAACTTGCTTTTGGCCATCGAAAAATCGGGGGCATCGATCATTTCGCGCAAACCGATAGACATACGGTTGCGGTTTGGCACTTCAATACCCACCGCCGCTTTGTTCGGAATCGGCGCTTCGATACGCACGCCCGTGGTGGCAAGGCGCAACGCAATATCGTCTGCCAATCCTGTGATCTTACTCAATTTAACACCCGCACTGGGTTCCAGTTCATACCGCGTGACCGAAGGGCCGCGCGACACGGCGATCACCCGCGCACTCACACCGAAATCGCTGAGTGTCTTTACGAGCAGATCCGCCGTCTGCTGTTGTTCTTGCTGTGCGGCAGTCACGTTTTGTGCCTTCGTTTCACGCAACAAGGAAATGGGCGGATAGCGGTAAGCCGTCGTCAACGACTCCTTTTCCGTCGCTTCGTTCAACTCACCGCTGATGGAATCATCCACACCGCTTTCGGGGGCGGGCTCCGTTTCCACGGGCGGTTCCGCTTTTTTGACACGGCGTTTCTTCGGGGTCGGTTCGGCAGCCGTTTCCCCCACGTAGCCGTCGCCCATATCCACGTCGATCACAGCAGGCTTCACTTCTTTTTCGTGATCATAGGCCTGTTTTTCTTTCTTTTGAGCAACCATGGCCACAGCTTCCGTATCCACCCGCTCGCGTGCCTTTTTCACCACTTTGGCAGGTGCTTTAAATAAGGTGAGTACGCTGGTTTTGGTCACGAACATGATCACCACGAACAGCGCCAACACCAAAATGATCTTAGCACCGATATCCGAGAACAGCCACTCGAACACATAGCCGAGCAGAGCACCGCACACACCCGCACCGTAGAGGTGGGTACCGTTCTTATATGCGGTGACCATGGCCGCAAAGTACTTTTCCGTCACGTCGGCGGCAAAAATATGTATGGTACTGCTCACCGTACAGAGCAGCAGTACCCCTTGCAAAACGCGGCGGCGCACCGAACCGTCTTCCTTCTCTTTTGCCAGCAGGACCGATACGTATATGGCAATAGGCGGCACCAAAAACGCGCAAAAACCGAACAGACCGAACAACAAATTGTGCAACCAGTTCCACAAACTCGCCCCCGGAATCAACAATATACACATAAACAAAATGGCACACGCAAGCAACAGCACCGCCGTTTTTTGTGCCGACAACTGTTGCTGTTTGTCAGTCTGTCTTGCCTTTTTTGCCGAAACCGCTTTTTTCTTTGCCATAGTTTTGACCGTCCTTACTTATTGGTTTTCTATCATACGGTACAGCGCCGCGATCGCATCGCCGAGCGAACCGAGTTCGTCGATCAGCCCTTCCCGCACGGCATCGTTACCGTCCAACACACTCCCCATATCGGTGGTAAGTTCATCCGTACTGTTGCACAGTTCGGCAAAACGTTCTTCCGACAGATTGGAATGTTCACACACAAAACGGGTAATGCGTTCCTGCATACGCTGAAAATACCGAAACGCCTGCGGCACACCTAACACCAATCCGTTGGTACGCACGGGGTGTATGGTCATGGTAGCGGAAGGTGCGATAAACGATCGCTTCGCCGATACCGCCAGCGGCACGCCGATGGAGTGTCCGCCGCCGAGCACCAGTGACACCGTGGGTTTTCGCATACCGGATATCATCTCCGCAATCGCAAGCCCCGCTTCAATGTCGCCGCCGACTGTATTCAGTAAGATCAGCACGCCCTCGATTTCAGTGCTTTCCTCAATCGCTACCAATTGCGGCAATACGTGCTCGTATTTGGTGGTCTTATTGTCGCTTCCGAGGGTGTAATGCCCTTCGATCTGCCCGATCACCGTCAGGCAATGAATGGTATGGCGTCCGTTATCCGTCACTACCGCGCCGGTTTCCACCATATCTTTCAACTGTTCCTGCAACACGCGGCTTTCGTGCGTTTCACGGCGCACGGGCTCTTTTTTCTCTTTACTCACTTACCATCACCTCATCGGCTAGTATAACCGATGAGGCACGGGTTATTACACCCGAAACACGAGATAACCGCAACCCTTTACGGTGGCTTTGGTACCGTTTACCTCAACATTGCGGGAAACGTATATCTCTTGCGGCTGCGGGATATCCAACGTATATTCCCGCACGGAGGGATTGATGATCACACGGATGCGCTCATCCCCTGCACGGCGTTCATACACCGCGGGGTAACTGCCGCCGAGCACCTCAAACTCACCGTCTTCCTGCAACGCGGGATGGGCTCGCCGCAAAGCGGTCATCGTTTTCACGTGGTTAAGCAACGAATCGGGGTCCCGTTCCTGCGCTTCCACGGTAGGCGCATCAGGTGACGGGTCACAAGGAATGTAGGTGGTATCCGCGGTGGAAAAGCCGAAGTTCTTCCCCGCTTTCCACTGCATCGGCGAACGCGCGCCCGTGCGACGATAACCGCCTTCCACCGAACGCAGCCCCTCCAGATATCGCATACCGATCTCATCACCGTAATAGATCAGCGGGATGCCGGGCATGGTGTAGATAAACGTCTGGATCACACGAAGATCCTCTTCATCCCGTTCCCATGCTACACGCGGCAGGTCGTGCGTACCGGTGGGTACCGAAACATAACCGAGCCCTTTGGTCTTATTCAACTGATCGATAAAATCCTCATAAAATAGGCTGAAATCGCCTTCACCTTCTTTGCGGAAATAACTGGGGCCGACCCAGTCAAGTCGGTCATTACGCCCTTTTTCGTGGCGGAACAAGGTGGTAAAGCATTTCAAGTTAAAATGAATGAGAAAATCCACGTCAAACCCTGCCGCCAACGCCCGTTCGGGATAACTCCATTCGGAAATGAGCAAACAATCGGGATGTGTTTCCTTGAATTTTGCACTCATCTTCTGCCAGAGTTTGATAGTTTCTTTTTCTTCGCAGTCGTATTTCACCAGCGAGAAGGCCATATCCACACGGAAACCGTCCACACCGTGTTTTGTCCAATGGTCCATCACATCCAGCAACGCTTCCTGTGTGGCGATGCAGTGCGGATCATCCACCGGTCGCTGCCACGATTTGTTCGGATCGGGATTGGCAAAACCGTAGTTCAGTGCCGGCTGGCAGTAGTAATAATTCTTCATATACGAACCGTCACGGTCGGAATATCCGTTGATAAAGGTACCGTCGCCGAGATCACCTACCGAATCGGTCCACACATAGCGGTGGGAAAACTCGTTAGGATCATATTCCGCCGAACGTTGAAACCATTCGCACTCGAGCGACGTGTGCCCTGCCACCAGATCCAACACAATGTGCATTCCGCGTTCTTTGGCTTTGGCACACAAACGGCGCAGATCTTCATTCGTACCGTAGCGAGGGGCCACCGTGTAGAAATCCGTCACGTCGTACCCTGCATCGCGAAACGGACTGACAAAAATCGGGTTCATCCAAATAATGTTACAACCGAGTCCTTGGATATAATCCAGTTTTTCCTCCACACCCTTAAGATCACCGATACCGTCACCGTTGGTGTCATAAAACGACTGCGGATATACGTTATAGATCATTGCATTTTTCAGCCATGAAGGATTCGACATAATCTGACCTCCCGAAAAAAATATATATTTATACTATATCATATCTTTTTGAAGATTGCAACAAAAAATCACCCGTGCCGACAGTGCACAGGTGATTTTTACTTATATCTCTTTTTCCACTCCCAGCATTTCGCGCTGACGGCGCAACAGGGGGCGCAGTGTGGTATACACCGCGGCGGTAAGGGCACTGTTGATACCCGCTTTCAAAAGGTTAAACGGGACGATGGCCGGCAACAACATCTGTATTACCGCCGCACGCGGTGTACCGAGAAAATACACCGTCAACGTCAGATTCATCGGCACCATCACCGTCGCCATCGCCAGTGTACCGAGCAACAAACCGACAGCCAAGCGGGCGGGGCGCACGGAACGGCGGCTGAACATCCCCACGATAAGCACCAGCACACCCGAAGACACGATGTGCATCACAGCACCCACCCAACCGTTACCGCCGAGCATAAACGCTTGTACCAACGAAACCGCTGTCAGCACCGCCCCCCCCCACAGCGGACCGAACAGAACCGTGACCAAAAGAACGGGAACGTCCGCCATGTCGTATTCCAAAAACGGAGCTGCGGGAATCAGCGGAAAATGAATGAAATACACGAGCACCAACGCCACCGCTGCCAGACAAGATGCCTGACACAAGCGAATCAAATGTTTGGAATTCACGGATTCACTCCCTTTCAAAACAAAAAAATTCCCCGTCCACAGCGTGACGGGGCAAACACACAAACGTTGTTTATCTTCTCGCATCCGGACTGTACCGTCGGCTTTGGAATCACACCAAATCAGTCGGGAATCTTCCCGAGTCGCGGGCTGTAACCGCCGGTGGGGAATCTCACCCCGCCCCGAAGACGGCTTCATTGTAACACACTGAATACCGAATGTCAAGATTTTTCGTTTTCCACTTGCCCCCGCACGGGTTTTGTGATATACTAAATGTGAATATTTGATTTTAGAACAGGAGTTTTTCTCAATATGACGATGCAAGGATTTTCCGCCGGTGTAGAACCGGGCGGGCTGTACCGTATGGCTGACATTCAGCTTCTGATATGCTATATGTTGAGCAGTGTGAAAGAAGCACTTCCCCGCACCACGGTGATGGACATCGTGGCGGGCGGCGGTATGGCAAACTTCTTTGAAACCACCGAAGCACTCGAGGGATTGCTCACCGCCGGCAGTGTCACACAATCGGAGGATACCGAGCAACTGCTCACTTTGGAGGAAAACGGTCGTGTCGCGGTGCAAACGTTGCATAATCGCCTGCCTCTCACCCTGCGTGAGCGCTCAGCCAAAGCGGCGATACAAGCATTGGCACGTCGACATAACGAGCGTGATTCCGATGTGATCATCACCGATCTTACCCACGGTTGCACCGTTACTTGTGCCATTCGCGACGAAGAAGCCCCTCTGCTCTCCCTGTCGCTGAAGGTAGGCGACCACCAACAAGCCGATTACATTCGCGAACACTTTTTGGATGACTCCGGTCTGTTGTACCGCAGTATCCTTTCTATTCTCACCGGTCGTGCCGAAATCCGTGAGGAGGACGGGCGCACGGTCATCCACGTGCTGTGAGCACCCGTATTTTCCTGCCGTCCGATGTGGCAGCACTGATCGCACGATTACAAAAACATGGCTTTGCCGCATACGCGGTGGGCGGTTGTGTACGGGATAGTTTGCGCGGTGTCGTTCCTCACGATTGGGACGTTACCACTGCCGCCACGCCCGAACAGATCACCGCCGTATTTGCCGATCACCGCACGATAACCGTCGGTGCACAGCACGGCACCGTTGCGGTGGTAACGGATGAACGCACGGTGGAGATCACCACCTTTCGCACCGAAAGCGGCTATACCGACAGTCGTCACCCCGACACGGTAACCTTTGTTGCGGATATAAATGCGGACCTTGCACGGCGAGATTTTACCGTTAATGCAATGGCGTATAACGAACAAGACGGATTAGCGGATCCGTTCGGCGGGCAGGAAGATCTTGCAAACGGTATTCTGCGCTGTGTGGGCGATGCCGTCACTCGTTTTTCGGAAGATGCCCTGCGTATTCTGCGCGGATTGCGTTTCGCCGCTACGTTGCCGCTTCGTATCGCGCCCGAAACGGCGCACGCTCTGCACGAAACGCGTGACAGACTTCACAATATCGCCGCTGAACGCATAGCAGTCGAACTGACAAAGCTGTTGTGCGGCCAAAACGTGCTTCCCGTTTTGCAGGAATATCGCGACGTGTTGGCGGTGGTGATCCCCGAGATAGCCGCTACCTTTGATTTTGACCAGCGTAATCCCCATCATTGCTATGACGTATATATGCACACTTTGCACGCGATAGACGCCGCTCCATCCGATCCCATCGTGCGGTGGGCGGTGCTGTTGCACGACATTGGCAAGCCACACACCTTTACAGTTGACGAGGATGGCATCGGACACTTCAAAGGTCACGCAGCGGTTGGCGCACCCATGGCAGAAGAAATTCTCACACGCTTGCGTATGAGTCGCGATACCGTGCAAACCGTTACAACGCTGGTAAAAGCACACGACCGGCAGATCCCCCCTACCGAACCTGCGGTAAAACGCGCGCTGGGGCGCTTTGGAGAATCGCTGTTGCGCGATCTTATCGCGGTAAAACACGCGGATAACGATGCTCACGCGCTGTATGCGACCGAACGGCGCGCACAGTGGCAAGCGGTGGAAACGGTGCTGAACCGCGTGTCGGAAAAGGAAGCTTGCTTTTCCTTGAAAGACCTCGCTGTAAAGGGATCTGACATTACAGCACTCGGTGTATCCGCAGGACCCATCGTAGGAAAAATTCTAAAACACTTATTAAACGAAGTGATAGACGGCCAAATCGAAAACGATCGCCATGCTCTGCTTACTCGGCTGCACGCACTTTTGAATGAGGGGGTATTTTTTTGAACGCTCCCTGCACCCTATGTCCGCGACAGTGCGGTGCACTGCGTGCAGACGATCACACCTGCGGCAGTTGCGGTGTAACCGCCAATCCGCGGGTAGCACGTGCGGCTCTGCATTTCGGTGAAGAACCGTGTATCAGTGGATCAAACGGCTCGGGCACGGTGTTTTTCAGCGGTTGTCCGCTTCACTGCCGTTACTGTCAAAACCACGGGATAAGTCAAGAAGTTTTTGGCAAAGAGATATCCCCCGCACGACTGGCGGATATCTTTCGCGAGTTGGAGGTGGCCGGTGCCCACAACATCAACTTGGTCAGCGGCACACAGTTTGTCCCCGCCATCCGACAAGCGCTATCCCTTTACAAGCCTTCTGTCCCCGTCGTGTATAATTCCGGCGGTTATGAGCGGGTACAGACCCTCAAAACTCTCGAAGGTTTGGTGGATGTGTATCTTCCCGACTTCAAATATGCCGACAATGCGTTGGGTGCCGCCCTGTCGGGTGTGCCCGATTACGCCGACCGTGCGGCTGAAACCGTTTTGGAAATGGCGCGTCAAACAGGGCCGATGCAACTGGATAAACAGGGCATCGTACAGCGCGGCACAATGGTGCGACATCTTGTGTTGCCGGGGCACACCAAAAACTCCTTGGCTGTGCTGGATTGGCTGGCAAACAATCTGCCGCACGGCTGTTTTGTAAGTTTGATGTTTCAATACACCCCTCTGCGGGATATCGAAGAATTTCCCGCGCTGTCCCGCCGCTTAACACGGCGTGAACGCGAAAAGGTGTTCTGCCGCTTGCTGGATCTGGGATTGACCGACGGATACGCACAAGAGGCGGAAAGTGCTTCTTCTCTCTTTATTCCGAACTTTGATTTGACAGGGGTATGACTTGCATTTTGTCGAAATATTGTTTATAATAGTGTTATCTCTGTAGGAGGATACATATATGGCTAAAAGCGAAAAAAGAAAACGGCTGACCAAAGAACGGGTGCGCCGTTTTCTGAACATTCAAAATGAAGAACGCGTATATTTCGTATTGCAACTGGTCTTTGCGGCTCTGCAATGCGTGCTTGCGTACGTAACCTTCGGACAAAGCAGTTTCAACCAATTCGGCATTGCCCTGTTCGTTGTGTACGGTGTACTGTTGGCGTTGCTTGCCGCCAAAGGCTGGCAACATAAAGCGGTGCGGATACTTGGACGTGCCTTGGCGGCTCTCGTCATCTTCGGTATGGCGGCGATGTTCGTGGAAGTGTCACTCAATTCCCACTGGGAATCGGGTGTCACGGCGGAGATCGCACTCACTTCCAAAGAAAAACTCGGTATGTATGCCGCCAACCTTTGCACGTGGGTGCATGGCTTTGTGCTGACAACCCTCCCCGCTTTTGCCATAGCGGCAAGGCGCACCAAAGCACGAGCGGATATCGCCCTGTTGCATATTAACGCATGGGTAGCGGTTGTTTTCGCCGTTAGCACGTTGCTCTTATATCACGAACCGTCTTGGAGCGGTGAAACCACCACGCTGATCGCCTTCTGTGCACCGCTGTTCGAGCGTATCACAGCCGGTGTATTGCTGATCGTACATTTGGTGTGCACACTGGCGGCGGCATTTTCGGTATATATGCTGTACCCGTTTGGAACAAAACACATTAAAAAGATGACCGAAAAAGTACGTGCCAAGCTCCCGCAAGACGAATAAAACAAATCGCCGAAGCACACGCTTCGGCGATTTGATATACATTTTTATTGCAACCTGCCTTCGGCATTGCGGAGCAGGTTAAACAGCGAAGACGCAAACAGCGGATACTGTTCCGCCAAAGTGTCCGGCAAAATCTGCGGAGCGGCTTCGGGCGAGAGTCCCTCTTCCCCATCCACGGCACGGCCACACGCCAACTCTCCGATGCGAGCAGACGTCTTGCTCATTTCGCCGATCAATGCTGCTTGGAACATATAGGACGGCACCGAGAACATCGCAGCGGGATTCTTAGGGTTGGCGGAATACAGTTGACGGAACACGTTGTACACCGCCATCGACAAATACGCCGACACTTCGGTGGTGAGCCCCTTGTTGCTCGCACGCTGTAACAGATCGAAGATCACGTTGACCGAATTGACGATCAACTTCTTATTAAGTACCGGCAACA
The DNA here is from genome assembly GCA_015065865.1 of Oscillospiraceae bacterium. Lineage (GTDB taxonomy): Bacteria > Bacillota > Clostridia > Oscillospirales > Acutalibacteraceae > SIG588. The sequence goes on along the minus strand of SVPM01000005.1, from coordinate 23,152 downwards.
AACTGCCGCGCAACTGATTATCTTTAGCGGCGGGATCGATATCGGGGATTTCTTCCACAGCGATCATCGCACCCGACTTGTCTGCCGCACGCCCCAGCAAATAGTCACAGGAAACGCCGTAATAATCCGCAGCACGCACCACGAAATCCAACCCGCATTCGCGGATACCTTTTTCGTAATGCGAAAGCAACGCCTGCGAGATCTCCAGATCCGCCGCCGCCTGCTTTTGGCTGAGTCCACGCTCTTTGCGTAGTAACGTTATGATTCTCGGAAAAGCGGTATTCATGCCTGTCCTCCGTTGTTCTTCTCAATCGTAATTGTCGCCGCTTTATACGGCGCGTTTAATATTGTACCACACTTCGATACCATTTGTAAAGTGGAAATTCGCTCAAATTTCGGGAGGTTTTTTATGAAGACTTACAAAATTCACCTGATTCGGCACGGACAAACTGCCGCCAACGAAACGGGAACCTATATCGGTCGCACCGATCTGCCGCTTTCCCCCGCGGGTGTTAATGAGTTGTTACAGATGAAAAAGGTATATACCTACCCTTACGGTATGCGATTTTTCACCAGTCCTCTCACCCGTTGCAAGCAGACGTTACACGTGTTGTATCCCGAAAGCAAGCCCGAAGTGGTGGAAGGGCTGGCGGAATGTGATTTCGGTGAATGGGAAAATATGCGTATCGCCAACTTGAAAAACCGCGAAGACTTTTTGCAGTGGGTCAGCGGCACCAAAGGCGCTGAGATTCCCGGTGGTGAAACAGCCGCTGATTTTCAAGCACGCGTAATGCAGGCGTTTGAAAGCATCGTGGATACACTGTTGCGAAGCGGCGATACCGAAGCGGTCATTTGCACGCACGGCGGTGTCATTATGCTCATTATGGCGGCATACGGCCTGCCTCGCGGTGATATGAAACAGTGGGTGACCAACAGCGGCAGCGGCTTTACGTTGCGTATCACACCGCACCTGTGGACACGTGAGCCCGTGGCGGAAGCACTCTGTGCCATTCCGTGGCGTGACGGTGAAGGCGAAGAATAAATTTTTAAAAAAGAAACTACAGTAAATATCCACCGGCATAGCCGGTGGCTTTTCAAAAAACGCCTGTAAGGCTCTGTTACCAGCAGCGCCTGCAGGCGCTTTTTGCGGCCTAACACCTGCGAGGGGATAATTGCTTGATACCCGTAAACGGACGCTCCTTTGCCAAAGCTCCCCTTGTCAGGGGAGCCGGCGAGCGTAGCGAGACTGAGGGGTAGTGAAACATCGCAGAAACGAGTTTCTCCTACTACCCCTCCGATTTTCGGTCGCTCTCACGACCAAAAATCACCTCCCCTGACAAGGGGAGGAAGGCTTCTTTGATCGTTTCATTGTCCATCTTTTCAAGATGTATCTTTTCCCACTCACCGCTAAAGCTTTTTTGAACCCCCGGCACAGCCGGCGGTTTTCGCCGCTCACAACAAAAAACTGCCGAGGATCGCTCCTCGGCAGTTTTTATTAGCTCTTAGTACTTCTTACGAGGCACGTAGGAGGTGTGCAGAATGTGGTGAGCCTTCTCACAACCGTATTCGCCCTTGAAGAACTCGTTGTACAGCATCTTGATGACCGGCGACTCATGCGACTTACGCAGAGGCATGTTGGCATCCAGATCGTACAGCACCTTAGCACGCAGTGCCTTCAGATCCACCGTGTCACGCACGTACTGCGGCTGGATCGGCTGACCGCCGCCGTTGACGCAACCGCCCGGACAGCACATCACTTCGACAAAGGCCCAATCGGCAGTACCGTCCTTGATGCGATCCATAACGACCTTTGCACCCGCGATGCCGCTGACAGCCGCAACCTTGACCTTCGCACCCGCGATCTCCACAGTGGCTTCCTTCAAGCCGGTGGTGCCACGCACCGCGTGGAATTCCACATCGGTGTTATCCTTGCCGGTGAGCCAGTCGTTTGCGGTACGCAGAGCCGCTTCCATAACGCCGCCCGTTGCACCGAAGATCATAGCCGCACCGGTATCTTCACCCAGAGGTGCATCGAACTCTTCGTCCGGCAACGCTTCAAACTTCAGACCCGCACGCTCGATCATACGACCGAGTTCACGAGTGGTCAGCGCAATATCCACATCGGGAACACCCGCTGCATTCTCGTCGTCGCGGCCCGCTTCGAATTTCTTCGCGGTACACGGCATAATGGACACGCTCACGATATCCTTCGGGTCAATGCCCTGCTTCTCTGCAAAGTAGGTCTTGATAACCGCACCGCCCATCTGCTGGGGCGACTTGCAGGTGGAGAGATGACCGAGCAGTTCGGGATAATAATACTCCGCAAACTTCACCCAACCGGGCGAGCAAGAAGTGATCATCGGCAGCGTGCCGCCGTTCTTCATACGGCCGAGCAACTCGTTGGCTTCTTCCACAATGGTGAGGTCCGCCGCAAAGTTGGTATCGAACACCCAGTTGAAGCCCAAGCGGCGCAGAGCCGCGACCATCTTGCCTTCCACGTTTGTGCCGACCGGCATACCGAAGCATTCACCCAGCGTAGCACGCACCGAAGGCGCCGTCTGCACGACCACCGTCTTGGTCGGATCGGCCAGAGCCGCCCACACCTTGTCGGTATCGTCCTTTTCGACCAACGCGCCCGTCGGGCACACCGCGGTGCACTGACCGCAGGACACGCAAGCCACGCTCGACAACTTGGTCTCAAACGCACAACCGATATGGGTATCGATACCACGATCGTTGGCGCCGATGACCGAAACATACTGCTGGTTACACGCAGCCACGCAACGACGGCAGAGAATGCACTTGTTGTTGTCGCGCACCAGATGCGCCGTGGAGGTATCCAGTTCGTAATTCGGTTTGAAACCATCGTAACGGCCGCTGTCCTCCACACCGTATGCACGGCAGAGCTGCTGCAGTTCGCAGTTGGTGGAACGCGAGCAGGACAAGCACTTCTTGTCGTGGGTGGAGAGCATCAGTTCCAGCGTGGTACGGCGAGCCTTCTGCACCTTTTCGGTGTTGGTCTGGATCTCCATACCTTCCGCCACAGGATACACACAGGCAGTGACCAGACCGCGGGTCATAGTCGCTTCCACAACGCAGATACGGCAAGCGCCGATCTCGTTGCACTCTTTCATAAAGCAAAGGGTGGGAATTTCCACACCGGCGGCACGAGCCGCCTCCAAAATGGTGGAACCCTTGGGCACGCTGACCGCAATGCCGTTAACTTTTACATTTACCATATCCATTTCAGCGTACTCCTTTCTTATTCCTTAATGATCGCATCAAACTTACAAGTGCTGATACAAGCACCGCACTTGATACACTTCGACGTATCGATGACGAAGGGATTCTTGATCTCACCGGTAATGGCGTTGACAGGGCACTTACGTGCACAAGCCGAACAACCTTTACACTTATCGGCCACGATCTTGAACTGCAGCAGATCCTTACACACACCGGCGGGGCACTTCTTATCCACAATGTGAGATACATACTCATCGCGGAAGAAACGCAGAGTACTGAGCACGGGGTTGGGAGCCGTCTGGCCCAAACCGCACAGCGAGTTCGCCTTGATGTAGTTGCACAGTTCTTCCATCTCGTCGAGATCTTCGATCTTACCTTCACCGCGGGTGATGCGCTCAAGCAATTCGAGCAAACGCTTGGTACCCACACGGCAGGGAGTGCACTTACCGCAGGACTCATCCACCGTGAACTCCAAGAAGAACTTCGCGATGTCCACCATACAGTTGTCTTCGTCCATAACGATCAGACCGCCCGAACCCATCATACAACCGATAGCCGTCAGGTTGTCGAAGTCCACTTCGGTATCGATCAACTGGGCCGGAATACAACCGCCGGAGGGGCCGCCCGTCTGGGCCGCTTTGAACTTCTTGCCGTCCGGAATACCGCCGCCGATATCTTCAATGATGTGGCGCAGGGTGGTGCCCATCGAGATTTCCACCAGACCGGTGTTCTTGATCTTACCGCCCAGAGCAAACACTTTGGTACCGGGGGATTTCTCAGTACCCATCGAGCGGAACCAATCCGCACCCTTCAAGATGATCTGCGGAATGTTTGCAAAGGTCTCCACGTTATTTTCAACGGTGGGACGACCGTACAAGCCCTTCACAGCGGGATACGGCGGACGCGGACGCGGCTCACCGCGGTTACCTTCGATAGAGGTCATCAACGCCGTTTCTTCACCGCACACGAACGCGCCGGCACCGAGACGGATGAACAAGTCGAAATCAAAGCCCGAACCAAAGATGTTCTTACCGAGCAGGCCGTATTCACGCGCCTGATCAATTGCGATCTGCAAACGTGCCACCGCGATCGGATACTCCGCACGGACGTACACATAACCTTCGGTTGCACCGATGGCGTAACCCGCGATCGCCATAGCTTCGATCAATGCGTGAGGATCGCCCTCCAACACCGAACGGTCCATAAATGCACCCGGATCGCCTTCGTCGGCGTTGCAAACAACATACTTCTGATCCGCCTGATTGGGAGCGGTGAGCGCCCACTTACGGCCGGTCGGGAAGCCGCCGCCGCCACGACCGCGCAGGCCCGAGTCGGTGACACACTGAATGACTTCCTCGGGAGTCATTTCGGTCAGTGCCTTACCGAGAGCGGCATAACCATCCATCGCGATGTATTCGTCGATCTTTTCGGGATCAATGACACCGCAGTTACGGAGGACCAAACGGTTCTGAGATTTGTAGAAGGTGGTGTCGTTCAGCGAAACGTTGCCGACGACCGCATCTTCCTTATGCTCTTCCGCCACGTCGTCATACACCAAACGCTGAACGGGACGACCCTTCAACAGGTGCTCCGACACGATCTCGTCCACGTCGCTCTCTTCCACACGGCTGTAGAAGGTGCCGTCGGGATGAACGATAACCACGGGGCCGAGAGCGCAAAGACCGAAACAACCGGTCTGTACCAGTTTGATCTCTTCGGTGAGGCCGTATTTCTCGATGCTGTCGGCAAACGCCTGCTGAATCGATTGACTTCCCGAAGAGGTACAACCGGTACCGCCACAAATAAGTACATGTGCGCGAATCATAATGTTACCTCCCTATCCTTAAACGGATGATTTTTTACTTATTGTTCGTAATGGTGTATTCCGCAACGGGATTGCCGCCCTTCAGGTGCTCCTCCACAACGCGAGCGACCTTATCGGCGGTCATCTTCACGTAGGTGACGCGATCCTTGCCGGCTTCAAACACCTCAACGATCGGCTCATACTGGCACAGGCCGATGCAACCGGTCTGCGAAACGGTGACACTGCCCGCAAGACCCGCTTTGCTGACTTCCTCAACAAACGCGCTCAAAACGGGACGAGCGCCTGCCGCGATACCGCAAGTAGCCATACCGACCACAACGCGCTTTTCGCTGCTGCCTTCACGCAGGGCGACCTTGTCCTGCATCTTCGCCTTGATGGCTTGCAGTTCTGCTAATGATTTCATAGTATATCTCCCTTTCCTTTGAATTACTTTATTGATATTGCTCGCGCAAAAACGCTTCTATCCATTGGAGAACTTCGTAACTGTTCAGCGGCACGTCCTCCAACACCTGCCGCAACTCACGCGTATCCAGCGTCACTTTCCTTTCGCCCAACGTATGGCAGAACAAGAAATCCGTATCGGGATGACCTTGAATCAGCGTAAGCACCGTTTCCACTACGTCACCGAGCGGCGGACAATCAATGTGCGCCGTATGGAACCTTGCCGTTACGGCGGTGCCGTGGTCAGCGGGATGTTCCGCTTGTGCACGGGACACGACCTGCATCGTGCCACCGGTCATTTCCGCCGCCAGTTTCAAGAGCGGCAGACCAAGCCCCACCTTACGGGTAGTGCGGGTGGTGTAAAACGGATCGGTCACCGAACGCACGACCTCTTCGGTCATACCGCAACCGTCGTCTTGAATCACCAACGTGAGGGTTTCTCCGTCTTCGGTCAACCGAATTTCGGTCAAAGATGCTTTGGCCTTCACAGAATTTTCCGCTACATCCAAAATGTTCAGCGACAACTCCTTCAAAGGCTGCTCCCTCCTTGCTTCAAACGGTGGATCAAAGCGGTACGTATCGCTTGATCGCTGTTATCGGCAGGGTCCAGCGCCAAAACGTTCGCCTTATCCTGCACATCCCACAAAAAGTGGGCATCCGAATCCACCACCACCGCCATATCCTGCAAACCGTATGCTTCACGGTATTCCGCAACCTTAGCGCCATCCTTGAACTCCACACAAGTGAAGTGCGGCGTGGGCGGTAACATACCGAGAGTCGCGATGATGCCGTTGGCTTCACGGTCAATGTGCGCGGGGTAATATACCCCGCCGAACCGTGTGACCAATTCGGCTCCCTCCTCCAGCGACACGGTAGTGGCATTGGAGAGAAGATCGGGTTCCTGTTCGCACGGCGTATCGGTTTCATCACATATCCACTGTTCGCCGAAAATATCGGTACGGTTCGGGATACGAACACGGCGGCGGTCGATCTCCTCGCTGAACGCCATAGCGTTTTCCAACGTTTCAAACAAACACACCATATGAATATCTTCTGCCGTGGTCAACTCCATCCCCGCCACGGGAATGATCCCGTGCTGTGCTGCCGCCGCAAAGAACGACGGACAGTTGCGGCAAGAGTTGTGGTCGGTAAGCGCCATGATCTGCAAACCCGCAAGCACCCCCATTCCCACAAGGTTGCCGGGAGTGTTGTCATTATCCGCACAGGGCGAAAGACAGGAGTGGATATGCAAGTCGTAGTAGTATTGTTTCATCGTGCCGTCATCTTCTCGTGAAGCAAAATCGCCAGTTCATACGCCGCAAGGTCGCTGACCAAGAGGTTGATGCCCTTTTCGGCAGCGGTTTGAATCACGTTTTCGTCGGGTACGACCCCTTCGGCGAACAACACGCACGCGGCATCCGCCAGCGATGCGACCGCCACCACGTTGATGTTAGACATAATGGTGATCCACGCATCATCGGCCGAAGCACGCCCCATCACCCAACTGAGCAGATCGCCGATATACACACCGCCGATCTCACGGTCGCCTTCCGTCACGGTCAGTGCACGGCAAACACCGTTGCTTACCAGTTCACTCACCTTCATGCTGTTCACCCTGTTCCTTACAATACTGTGCCAACTGCTCCCGCATAGTCAAAAGACAATCACACTTATCCGCCAACCCTTTAACTACATCCTCTGCAAACGCCCGACAAGTCGGTGCGCCGCAAGAACCGCAGTCAAATCCGGGCAATTCCTTACGCAGTTTTTGGATATCGGACATCATCCGCATAGATTCCGCCATATTATCACTCAACCGCGAAATGGGCTGATACGTCGGGAACGATTCGAAGAAATAACTTTCGGGAATGTATTTCTTTTCTTCCTTTGAAAGCACGTTTTGCGAAACCGGCAAATACCGCCGTAACGTTTGCAATCGCGCTTTCGCGATAAACGGATTTTGCATCGTCAACACGCCGCCCACACAACCGCCGATACAGGCGTTAAGCTCGATGAACTCGAGCGGGGGAATATTGCCGTTTTCGATCTGTTCCAGCAGGTCGATCACGTTATCAATGCCGTCCGCCGCTAAATAATCTTCGTTAAAGATAGCCGTTGCCTCACCGCCCGAGGATGCCCAACCGATGCCGATCACACCCGATTTGGAAAGTGATTGTATCTGCTCGGATTTCCCCATTGCGTTGATGAGCAAGAAGTAGATATCGCTGATGGAAACGACCACGTCCACCTGACTCTTGTAATCCGCAAAGCCGTTCTTCACGTAACTGGCTTTCGCGGGACAAGGCGTGATGAAACACACACCGATCTCATCGTCTTTCAATTCGGGATGCTCACGCTTTGCTTTTTCGCGTGCCATGCGTGCCGCCACTTCCATCGGAGGTAACATCTGCACGATATTATCCTTCAGGAAAGGGAAACGCAGGCAGATAAGCCGCATTACTACGGGACACGCCGAACTGATCGCAGGTTTACGCACACCGTCGGTCTTCAAATATTGGCGCGTATAAGCGGAAACCAGTTCCGCCGCCTGTGAGACCTCCACCACATCGTCAAATCCGATGCGGAGAAGGCCATCCAGAACGTAATCCACGTCATCCAAATTTTCAAACTGACCGTACAACGTCGGAGCAGGCAGTGCGATCTTCCACTTGAAGCGGTCCATCGCATCCAGTTTGTTACACACCGCCTTCTTCGCTTTGTGCGGACACACGCGAATACATTCGCCGCAATCAATACACCGTTCTTCGTTGATCACGGCATGATTGTCGCGGATACGGATCGCTTCGGTGGGACAGTGGCGCAGGCAGGTGGTACATCCGGTACACTTTTCCACATCCAAAAACACGGAATGCCCGTATGTATTCATTCGCCCTCACCGCCTTGTCTTCAGAAATTCACCCGCATGGTAATACGGGTTCCCACACCGGGGGTGGATTCGATCTCCATCTTGTCGGTATATCGTTTCATATTCGGCAGACCCATACCGGCGCCGAAACCGAGTGAACGGATATTGTCAGGTGCGGTGGAAAATCCTTCCTGCATCGCCTGTTCAATATCTTTAATACCGGGGCCGTGATCCTCCAGCACGATCTTGACCCCTTCTTCATCCACCGTAACGTCGGCCTTGCCGCCTCCGGCGTGGATCACCATATTGATCTCGCCTTCGTACATTGCGATCGACACGCGGCGGATGGTATCGGGAGAGATACCGAGCTGTCGCAGGTTCTTCTTCATCATAACCGAAGCCTGACCCGCTGAGGTAAAGTTGTCGCCGTCCACATCAAAGTGGAATGTCAATTGTTCACTCATGCGCGCACCTTGTTTCCCACAAGGCCGTTGCTGTAGAGAATACCGCACGCCTCGTACATCCGCTTATCCGTGCAGAGGATGACCACACCGCTTTCTTTTGCCAGTTCGATCATCTCCGCCGTCGGCCGTTTGGAGCGGACGAATACGATACAATGCATATCCATCATCTCCGCCGTGCGGATCACTTGAGAATTGACCAGACCGGTCATCAGCACCGCCTGATCTTTTACATACGCCAGTACATCGCTCATCATATCACTGCCGCAAGCGGAGTACACGTGGTTCTCCAGCCCGTCTTCGCCGCAGATCACTTCGGCGTTCAGCAGCTCTTTCATGGTACGGATCTTCATCGACTATCCCTCTAAAAAGCAGATTTTAGTCCTTGTACTTCGCCAGAATGTCGGGAATATCCTTCACCGTCAAACGGCCGTACACTTCCTCGTTCACCGTGAGGACCGGTGCCAGACCGCACGCACCGATGCAACGGCACGCCGTCAGCGAGAACTTACCGTCCTCCGTGCACTCGTCTGCGCCGATACCGAGCAGTTCGCTGAGTTTATCCATCAGGTCACCCGCGCCCTTAACGAAGCAGGCAGTACCCAAACAAACCGAGATGTCATACTTGCCCTTGGGCGACAGCGCGAACTGTGCATAGAAGGTAGCCACACCGTACACCTTTTCCATCGGGACATCCATACCCTCGGCGATCATTTTCTGCACCTCATAGGGCAGATAGCCGTAGATACCTTGTGCCTCCTGCATAACCGCCATCAAACGACTTTTGTCGTGACGATTTTCCGCGATCACCTTTTGCAGGCGGGCTTCCTGTTCGGCCGTCCCATTAAAGGGAAGCTTACTGATTTTCTTTTGCATGAACCGAATCCTCCTTATTTGTTTCCGTGTGCAACGCGCAATACGCCCATTACACACCATCGTACATCATTATAGCACATCATTTTAAAATATGCTATAGGTAAATCGAAAAAAATCCGCATTTTTTCAAGGTTTTTTTGGCCTTTTCCCCCGTTTTTTACCATTTGCACGCAGGCGGTTGCATTTTGTCGGGAAATACGGTATACTGAGTGTATATTTACGCGAAAGGAGTGTCACCGTGCGACCGACTGTTTTGTTCGATCTGGATGATACGTTATTGGACTTCCATAAGGCCGAAGCCGTTGCCATTCGCAAGACGCTCACGGCTGTCGGCGCCCCTGCGACCGACGAGGTCGCCGCGCGTTACAGCGCTATCAACGATGCCCATTGGAAGCGACTTGAAAAAGGCGAACTCACCCGTGTCGAGGTGTTGACAGGGCGGTTCGCACAGTTGTTTTTGGAACTCGGCGTATCGTTTCCTGCCGAAGAAGCGTGGCATATCTATGAACGCAACCTGTCCGAAGGACACTGGTTTATCGACGGTGCGGTGGAAACTCTCCAAGCCCTCTCCCCCCGCTACACACTGTGTTTGGTTTCAAACGGCACCGCCTCGGTACAAGATAAGCGCATCGAAAGTGCGGGGATCGCACCGTTTTTCGAAAAGATATTCATTTCCCAGCGAGTGGGCATCAACAAACCCGCGCGAGAGTTCTTTGACCGCTGCTTTGCCGCACTCCCCCACCTTGACCCCACACGCACCGTCATCGTGGGCGACAGTTTAACGTCGGATATCCAAGGCGGGCGCAACGCAGGTGTTCTCACTTGTTGGTTCAACCCACACGGCGCTCTGCCGCGAAGGGATATTCCCGCCGACTATACCATCAAAGCATTAACGGAGTTGCCGCCGTTACTTGAAACGATATTTCCAAACGAATAAAAGAAGCAGCGACCGTCGGCCGCTGCTTCTTTCATTCATTCGGTTGCCACAAAAAACGTTTCAAATCTACGCGTCCCTCGGTTGTGAACTCCACGCCGTCTTGTTTCAGCAGTCGCACCTGTTCGTTTTCACCGCCGAATGCAAACGCACGCGACACCTCGCCGAAGCGGTTAACCACACGATAGCACGGGATGGTCGATGGGTCGGGATTCACATGCAGTGCGTACCCCACCACCTGCGACCAGTGCGGATTGCCCGCCATCATCGCCACCTGTCCGTAGGTCGCCACTTTTCCGCGCGGAATGCGGCGCACAACCTCATAAATGCGAGTGAAAGTATTCTCTTTTTTCAACATAGAAACATCTCCAAAACGAATACTACGGCGCACGCCGAAACTGACACGGTAAGCAATCCCGCACCGTACCAAGCAAGTAATATACCTGCCGCTAGCGCCGCCCACGCCGACCATACACTGCCCGTTGCCGACAGAATAGCAGGAAAGGTCATCACCGCCAAGGTCACGTAAGGCACGTAATACAGAAACGAGCGGATAAACCGATTTTGAATACGGCGGCGAAGAAGCACGAGCGGCAACGCACGAATCGCATATATCGTGCCTGCCATTACCGCTAAATATACCCAAATATTCATACGGCCGCCTCCTTTTCTTCTCTCACAGGAAACAGCACGGCCGCCACAGCGGAAATCAAAACCGTAAGCAGAATGATCCGCATACCTTCGGGCAAAAACGGCAAAAACGCCGCCGCCCACGATACCGCCATGGAAATGACCACGACACCGGCGATCACACGATTTTTCCGTGCGGACGGTATAATGATCGCCAAAAACATACCGTAGAGTCCCACACTGAGTGCACGTACCACTGTATTCGGTAACAAAGTCCCCATCAGCACGCCGAAACACGTGCCGCCCGCCCAACCGGGAATCGCCACCGCCATCGCGCCGTACAGGTATGACGGGCGAAGACGGTCACCCGCCGACACCGCAATACCGAAGATCTCGTCGGTTACGTCAAACGCCACAAACAAACGGTGATGAAGCGGCGTATCGGCCGGCAAACACTGGCTGAGCGCACAGGACATCAAAAAGTAACGCGCATTTGCCACCAACATCATCAACGCCATTTCCCAATACGCCCCGTTCGCAGCGATCACGGTAAACGCCGCGTATTCTCCCGCAGAAGCGTTACACAAAAAACTGGCGAGGGTAGCCTGCAATGCAGAAAGTCCGGCGTTGTGTGCCGTAATCCCCAACGCAAACGACACCGCAAAATACCCAAGTGCGATCGGAATGCCGTCACGCACTCCGCGTCGCCACGTAATTCCGCTTTTGACCACTGCCACCCCACCTTTCACAAAAAATGTCGCCCACCGCAGTGGGCGACATTTCAGACTGTCAAAAAAGTCCGGCATACGCCGGACTTTTTGCCGTCTGCCGCCTGCGGGCGGGTTTATCCGCGTGCATTGCACGCTCGACGCGCAGGGGAACAGGACATTGCTCGTAGTGCACAAATGTCGAAGTTGTAAAGGCAATGTCTGCGAGAACGGCCATAGACCGTTCTCCTAATATTCTCTCTGATTACGCCCCGCACACACACCCTCCCTCCGTTTTACAAACGGGAGGTTACCCTTTTTTGACACGCTCAAACGTCACATATCACACGGGATGCACTTTTTGTGCTTCATCCGCGTGTTTGCCGTCAATACCGTATTTCGCATTACGGCGCTTTTCGAAGAACTTCTCTGCCACGTTGCCGAACTGAGCAAAGGTGAGGACGTCCTCCTCCTGCTCATACCACTGCGCCATTTTGCTACGCATCTCATCCAGCTCATCCTTCAGAAGGTCAGCAGGACGGCAATCGATCGGCTCTTCATCGCCAATGATCTTCTTACGAAAATCGGCATCGATCTCCACCGGCGGTTTACCGTATTCACCGCGCACCAAACCGCGGAATTCTTTGGTGACCATCTTGTAACGCTCACCCATAATGACGTTATACACCGCCTGCGTACCTACGATCTGCGAAGACGGGGTCACCAGCGGAGGATAGCCGGCATCAGCGCGCACACGCGGCACTTCCGCCAACACTTCGTCGAGCTTGTCCTCTTTGCCCGCCTGCTTGAGCTGGCTGAGCAGGTTGGAAAGCATACCGCCCGGCACCTGATAGATCAACGCATTGACGTCCGCCTTCATAATCTTGGAACTGAGCAGGCCGCTCTCCAAATATTTGATGCGAAGCGGCTCGAAATCGGCCGCCACTTCATTCAACTGCACCAGATCCAAGCCGGTGTCGTAGGGTGTACCTTGCAACGCTGCCACCATAGATTCGGTCGCGGGATGCGAGGTGCCGAGAGCCAACGGCGACAACGCGGTGTCGATCACGTCGGCACCCGCTTCCACCGCCTTCATCAACACCATATCGGCAAGACCCGCAGTAAAGTGCGAGTGCACCTGCACGGGGATCTTGATGGTTTCTTTCAGCGCTTTCACGAGATCATAAGTGGCATAGGGAGTCAAAAGACCCGCCATATCCTTGATACAGATCGAGTCTGCGCCCGTATTTTCGAGTTCTTTCGCGTATTTCACAAAATAGTCGATATCGTGCACGGGGCTGACGGTATAAGACATCGCCACCTGCACGTGTGCCCCCTCTTCGGCGCGAGCCGCCTTAATGGACGTTTCCAAATTGCGGATATCGTTCAATGCATCAAAAATACGAATGACGTCAATGCCGTTTGCCACCGATTTCTGCACGAAATACTTCACCACGTCATCCGCATAATGACGGTACCCAAGCATATTCTGGCCGCGGAACAACATCTGCAATTTCGTCTTGGGCATTTCGCGGCGAAGCAGGCGCAGACGCTCCCACGGATCTTCATCCAAAAAGCGCAAGCAAGCATCAAACGTCGCACCGCCCCAGCACTCGAGCGAGTGGAAGCCCACTTCATCCAACTTGTGAAGAGCAGGCAACATTTCCTCGGTAGTCATACGTGTGGCAACCAACGACTGGTGTGCATCACGCAGAATGGTATCGGTAATTCCAACCTTAGCCATAGTTATCCTCCTCAGTTCAGGGTCACCAACAGCGCACCCGAATCCACCGAATCGCCTTTGCGAACCGCAACAGTACCGATCACGGCATCACGCGGAGCCATGATCTCATTTTCCATCTTCATTGCTTCCAGCATCACCAGCACGTCGCCCTTCTTGACCGACTGACCCGCGCTCACGCGCACGTCCAAAATGGTGCCGGGCATCGGAGCGTTCACCGGCTCACCGTCGCCTGCCGCAGGAGCGGGCGCGGGTGCTGCCGCCGGAGTTTCAGCCGGCGCGGGTGCCGCTGCCGGAGCCGCCGTGGGCGCAGGTGCTGCCGCCGGTGCGGGAGCTGCCACAGGTACGGGAGCCGCTGCATCCGCCGCGACCTCCTCCACCACAACATCATAAGCTTTGCCGTTAACTGTCATGTGAAACCGTTTCATATCTATATCGTCCTTTCGTCAGTAGGGTGAACGATCATATCCGAGCTCCGCTTTGCGAAGGGAGATCTTCGTTCAGCCGTCGTTAAAATACTCGCCAATACGTATTATTACAAACGGATGTTTGCGTGTTTACGGGGCAAATGAGTCACCCGTTTGCCTGCCAGCATATTGAGATACGCCATCAACTTTTCGCGCGTTTCGGCGGGTTCCACCACATCGGACACCCAGCCTTTTTCGGCTGCTGCCGTTATCGCACACGCGGTTGCCGCATACTCTTTCGCCAACGCGGCACGTTCGTTCTTCGGGTCGGTCATAGCTGCCAAACGATCCTGCCACAGCAGTTCCACCGCCGTTTCAGGCGCCAGCGGAGATACCGTAGCCGCAGGCCACGCCAACACCGCATCCGCACCCGCCGACTTACCTGCCAACGCAATATACACGGCACCGTATGCACGGCCGGTGATCACCGACACTTTCGGCGCGGTAATTTCCGCATATGCCTGTGACAGTTTGGCCGCCGCATCCAAAGAAGCGAACCCTGCCGCATCCACAAAGGTCACGATCGGCAACGAGAAGCTGTCGCACACCCGCACAAAGCGTGCCACCACGGCACACTCCTCATCCAGCGCATCCGCCGAAAGAGTGACCATACCGCACGGTGCACCGTCCAAACGGGCAAACGCCGTGTAATCGGACAATTTCAACAACGAGCCGCTGTCCGCCGCCATCGCCGCCGCATCCTCCGACACAGCGCCGCCTGCGGCAGATTCAAACACAGCGGGAGCAGCCAAATTGTTCTGCGGCAGATAGGACAACACTTCACGCGCCGTTTCCATCGCCTTTTTATCGCAACAAACGGTGATATCTGCCTTGGCCGAGGTGCCGACTGCAAGATAATAATCCGCATCTTCCGCACGGATCACCACATCGGCTGCCGCCGCGATCAAAGCCGCAGAGCCGACACAAGCGCCCGCAACCACCGCCACCTGCGGCACCACGCCCGACAATTCGTGACTGCGGCGAAGAATGTCGGCAATCGCATCCATCGCATCCACGCCTTCACCCAAACGGGCACCGTCACTGTCGAACACGGCAACCAAAGGGGCGCCGTTCTGCGCCGCCGTTTCATACACTTTTGCGATCTTTGCCGCCTGTTCGCGGCCGATCGCACCGTTCACCACAGCGCGGTCCTGTGCGTAAGCGTATGCAGGCACACCGTCCACATAACCGAAACCGGTGACCACACCTGCCGCTTCCGCCAGACGATCGGTTTCCACAAAGGTATCCGCATCAAACAGCGCAATTAACCGTTCGCGTGCGGACATAACATCTGCTTGACCACTCATATCATAATCCTCCCATATTTTGCAACGGAACATCGTCATCATCCGTTTGGAATGACATATTGCCCCAATCAAAGTCAGTATACCATTAATATCGCAAAAAAACAACCCTTTTTTGCACAAAAAAGAGTTGTTTTGGAAATTATACGGTTAAGTACGGCATCCACTCGGCAAGGCGCTTCTCTCCGACTCCTTGCACATTCATCAAATCCTCCACAGAGGTGAACGGTCCGTTTTCTTCACGATAGCGGATAATGCGCTCGGCAAGAACCTCACCCACACCGTTCAATTGCATCAGATCCTCCGCCGAAGCACGGTTTATGGATATCTTATCCCCCGTGTCTTGCCGTGTCGGCGCGGCGGTCGTTTGGGTGCTGTGATAGGATACCGACGGCGGCGTGAAAGGCGGCACGTCATTCCACGCCACCAACACAACGGCAACCAGCAACGCCGCCATAACGGCAAACAGCCACCACTCCCGATGTTCCTGATCCAACGCGATCCCCTCCTTTTCGCCAACGGCTAACAGTATACACGAAATTCTTGTGCATTTCAACCTTTACTTTTCAAAAGGTGTATGTTATAATATTGTGGTTTAAACACTACTTATTTTTAGAGAGGTTTCGACTATGTCTGAGAATACTATCGCAACGCATACCGAACAAGCAGCCGCTCTTATGGGAGAAGGCAAACCGAACGAGGCACGCGAAGAGTTGCGTTTCGCCCTTGCCCTGTCGGAACGAGAGTTGGGTGCCGACCATCCCGACACCTTGACGTTAGTGAGCGATCTGTCGGTGTACTGCGGTGCACTGGGGGATTATGAAGAAGCGTTGGCGTTGGCACTGCGCGCTGCCGACGGGCGCGCCGCCGCGCTCGGCGATACTCATCCCGACACCCTTTCGGCACGTCACAACGCCGCGCACGCTCTTTTCTGTCTGGGCCGTGCCGATGAAGCGGTTGCTCTGGCAGAACAGGTGTTGGCGCACCGCACCGCCGGTGACGCTCTCGCTTTGCAGGCGATGATGAATCTCGCCGCTTGCTACGGCAGTGCAGGGCGTGTGGAAGATGCCCTCACCACCTACAACAACGCACTCACTTTGCAGATCAAATTACAAGGTGAGCGTCACCCCGAAACGCTCACTTTGATGCGTAATCTCATCAATATGTACCGCAGTGCCGGACGGACAGACGACAGCGTGCGTATGGCCAAACGGCTGTTGGTGTTGTGCGATGAACAGTTCGGCAATACCGCGGCGGTCACGGTGGAAGCTATGCAAAATCTCGCGGCCTGCTACGCCGCTCAAAGCAAACACGAAAAAGCGGTCAAGCTGTTGGACCAAGCGTTGGAGTGTCAGCATCAAACACTCGGCGAAGGACACCCCGAAACGGTAGTTACCAAAAACAGTTTGGCTGTAAACTACGTAGCAATGCAACAACCGCAAAAAGCCTATGCCCTATTCGCCGAAGTGTTGGAGCAACAAACCAAGTTGTTCGGTGAAGAACACGCCGCCGTGGCGGACGCCTTGCAGAACCTCGCTTTCTGCTGTGTGGAAAACAATCGCGGCGACGAGGCATTGCGCCTTTACCGCCGTCTGTTGGATGTTAAGACCGCTCTGTTCGGTAAAGAGGCGGATACCACACGACACACCATGCAGGATCTGGCTATGCAATATTTGATGTGCGGACAGACCGAAAAAGGGTACACACTCGCCAAAGAGGCACTGGCACTGACCGAACAGGTGCACGGTGTCGGCAGTGCCGAAGCACTTGCCGCCGCTGAAATGCTGGCCGATTGCTACCGCAGTGAGCGCAAAGACAAAGAGGCCGCCGACGTACTGAAGAATGCTCTTTCCTCCGCTGAAGGAAAAACGGAAGGGCCGGAAACGGTACACAGCGTCTTGAAACTTGCGGCAATTTATTACGATACGCAAGAGTTTGATAAAGCATGGCAGTTGTCGGAACAAGCGGCAGAGGTGGCACTGGCCGTGTTGGGCGAAGACCACCCCGGCACCCTCAACACAATGAATATTCTCTACAGCAGTTGCGTGCAGTTGGAAAAGTACGAACGCGCCCGCGAAGTGGCGGCGCGTTGCCTCACGCTGCGTGAAAAAGCACTCGGTGCCGCCCACCCCGATACCATCGCCACCATGCAACACTTGGCGGACATTGAAAACGAACTGGACAACCCCGCTCGCGCCGTTGAATTGGTGCAAAACGTACTCGCCCGTATGCGTAAAGCCGGCGAAAAAAAGGACGAGGAATACGAACGTGTATGGCACAATCTCGCCTACTACGCTTTCTGTGCCGAACGGTACGATGCCGTCATCGAAGCGGGACACGCGATGCACAAAATTGCCGCCAAGCATGGTGAACGCACCTTCCCTGCGGCGGTTGCTTTGCAAATCGTGGCAGACGGTCAAAACGGAAACGCTCATTATGACGAGGCACGGCGCACCGCCGAAAAAGCGCTCGCCATTGCGCGCGATACCGCACCGAATGAGGGGATGCTCTCGCAATTTTACTGCACCCTTGCAGATGCGTGTTTCGGCCTCGGCGATACCGACGCCGCCCGCGCCGCCGCCGATGAATGTGTGCGCTTGTGTGAAACCGCCTTCGGTCCCGAAGACGAAGCCACACAAGATGCCCGCCGTTTTGCCGAAAAATTCCGTTAAAGGAGGCCGACTATGCCGATCAAAATTGCCGATAATCTCCCTGCCACCAAGGTGTTGGAATCGGAGAATATCTTTGTTATGACCGAACACCGCGCGGCACATCAGGACATTCGTCCGCTGCGTATTGTGATCTTGAATTTGATGCCAACCAAGATCGAAACCGAAACCCAGTTGCTTCGTCTGTTGGGCAACAGCCCCTTGCAGGTAGACGTGGACTTGATGCAGACCGCAACCCACATCTCTAAAAACACCTCGAAAGAACATTTACTGGAATTCTACCGCACTTTTGATCAACTTAAGCACAACCGCTACGACGGTATGATCATCACGGGGGCACCGGTGGAGACCTATGAGTTTGAAAGTGTGGATTACTGGGAAGAGCTCAAGGAAATTATGGATTGGTCGCGGGAAAACGTCTATTCTACCCTACACATCTGTTGGGGTGCACAAGCGGGGCTGTACCACCATCACGGTGTAACCAAGCACATGTTGCCGAAAAAATTATCCGGCATTTTCCGTCACCGTCCCTTGGACCCGTTGCATCCCCTGCTGCGCGGATTTGACGAGGTGTTCAATATGCCGCATTCCCGTTACACAGAGGTTTCGGTAGACGACATTCGCAACAACCCTGCGTTGCAGTTGCTGGCGGTTTCCGAAACGGCGGGTGTGGCACTGGTTGCCACCGCCGATGCACGACAAGTATTTATCACGGGGCATTTCGAGTACGATCGTATGACTCTCGCGGGTGAATATACGCGCGATCAACGACGCGGCATTGATCCCGAAATCCCGCAAAACTATTTCCCGTGCGACGATGCGGAAATGCTCCCGCCGATGACATGGCGCAGTCACGCCAATCTGCTGTTTTCCAACTGGCTGAACTATTTCGTTTATCAGCAGACCGAATTCACGTGGATCGATACTCCCGCCGAGAAGGAGTAACGATATGACTGTTGTGTTACTCACCGCTATCGGTGTGGGAGGCGCCACGATCATCGGTGCTCTGTTGGGCTTTGCATTCAAAAAGATCTCCCACACCTTCAGCGATATCGTGTTGGCGTTTGCCGCCGGCGTGATGCTTGCGGCGGCGGTGTGCGGACTGATTCTGCCCTCACTGGAATACGGCGGAAATTTTTCGTTACTTATCACGGTAGCGGGTATTTTCTGCGGAGCTATATGCGTCAATCTCATTGATAAGTTGGTTCCGCATCTGCATCGTATAACGGGGGCCGACCAAGAAGCACATCCCGAAAAGAGCGCGCAGCTGAACCGCATCTTACTGTTTGTGATCGCCATCGCCATTCACAATCTGCCCGAAGGCATTGCCGCAGGTGTCGGTTTCGGCACGGGTAACACCGCCGAGGCACTCACCGTTGCGGGCGGCATTGCGTTGCAAAACATACCCGAAGGTATGGTCATCATCGCCCCGATGTTGGCGGCAGGCATCTCCCCTGCACGCACCCTGTTGATCGCAATGACAACGGGCCTCATCGAAGTGCTCGGCACACTGGTCGGATATTTTGCCGTCACCTTGTCAGCCGCTGTGTTACCGTTTGCGTTGGCATTTGCGGGCGGCACGATGTTGTATGTCATCAGCGACGAAATGATCCCCGAAACTCACGCGCACGGTTGTGAGCGCGGCGCAACCTACTCGTTGCTCGTCGGTTTTTGTGTAATGTTGATTTTTGATGTGGTATTAGGGTGAAATTATGTTAGAACTCTTTTGGACATTTTTTAAGATCGGTCTGTTCACCTTCGGCGGCGGCTACGCAATGATCGCAACCGTGCGCGAAGCGGTGGTACAAACCAAGAAATGGCTGACCGAAGATGAATTTTTAGAGATCATTGCGATCGCGGAATCCACTCCCGGCCCCATCGCCATCAATATGGCGACCTACGTCGGCTTTAAACGACGCGGTGTTTGCGGAAGTGCCGCCGCTACGTTGGGAGTGGTGTTGCCGTCGATGATCATCATCTTTATCATTTCGCTGTTCTTGGATGCGTTTATGGCAAACCGTTTTGTGGCGTATGCCTTCCGCGGCATTCAGTGCGCGGTGGCGTTTCTCATCACCCGCGCAGGGTGGGATATGTTTCGCAAGGTCAAGCGCCGTCCCCTGCCGCTCATTTCATTCGGCACGGTGCTGCTGCTGATGATCCTGTTCGATCTGTTTGCCGTGCAGTTCAGTTCGGTGTTCTTCATTCTGATCGGCGGTATCATCGGCATCGTTGCCTACGCCCTGCTTGAAAAGACGGAGGTGGAAAAATGATCTACCTTCAGTTGTTCTTGGAATTTTTCAAGATCGGTCTGTTCACCTTCGGCGGCGGTTTCGCTATGATCCCGCTGGTGGAAGAAACGGTCTTAAAACACACTTGGTTGACCGAAACGCAGTTTTATAATTTCATCGGTGTATGTGAATCCACCCCCGGCCCCATCGCTATCAATATGGCAACTTATGTCGGCTCGGTGCAAGGCGGCGTACTAGGAAGTATTCTCGCCACACTCGGTGTGGTTCTCCCCTCGTTCCTCATCATTTTGCTGGTCGCCTCGGTGATGCGATCGCTCACTGAAACCCGCGAATTCCGTGGGTTTATCCGCGGTGTACAACCGGTCATTGCCGCCCTCATTCTTTCCACCGGTTTGCTGTTATTGGCAAAAGCAATCGGCTTTTCCGGCCTTTCTGCTTTTGCCGTCAACTGGGTATCGATCGTCATTTTCGCCCTGTTGTTAGGTATATATTTCCTATTATTAAAAGTATGGAAAAAACCGTCTGCGATTCAGTTGATCTTACTGTCCGCCGTGCTCGGAATCGTCGTTTCACTGCTGTTCGAGGTGTGCGGTTATGGCAGATAACTTAAAGATCGCATTACTGCAAATCGCTCCCACAGGCACGTTACAAGAGAACTGTGAAAAAGGTGTGCGTTGTTGCCGCGAAGCAAAGCAACGCGGTGCAGACATTGCCTTGTTCCCCGAAATGTTCAGTTGCGGTTACGACATCGGCAACCGCCCCTCTGTCGTATGGAAACAGGATGCGATCGATCTCAACGACCGTTTTGTTGAAACTTTCGGCGAACTCGCGGCAGAACTGGAAATGGCCATCGGCATCACCTTGCTTGAAAAGCACGGCGATCTCCCCCGCAACACACTCGTGTTATTCGACCGTTTCGGCAGGCGCGCACTCACGTATGCCAAGGTGCACACCTGCGATTTCGGGGCCGAGCACGATCTTGCGGGCGGCGACAGATTTCACACCACCGTGTTGGATACCGCCATCGGTTTTGTTGCGGTGGGCGCTATGATCTGTTACGATCGCGAATTTCCCGAAAGCGCACGGTTGCTTATGTTGCAGGGTGCCGAACTTGTGTTGGTACCGAATGCCTGTCCAATGGAGATCAACCGTTTAGCACAACTGCGTGCTCGCGCATTTGAGAATATGATGGCCATTGCCACCTGCAACTATCCCGTCAGCGTACCCGATTGCAACGGTGGGTCCTCGCTTTTTGATGGAGTAGCGTATCTTCCCACTTTAGAGGGATCGCGCGACACCTGTCTTCTGCAGGCGGGCGAAGAGGAAGGCATCTATATCGCCGAATTGGATATGGATATGTTGCGCCGTTACCGCGCCGAAGAGGTGCATGGTAATGCTTACCGCCGCCCCGCGCTGTATTGTGCGTTGCTGGACACAACTGTTCACCCGCCGTTTGTGCGAGCAGACAAACGATAAAAGGAGAAAAAATATGTACAATATCCCCCTTGGAAAAAGCGACCTCTCAGTGCCGACCGTAGCCGTCGGCTGTATGCGTTTCGGCGGCAAAACGGTTAAAGAAGCAGAAGAACTGCTGGATGTCGCACTTGCCGGTGGTGCCAACTTCTTTGATCACGCCGACATTTACGGTGCCGGCAAAAGTGAAGAGGTGTTTGCCGCAGCACTCACCCCTGCACGGCGTGAACAGGTGTTGATACAAACCAAATGCGGTATTGTCCCCGGCAAGATGTTTGATTTCTCTTATGACCACATCATTCAATCGGTAGAAGGCAGTTTAAAACGCCTTAAAACCGAGTATATCGACGTTTTGCTGTTGCACCGTCCCGACACCCTAATGGAACCTGAAGAGGTCGCCCGTGCGTTCGATAAGCTGAAAGCAGAGGGCAAGGTGCAACACTTCGGCGTATCCAACCAAACCCCCTCACAAATGCAATTACTGCAAAGTGCGTTGGATATGCCGCTGGTTGTGAATCAACTGCAATTCGGCGTTATGCACACCCCCATGCTGCAATCGGGATTCAATGTGAATATGTGCAATGAAGCCGGTATTAACCGTGACGGCGGCGTGTTGGATTTCTGCCGTTTGAATACGATCACCATTCAACCGTGGTCTCCGATGCAATACGGCTTCTTTAAGGGATGTTTTGTGGATAATGAGCAGTTCCCCGAACTGAACGCCGTTATGGATACACTGGCCGAAAAATACGGCATCAGCAAAACGACCCTCGCTTTTGCGTGGATATTGCGTCATCCCGCCCGTATGCAACCCGTCACCGGTACCACCACTCCGTCACGCTTGGAGGACTGTTTAAAGGCCGCAAACGTCACCCTCACGCGGGAAGATTGGTATGCGCTCTATCAAGCCGCGGGCAACGTTTTGCCGTAACCTCTCCCCCTCCTACATCAAACCGCCCGTCACACAACGGGCGGTTTATTTTTGTTGAAATTCCTTGCAAAGAATTGCAAAAAGGGGTTGACAAAACAACATAATAATGGTATTATAATTGCTGTTCGCAAGGACATCCGGGTGTGGCGCAGCTGGTAGCGCGCTTGACTGGGGGTCAAGAGGCCGCAGGTTCAAGTCCTGTCACTCGGACCAGTATAGGTGTTCTTACAGGATTTCAGTTTCCTGTAAGAACACTTTTTCTTTTTATTAGATTTTTTGTTTTTAAATTGTTGCTAATCCGCCGTAGCTTGTTGTTACACCATTTCTTGTTTGTA
>SVPM01000054.1 GCA_015065865.1 Oscillospiraceae bacterium | reverse complement strand
CAAAAATCACCTCCCCTGACAAGGGGAGGCAAGGCTTCTTTGATCGTTTCATTGTCCATCTTTTCAAGATGTATCTTTTTCCACTCACCGCTAAAGTTTTTTTGAACCCCCGGCACAGCCGGGGGTTTTCGCTCACAAAATAACAAAAGAAGGTCGGTTCTTACCGACCTTCTTTTGTTATCTTTTGAAGCAAGGCGGCACAGCCCCGCTCGATTTGTTCATACACCTTTTCAAAATTCCCGCTGTACCACGGATCTTCAATGTCATCGGGGGTGTCGGTAAAATCCAAAAGGCGGTGCACCTTTCCTGCGGGATCACTGCCGATAATGCGAAAAAGGCGCGGCAGATTGTATTCTTCCATTACCACGATATAATCAAACGCATCGTAATCGGCTTTTGTAATTTGCCGTGCGCGGTGACGACCGAACGGCACGCCCTTTTGTCGCAACATCGCCGCTGCGGCAGGATACATATCGTTGCCGATCTCCTCGGCCGATACGGCCTTAGATTCGCAGTGCACCCGCTCGCCCGCCATACGGCGAAACACAAACTCCGCCATCGGGGAACGACAGATGTTGCCGTGGCAGAGGAACAATACGTTGGCCATAGAGAACTCCCTCCCTTTTGCTAGGGATAGTATAACACAGAGAACTTGGGATTTCAATAGACGCAGAGGTGATTCGTAAAGCGCCCTTACCACCGCCGTAATGTTAAACCCACAACTTGATTTTTTCGTGTCGTTAGAGTATAATACGAATGCGTAATTTACTTGTTAGAGGGGGATGCCACGTGATCACCGTTTTTAACCGAAAAGAACTGTTGCTGACGCACGATATGCAAAAGCAAGGTGACGTTCGCGCCGTTCTGCAAAACAGCAAGATCGCCTATCGGGTCAAAGTAACGAATCGGCATAGCCCCTCGCCGTTCAGCGGTGTTCCTCGGTCGCGGACAGGGACGTTGGGAGTGGATCTCGGCCGAGCCTACGAATATAAAATATACGTTAGAAAATCCGATTATGAAAAAGCAAAATATCTGCTGAATACATGGATAAAGAGAAAAGCGAAAGAAGGATAAACAAACACGGCATTGCTCAACCAAGCAATGCCGTGTTTTATTGCTTTTATATCCGTGCGACACCCGTTTCGCGGGCGGTCTTGACCACCGCTTCGGCCACCACTTGTGCTACCCGCTTATCCAGTGCGGGAGCAATGATGTTTTCCACGCTGATCTCGTCGTCGGGAATGAGCGACGCCAGCGCGTAGGAGGTGGCCACTTTCATTTCTTCGTTGATGCAGGAGGCGCGGCAATCAAGTGCCCCGCGGAAGATGCCGGGGAACGCCAACACGTTGTTGATCTGATTCGGGAAATCCGAACGACCCGTGCCCACCACGCGTGCCCCTGCCGCTTTCGCCACGTCGGGCATAATTTCGGGGGTGGGGTTCGCCATCGGGAACAATACCGCGTCCGCCGCCATGGATCTCACCATTTCGGGGGTAACGAGGTTGGGGGCGGACACGCCGATGAACACGTCGGCCCCAAAAAGCGCATCGGCGAGCGTACCCGTTTTGTGTTCCAAATTCGTGACCTTCGCCACCTCTTCCTGTGCGGGGTTGTTGTTCGCATCCCCTTCGCACACGATGCCGAAGCGGTCGCAGAAGGTAAGATGCTTTACCCCCATATTCATCAAATGCTTGCCGATGGCGATACCTGCCGAGCCGGCACCGTTGATAACGACCTTAACATCACCCATCTGCTTTTTCACCAGTTTCAGCGCATTGATAAGCGCCGCC
This sequence comes from Oscillospiraceae bacterium, assembly GCA_015065865.1. Classification (GTDB taxonomy): domain Bacteria; phylum Bacillota; class Clostridia; order Oscillospirales; family Acutalibacteraceae; genus SIG588. The sequence continues at coordinate 8,349 of SVPM01000054.1, read as the reverse complement.
GCCACCACGATCGCCGTGCCGTGCTGATCATCATGGAAGATCGGAATATCGCAGATCTCTTTCAGTTTTTGTTCGATCTCAAAGCAACGAGGCGCGGCAATATCCTCAAGGTTCACACCGCCGAAACTGCCCGACAGCAAATAGATGGTACGCACGATCTCGTCCACGTCTTTTGACTTGATGCACAGCGGAAAAGCATCCACGTCGGCAAACGCCTTAAACAAAGCGCATTTGCCTTCCATCACCGGCATACCCGCTTCGGGGCCGATGTCACCAAGGCCGAGCACCGCCGTACCGTCGGTTACTACCGCCACCAGATTGGAACGGCGGGTAAGTTCGTAGGATTTATTCACGTCCTTTTGAATTTCGAGGCACGGCTCCGCCACACCGGGGGTGTAAGCGAGCGAGAGGTCCTCGCGCGTTTGAATAGGCGTGCGGCAGACCACTTCGATCTTACCGTTCCATTCATAGTGCTTTTTCAGCGATTCTTTGCGAATATCCATAGTTACTCCTCCCACGGGAATGTGTATTGAGAAAGCCCCAACTCATCGCGGATAGTGATGATCTCTTTTTGTACCGATTCGTTGATCGGCACACCGTCTTTGCGGGCCAGACGCACCATGTGTTCCTTTTCACCCGCGGAATAGATACGCTCGGCACCCGGCGCTTTCTTGGAAGCGCGCACCGCGCGGATGATGTCCCCCGCCTTTTTACGGCAGAGGTCTTCTCCGAGAAAATGGTCGGTGTCGATCGCAATGAAGAAGTGACCCAGACGGTACGGCACCTTGTTGCCGTTTTCGTCTTTACCGTCGAGCGCCTTGCCGTAGTTGCCGTCCTGCAACACCGCCGACAGCAGTTCCACCGCCATCGCGTAACCATAGCCCTTGTAGCCGCCGAGTGCTTCGCCGATACCGCCGAGGGTAGTGAGCGCCGCCGTACCGTTGCGGATCATACGCAGCGCTTCGCCCGCATCACCCTCCACCGGTTCGCCGTCAAGACCGATAATGGTGCCGGGATGCACCTCTTCGCCGATGCGCTCGTAATATTCCACCTTACCGTTTTGGGTGATGGACGAGGCACAGTCGATCAAGAAATCGAAATCTTCATCGGTGGGAATGCCGATGGTCAGCGGGTTGGTGCCGAACATGCCCTCCACACCGAAAGTGGGAGCGACCGACGGACGGGCGTTCGTACCCGTCATACCGATACAGCCCGCCTTACATGCCATGGTGGGATAGTACCCCGCGATACCGTAGTGGCAGGAATTACGCACCACGACCATACCCATACCGTATTCCTTTGCCTTTTGAATGGCCAGCGACATCGCTTTATAGCCGATGACCTGACCCATACCGTCGTGACCGTCCACCACGGCCGTGGTGGGAGTCTCTTTAACAATTTCAAAATTGGTCACGGGATTCTGGATACCATCGCGAATACGATCGAGATAGATCGGTTTAAACCGATTGACACCGTGCGATTCAATACCGCGCTTATCCGATTCCAGCAGCACGTCGGCACAGATCGCCGCATCTTCACGCGGAATACCGTACCCCACGAACGCGTCCACCACAAAATCCGTGATCGTCTTCCAATCCACAACGTTTGTCTTTGCCATAACAAGAACCCTCCTAAAATCAAAAAAGAGCGCACCTCACCCCTCAAGGGGTCGCGGTGCACTCTCAATCTCTATGCTCTCTCATTATAGCGCATTTATACGAAATGTCAAGACCTATTCCACAATTCTTCCGCACCGGTGGACACCGCCGTGGCACCGTTTACGAAGGCCTCCGCCGCTTCGTTCGCCGTTTCCACCAGACCGCCCGCAATGACGGGGATCTCCCCCACGCTGAAGCGGCGAATGGCCTTGCCGATAACACCCGGCATGATCTCCATCAAATGCGGAGACGTCTTGTGAAGCATTTCTTCCACGCTGTCGAGCCCTTTGGAATCCAGTGCAAAAAAGCGCTGTACAGTGAGTAACCCGTATTCCTTCGCTGCGCGTATCAGCACCGCACGGGTGGAAAGAATACCGTCGGCGCCGACGTCTGCAAGATAGCGAATGCCGCCCGTATCTTTGCCGATACCCTCTGCAAGATCCACATGAACAAGCACGTGCTTTCCTGCAGCGTGTGCCTCACTCACCCGCTCACGCACCGTCATCACGTCCGCCGAAAGGTAAAACAGCACCGTTGCAGGGGAAGCGAGTGCCGCCCCCCATTTATCGTCACTCACCGCAGCGATCACGGGGTTTTTCTCAAGACAGTGAAGGAATTTTTCGAGATGCATACCGTACACTTCCTTGTGTGAACAAGGGCTGTCGTGTTAAGGCGTTTTGCACAAACAGACAGAAGAAATCAAGATCTGCCTCCCCTGTGTAAGGGGAGGCGGATCTTGCTCTCGGCAAAAGACGGAGAGGGGTGTGAAACAGCGTATCCTTTCCCCTCAGTCGGCTTCGCCGACAGCTCCCCTTGCATCTTCAAGAGGAGCCAACACGTTCTTCACCGGTGCAGTTTTACCTTAACACGACAGCCTCTTAATTTTGCGTTTTACTTAATCGCCGTGCTCTTTTCCTTCTGGATAACGTCGTGTGCACCGCCTTCAATGATACTGGTGGCGGACACCAGCGTGAGTTTGGCCTTCTTCTGCAACTCGGGAATGCTCAGCGCACCGCAGTTACACATAGTAGACTTCACCTTGCTGAGCGAAAGTGCCACGTTGTCCTTCAACGTACCGGCATACGGCACGTAGGAATCCACGCCTTCCTCGAACGACAGTTTCTTATCGCCGCCGAGGTCGTAACGCTGCCAGTTGCGCGCACGGTTGGAACCTTCGCCCCAATACTCTTTATAGTAGGTGCCGTTGATATTCACCTTGTTGGTGGGACTTTCATCAAAGCGGGCAAAATAACGGCCGAGCATAATGAAATCCGCACCCATAGCAAGTGCCAACGTCAGGTGATGGTCATATACGATACCGCCGTCGGAACAGACGGGCACGTAGATACCCGTTTCCTCGTAATATTCGTCACGTGCCTTGCACACTTCGATCAGCGCCGTGGCCTGACCGCGGCCGATACCCTTGGTCTCACGAGTGATACAGATCGAACCGCCGCCGATACCGACCTTGATAAAGTCCGCACCGCTTTCCGCGAGGAAGCGGAAACCGTCCGCATCCACCACGTTACCCGCGCCGACTTTCACGCTGTCGCCGTAACGCTCGCGGATCCAGTCGATGGTGAGTTTCTGCCATTCGGAGAAACCTTCGGAAGAGTCGATACACAACACGTCAGCGCCTGCTTCTACCAGTGCGGGAACACGCTCGGCGTAGTCACGGGTGTTGATACCCGCACCCACAACGTAACGCTTAGAGGCATCCAGCAATTCGTTCGGGTTCTGCTTGTGGGTGTCGTAATCCTTACGGAACACGAAGTAGCAAAGCCGGCCCTCCTCGTTCACGATGGGCAGAGAATTCAGTTTGTTATCCCAAATAATGTCGTTCGCTTCTTTCAGCGTGGTGCCTTCCTTCGCACAGATCAACTTCTCAAGAGGAGTCATAAACTCCGAAACCTTGGTTGCGGGATCCATACGGCTGACGCGATAGTCACGGCCGGTGACAATACCGACCAACTTGCCGTTTGCCGTACCGTCATCGGTCACCGCCACGGTGGAGTGGCCCGTCTGCTCTTTCAGCGCCACCACGTCCGCCATCGTTGCATCGGGTGACACGTTGGAATCGCTGGTCACAAAACCGGCTTTGTAGCTCTTTGCGCGTTTGACCATCGCAGCCTCGTCTTCGATCGTCTGCGAACCGTAGATGAATGCTACACCGCCTTCGGTTGCCAGTGCCACCGCCAAACGGTCGCCCGAAACCGACTGCATAATAGCAGAAACCAACGGAATGTTCATCGAAATAGCGGGTTCTTCCCCCTTCTTGAACTTAACAAGCGGCGTTTTAAGCGACACGTTTGCCGGCACACACTCACTGGAGGAGTAACCGGGAATCAGCAGATATTCGTTAAACGTATGAGAGGGTTCGTTGATAAAAGTTGCCATGATGCATTCTCCTTTACGCTTTTGTTTCACAGTATAAACAGCGGTACACGCTGTTTTCACGGTCGGTCAATTTGAATATGTGGTCCAGTTCCTGCTCGGTGGAAGTGATGCAACGCGGGTTGCGGCACCGAATCACGTTGGTAAGCGATTCCGGCTTTTCGATTCGCCTTTTTTCCACCAATTCACCGTTTCGTATGACGTTGACCGTCACGTTCGGGTCAACGTAACCGATCACGTCAAAATTCAAGGAAACGTCGGCATCCACCTTGATAATGTCCTTCTTGCCGAGTTTGCGGCTGCCTGCATTTTTGATGATCGCCACGGGGCAATCCGCTTCTTCCAAATGCAGCAACTCATACAGACGCATACCGCGTCCGGCGGTGATATGATCGATCACCACGCCGTTCACAATGGAATCAATGTTCATACCGTCGCCTCCTCCAGCAATTTCAGAATCAGCGCCATCCGCATATATTTGCCGTTCAGCACCTGTTTGAAATAGCACGCACGCGGATCTTTGTCCACCGCCACGCTGATCTCATTCACACGCGGCAGGGGGTGCATAATGCACAGATCGCTTTTGGCGTTTTGCAACTTGCGCGGCTCCAGTATATAACTGTCTTTCAAACGCAGATAATCCTCTTCGTTAAAGAACCGTTCCCGCTGTACACGCGTCATATACAGAATATCCAATTTCGGCATTACCGAGGAAAGATCGGTAGTCTGCTCGTACGGAATGTCGTTCTTCTGCAGAACTTCCTTTTTCACGTAGCTCGGCAGTTTCAACTCTTCGGGTGAGATAAGCACCACCTTGATGTCGTCGTACCGCGACAGCGCACCGATAAGGGAGTGCACCGTTCGGCCGAATTTCAAATCGCCGCAGAAACCGACCGTAAGATTCGAAAGACGGCCCTTTTCGCGGTAGATGGTGAGCAGGTCGGCCAACGTTTGCGTGGGATGGCAGTGACCGCCGTCCCCTGCATTGATGACCGGCACCGAAGCGTTCATTGCCGCCACCAACGGTGCGCCCTCTTTCGGATGGCGCATCGCGATGATATCCGCATAACAACTGATGGTCTTTGCCGTATCGGCAATACTCTCGCCTTTCGCGGCGGAGGAACTGTTCGCTTCCGAAAAACCGATGACACTGCCGCCGAGTTCCAGCATTGCCGCTTCAAAACTCAAACGGGTACGGGTCGAAGGTTCGAAAAACAAAGTGGCCAATTTCTTGCCGCGACAGCGCTCAGCGTAGGCGGCAGGATTCTCCATTATGTCGCAGGCGGTAGCAATCAGTTCGTCCAATTCCGTCGGCGTAAAGTCCACGATATCAATCAGACTTCTCATTCTTTTGCTCCGTTCACAGCCAGATAGTTTTTGATGCGCTGCACATTTTCGGCGTTTGCATCATCCTCTTCCAAATATTCAATGATGTCGTACACGTCCACCACCGAATACACGGGGAACCCGTATTCCTCTCCGACTTCCGCCATGGCGGATTTTTCGGTCTGTCCTTTTTCTTTGCGGTCCACCATCACGAACGTCGCAGCCACTTTCACGCCCTCGAGGCTCGAAAGAATGGACATACTTTCGCGAATCGCGGTGCCCGCGGTGATCACGTCTTCCACGATCACCACTTCTTCGCCCGCCTGCGGCTTGTAACCGACAAACACGCCGCCTTCGCCGTGGTCCTTTTCCTCCTTACGGTTGAAGAAGAACGGCACGTCAAGACCTTCTTTCGACAGTGCACACGCGACCGACACGGCAATCGGAATGCCTTTGTAAGCGGGGCCGTACAGCACCGTGCGGCGGTTGCCCACCTTTTCAAAATACGCTTTCGCGTAGAATTCGCCGAGTTTTGCGATCTGATCGCCCGTTTTAATATCGCCCGCGTTGATGAAATACGGGATCTTACGGCCGCTCTTCGCCGTAAAGTCGCCGAACTTCAGCACACCGGCATTTTCCAAAAATTCGATAAATTCTCTTTTGTAAGCTTCCATTCTCTTTATCTCCTTTTCAAAAATCAATCACAAAATTCCTGCACACAACGCTCATACGCCGCCACAGGATCTTCCGCCGCCGTAATGGGACGACCCACCACGATGTAGTCCGAACCGATCTTCTTCGCTTCGGCAGGGGTCATCACACGCTTTTGGTCACCGATCTCACCATCCGCAAAGCGGACACCGGGGGTGATGGTCAAGAAATCGTTACCGCAGGTATCGTGCACCTTGCCCGCTTCCAGCGGCGAACAAACAACACCGTCCAGCCCCGCCTTTTTGGCGTTGGCGGCGTAATGCATAACCACCTTGTCGATCGGCTCGCGGATCAGCAGATCGTTTTCCATACTCTCCTGATCGGTGGAGGTAAGCTGAGTCACCGCGATCAGCAACGGGCGGGTGCCGTCGGGACGGGTCAAGCCCTCCACAGCGGCTTCCATCATACGCACCGTGCCGCCTGCATGCAGGTTGGTGATATCCACATCCAACCCCGACAACACACTCATCGACTTTTTCACCGTGTTCGGAATATCGTGCAGTTTCAGATCTAAAAAGATCTTGTGACCGCGCTTTTTGATCTCTCGCACGATGGACGGACCTTCGGCATAAAACAACTCCATACCGATCTTCACGAACGGTTTACGGCCCGTAAACTTATCCAAAAATGCAAATACCTGTTCGGCGCTCGCGAAATCGCACGCCACAATAACGTCCTTACCCATCGTTCTCTCTCCTCATATATAGTGATTATTACTTACAAAATCGTTCGGCCCACGTCGCCGCGTGTGCGACCCATTGGGCAACCGCCGCATCGTTCCACGCGGGATCGCCGTTGTCGGTAACGGCATTCGCCAGCGCCATACCGTGCGGACCGTAGGGATAAATATGTGTTTCGAAAGGAACCCCCGCTTCAGCACAGGCACGCGCCATCACCAACGTGTTGCCCACGTTCACGACCGGATCGTCGGCCGTGTGAAGCAAAAACATCGGTACGCTGTCGGTATCCACGTGCTTTTCCAAACTCGTTGTCTGCAACTGTTCCTCACTCGGGGTATCGGTGCACCACAGGTTTTGGAAGGTGCGTGCATGCCATCGGGCAGAGATCACGGGATAGATCAACATAACTCCCGTTGGTTTATTGTAACCGTGCGGACGCCCGAGCGCCTGTTCCACTACGGGAAGTTTCCACAGTGTGCCGGCCGAAGCCGCCAAATGGCCGCCCGCGGAAAATCCGACAACAAACAGCGCCTCGGGATCGACCCCGTAACGGGCGGCGTTGTCCCGTATATACCCGATCGCCTGTGCTACCTCGATCAACTGCGTGGGAAACGGCCGTTTCCGCCCTACCGTGTAATGCAACACGAAGGCGTTGTATCCGTATGGTATAAAGGCCAGTGCGATCGGCTCACCTTCGCGGTCGGAACAAACGCTGCCGTATCCGCCGCCGGGCAACACCAATATCGCTTTGCGCGGTTTCGGCCCGCACGGATCGGCGATATAACTTTCCAGATATACCTGCTCGTCCTCGGAGGACAGCGGAATTCGTTCAAACAACATATGGACTCCTCACCCTAGGCTTTTCCGATAACATCCGAAAGATTTTCGATACCGTATCGTTCCATTACACGGGGCAGATCGGCAATGATGTCACGGCAGGCATAGGGGTTCACCAAATTGGCGGCACCCACTTCCACAGCCGTTGCACCCGCGAGCATCATTTCGATAACGTCTTCCGCCGTGCTGACACCGCCCATACCCACGACGGGGATGTTCACCGCGTGTGCCACTTGATACACCATCCGCACCGCCACGGGGAAAATGGCGGGACCGGAAAATCCGCCCATCTTGTTTGCGATCACCGGCTTTTTGGTACGCAGGTCAATACGCATACCGAGAAGTGTGTTGATAAGGCTGATGCCATCGGCACCCGCCTCTTCACACGCACGGGCAATCGCCACGATATCGGTCACGTTGGGGGAAAGTTTCACAATAACGGGTTTGGTGGTCACCGCTTTCACCGCACGCACCACTTGGGCGGCCGCTTCGGGCGAAGTGCCGAAACTCATACCGCCGCCGTGCACGTTGGGACAACTGACGTTGACCTCCAACCAGCCCACCTGCTCCTGCTTATCGAGCTGTTCACAGGTATACGCATAATCTTCGATCGCAAACCCGCTGACGTTTGCCATCACCTTTTTGTGAAAGCATGCGGCAAGGCGGGGCAATTCCTGCGAGATCACCTTTTCCACACCGGGGTTTTGCAGGCCGACCGCATTGATCATACCCGCTTCACATTC
>SVPM01000004.1 GCA_015065865.1 Oscillospiraceae bacterium | reverse complement strand
CCACAGGCACCGAATACCCGTGCCCTGCATCTTTTCGAGAATGTAATCGGTGATCTCGTCCAGACGGCGGTTGGTTTCCTTGATATCCTCCGCCTCGGGAACCAAATCCACGTCGTGGAAGCAGAAGTAGCGAATGCCCAGTTTCTGCATACACTCAAAGCCCGCGTCCACCTTGGCTTTGGCGTGCGCCATCGTCCCCTTTTCGGCGCCGAACGACTTGTCGGCCGTGTCGCGCCCGAACATATCGGTGCCGGCGGCGCACAGATTGTGCCACCACGCCATGGCAAACGGCAGGTGCTCTTTCATCGGGCGGCCCATCACCACCCGCTCGGCATCGTAATATTTAAACGCCAACGGATCGGTGCTGTCGGCACCTTTGTATTGGATGGGGGGTATGTTTTTGAAAATCTCACTCATCGGTTAATCCTCCTTTAATACCGTAAACACTTGTTTTATCGCCGGATAGAGATGGCGGAATTTTTGATAGGCGCGCTCATACCGTGCCGTGAGCGCCGCATCGGGTTTCACGCAGGTGCGGAAGGTCACCAGTTTTGCCGCACAATCCTGCACAGTGGGATACACGCCGTCCCCCACCATTGCCAGCATCGAAGCACCGTAGGCAGGGCCTTCCTCCACCGTGGGCATACGCAAGGTCACCCCCAACACGTTCGCCAATATCGTCTGCCACAACGGCGAGCGTGCACCGCCGCCGCACAGCGTGCTTTCCTGCACCGCAATGCCGACAGCGCGGGCGCGCTCCAAACTGTCGCGCAGCGCAAACGCCACCCCCTCGAGCACCGCTTGCACCATATCCGCACGGGTGGTATCCGCCCGCATACCGATGAACATACCGCGCGCATCGGTATCGTTAATGGGTGAACGCTCACCCATCAGATACGGCAGGAAAAACACGTGGTTATTCCCCAGTTTCTCGGGTGAGATATCCGCCTGTTCGGCGGCGTAGTCGGTGGTATGCAAAATATCTTCACAAAGCCACTTGTTGCAAGAAGCCGCCGACAGCATACACCCCATCAAATGATACGCACCGTTGGCGTGGCAAAATGCATGCAGTGCATCACCGCCGCCCGCGGCAAAGGTATCTGACACGATGAACAGCGTTCCCGACGTGCCGAGCGAAAGGTTACAGTCGCCGGCGTTTACCGCACCCGTGCCGACGGCCGCCGCGGCGTTATCCCCCGCGCCCGCCACCACCGTCACCTCGGGCGAAAGCCCCAGTTCTGCCGCCACGGCAGGAAGCAGTGTACCGACCGCTTCGTAACTTTCAAACAAACGGGGCAATTGTGCCGCAGTGATACCGCACAGCGCCGCCATCTCCTCCGACCAACGGCGGTGCTCCACGTCCAAAAGCAGCATACCCGCCGCATCCGAATACTCGGTGGCGTGCACCCCCGTCAGGCGATAGGTCATATAATCCTTCGGCAACATAATTTTGCGGATCGCTTTGAAATTTTCGGGTTCGTGCTTTTGCATCCACAAAAGTTTCGGCGCAGTGAAACCCGCAAACGCGACGTTTGCCGTGTGTGAAACCAGCACTTCACGCCCCACCGTATCATTTAAATACGCCGTTTCCTCTGCCGTGCGGCCGTCGTTCCACAAAATGGCAGGTCGGATCACCGCATCGCTCTCGTCCAGCACCACCAGTCCGTGCATCTGCCCGCCGAAACCGATGGCACGCACCGCCGTGCGGTCCACCTCCGAAAGCAGAGCCTGCACGCCGTCCATAAACGCCGCCCACCAATCGGCGGGGTGTTGTTCACTCCATGCGGGACGGGGATACTGCACGGGATAACTGCGAGAAACACTGTTCACCACAACGCCCGACGCATCCACCAACAACAGTTTCAAGGCAGAGGTGCCGAGGTCGGCACCGATATAATACGCCATACGATCGCCCCTTTCTATCCTCCATTCTAAAGGATGATATTTGACTTTTCTCGCAATAAAGCGTATACTGATAGGACAATATTTGACTTTTTGGAGTGGTGGCCGTGTTTTATCAGTTTGCACACCCTGCGGGACCCGATTATTGGCGGGTGGAGGAGGGAGAAAACTTTTCGTTCCCTTTGCACCTGCACGCCTGCTTTGAGTTTTTGACGGTGCTGGAGGGGGAAATGACGGTAACCGTGGACGGGCGGGAGTACCGCCTGTCGGGCGGCGAATCGCTGTTGCTGTTTCCGCACCAGATCCACGCACTGGACTCGACTTGCAGCCGCCATCGGCTGTGCATTTTTTCGCCGCAGTTGGTACACACATTTTCGAAGAAAACGGCGGGACTCCTCCCGCGCGACAACCGCTGTGACCTGCCCGTGCACGTTGCCGAGCAATTAAAAAAAGCGGACAGCGGCTCTCTCATCACCAAAAAGGGGGTGCTGTATACCCTGTGCGGACGGTTTGATGAGGAGACGCGGTATACCGCGCGGTCCGCGGCGGGCGATACCCTGCTTCACAAAATTTTTGCGTTTGTGGAAACGGCGTTTGCCGACGATTGCTCCCTCGGAGCGCTGGCCGCCGCCACAGGGTATGATTACGCCTACCTTTCACGCTGTTTTCGCCGTATGGTGGGCATCTCGTTTAACACCTACGTCAACCACTACCGCTTGAGCCACGCGTGCTATCTGCTCAAAAACACGGCTCAATCGGTGTTGCAGTGTGCACTGGACAGCGGCTACACCTCGCTTCGCAGTTTCAACCGCAATTTCAAGGCGCAGTTCGGTATATCCCCCTCACAGTATCGCACAAAAGAATAAGGGGCGGCATCAGCCGCCCCTTATTCTTTTATTCTTTTATCATACTCTCGGCCAAACGGACGCCTTCCATCGCATCTTTCGCATACGCATCGGCACCGATGCGCGCGGCGTACTCCGCCGTGAGCACGGCACCGCCGACCATCACTTTACACCACGGCGCCTGCACTTTCAGCAGTCGCACCGTTTCCTCCATCGCGGGGACGGTGGTGGTCATCAAGGCACTGAGTCCCACCAGCGGTGCGCGGCGGTTCACCACTTCTTCCGCCACCGTTTCGGGCGGCACGTCCCGCCCGAGGTCGATCACTTGGAACCCGTAGTTTTCAAGCAACAATTTCACGATGTTTTTCCCAATATCGTGGATATCACCTTTTACCGTTGCCAGCACTACACACCCGCGGGCGGCGGACGTATCCCCCGCCGTCATCGCCGTCTTAATGCGCTCGAACGCAACCTTGGCCGCCTCCGCACTCATCAGCAGTTGCGGCAGATATACCGTTTTCTTCTCAAACCCCTCGCCCACCGTGTTCAGCGCCGGTACGATCTCGTTTTGCACGATGTCCAGCGGGGGGGTAGTTTTCAGTAACGCCGCCGTTTCTTCGGCCGCACGTTCTTTCAAACCTTTCACGATCGCCTGCTGCAACCCGCTCCCCGCGACCTGTTCCGCCGTCGTGACGGGAGCGGCGGTGCCTACGGTGGCAAAGCGTTCTGCCGCCGCAATGTAAGCGGCGCAGTTGGGATCGTGCCCCTTCAAGGCGTTGTAAGTATAATATGTACGCATCATATCGGCGGAATACGGATTCATAATGGCCGCCGACAACCCGTTTTCCAGCGCCAACGCAAAGAATACGCTGTTCAGCGCCTCGCGTTGCGGCAATCCGAAGGACACGTTCGACACACCGAGTGACGTGTGACAACCGAGTTCACGGCGGATCGTTCGGAGTGCCTCAAGGGTGGCACACGCCGCCTGTTCATCGGCGCTGACCGTCATGGCCAGCGTATCAAACACGATATCTCGCTTGTCAATGCCGTAAGATGCCGCAACCTCCAAAATTTTGCGGGCGATCGCCACACGCCCTGCCGCATCGGCGGGAATGCCGTTTTCATCCAACGTGAGAGCGATCACCGCACCGCCGTATTTTTTCACCAGCGGGAACACCGCCGCCATACTTTCCGCCTTACCGTTGACCGAATTGATGAGCGCCTTGCCGTTGTAACGGCGCAGTGCCGCCTCCATTGCGGCAGGGTTCGCCGTGTCGATCTGCAGCGGCAGATCACACACCGCCTGCAACTCGCACACAGCGGCGGTCAGCATCGCCACTTCGTCGATGTCGGGCAAGCCGACGTTCACATCCAGCAAATGCACGCCCCTTTCCTGCTGTTGAACACCCTCCGACAGCAGGTAATCCATATCGTTTTCCATCAGTGCCTGCTTAAACCGCTTTTTCCCCGTGGGATTGATCCGCTCACCGATCAGCAAAGGGACGCCGCCAAACGTCACCGCGTGGGTATATGAAGATACCACCGTGTGTGACTTCGGCATAATGGGCGCGGGGGTAAGTTTTTGCAGCCGCTGTTCCAATGCGGCTATGTATGCGGGCGTGGTGCCGCAACAACCGCCGACCACCCGCACGCCTTGCTCTGTAAGGGCGGACAGTTCATCGGCAAACTCCTGTTCCGAAACGTCGAACACCGTACGTCCGTCCACCGCGCGAGGCAGGCCCGCGTTGGGTTTGAGCAGCACCGGCACCGAAGCCGCGGCAACCAACTCTTCCGCCACGCCGCGCAGTTGCCGCGGGCCGAGCGAACAGTTGGCACCGATCGCATCCGCCCCCATGCTCTCAAGCATCGCCGCCATCGCAGAAGGCGTGGCACCGGTCATCAACTTACCGTCCTCCCCATAAGCGTTGGAAACCAACACGGGCAAGGTGCTGTTTTCCTTGGCCGCAAGCAGGGCGGCCTTGGTTTCGTAACAATCGTTCATCGTTTCGATGAGAATAAGATCCACCCCGTATTTCACGCCGAGTTTTACCGTTTCGGCAAACAGGGCAACCGCCTCTTCAAAATCCAGATCGCCGAGCGGACGAAGCAGTTTGCCGCTGGGACCGATATCGAGCGCGATGTAACGGTCGCCTCCGCCGCACGCTTCACGCGCGTCTTTGGCGTTTTGCACCGCGGCGGCCACGATCTCCTCCAACTCCGCGGCCGAAAACTTCAGCCGATTGGCGCCGAACGTGTTGGTGGACACCACTCGACTGCCCGCCTCATAATAGGCGCAGTGAATACCGCGGATCACGGCGGGATGGGTAAGATTCCAACGCTCGGGGTACTCCCCTGCACGAAGTCCCTGTTCCTGCAACAACGTGCCCATACCGCCGTCCAAACGGACGATTGCACTGCTCAAATATTCACGAAAGGTCATTCTTCACCCTCCCAACCCGATCACCGCCGTAACGGTCTTAACGGGTGTCATCAACAAACTGTCGTTTAAAGATACGCCGATATGACGCGACGGCTGCAACAGGCGAAACACCTCGCGCTGAGCGGCCAAATCCCAGTCGCCGTAACCGGGGCTGAACCGCGCCGTAGCGGTGGGATATTCCGCACAAAACGCATCGCACAGCGCTTCCGCGCACGCCGTGCCGTATGCCTGCAACAACAACGCGCGTGCCGGCGATAAGCGGCTGTATTTGTGAAGCAGTCGGTCAAACCCCGCCCCCAACGTGGCGGCAAACAACACCGCTTCGCGGCAGTCGGCGAGCCGCGTTGCAAGAGCGGTCGAGCGCCATTTCACACCGCCGAACACACAGCCGTCCTCCGTAACCGTGAGCGGATAGCGTGCATAGCACACACGGCTGACGATCGCCGAAGCCGCCTGCGCCATACACGTATGTAACAGCGCCTGCGTTATCTCGTCCGCCTCACGGCAGGCGGCGTACCGCCACACCTCTTGCTCGTCCACCGAAAGAGAGGGATATGTTTTTGTCAACACCGTGCCGCTCATAATTCTAAAATATCGCTGAGATTTGCCTGTATGCTTGCGGCAACATCCGGTTTATTCATCGAATACACGTGCACGTTGGTGATGCCGTTGGCATACAGGTCGATGATCTGATCGGTGGCATAGGCGATACCCGCCTGTTTCATCGCCGCGGGCGACACGCCGAACCGATCCACCAAACTTTTAAAACGTTGCGGCATAAACGAGCCCGACAGTTTCACCGCACGTTCCACCTGATTCGCATTGGTGATCGGCATTATACCGGCCACGACCGGAACGGTTATACCGGCTTCGCGGATCTTATACAGGAAATTATATAACAAGTTGTTATCGAAGAACATCTGCGTGGTGAGGAAGTCACACCCCGCCTCCACCTTTTCCTTCAAATGCCGAATATCCTCCCGTTGGTTTTCACTTTCGGGATGAATTTCGGGATAACACGCGGCACCGATGCAAAAATCGGGGCATGCCTCTTTCAGTTCAGCGATCAGATCCACCGCATAGCGGTAATCCCACCCGCGGCGGTCGGCCCCCTCCAATTCTTTGGGGATATCCCCGCGCAGAGCCATCACGTTTTGAATGCCCGCCGCCCGAATCTGTGCGATCTTTTCGCGCACCGTTTCGCGGGTAGAGGACACACAGGTAAGGTGTGCTAAGGTGGGCACGCCGTACATCTCTTTGATGTTTTTGGCGATCTCCAACGTGTAACGGCTGGTACCGCCGCCGGCGCCGTAGGTTACGCTCATAAACGCAGGGCGCAGTTTGGCGATCTCCTCCGTTGCGATCTTCACACTCTCGAAACTCGTTTCGGTTTTTGGGGGAAACACCTCAAACGACAGCGAAGGGCTTTCGCTGTGCAACAGTGTACGGATCTTCATACCAAAACTCCTTTCACAACTTCCTGTCTGCGACCACCGCACAGGTTGTTATACTATAGTAACGGAAACACGCCAATGCGTGTTCATCCAATCGTTCGCCGCAGATCGCGATCGGCACGGCAGGCGGACAGCCCACCGTGGGCGCGGCAAGCACCCGACCGCACGCTTGCTCAACCGACACGAATTCGGCATCGGCTAACATCGCCTCCCGCACCGTAAACACCGCCTCGCCCGCCAAAAACAGCGGGGGATGCGCGGTGATCGGCGATTTTTGCGGCAGCGACAGCAACA
This sequence comes from Oscillospiraceae bacterium, assembly GCA_015065865.1. Classification (GTDB taxonomy): domain Bacteria; phylum Bacillota; class Clostridia; order Oscillospirales; family Acutalibacteraceae; genus SIG588. The sequence continues at coordinate 60,589 of SVPM01000004.1, read as the reverse complement.
CGTCCTCCGCGCGAAGCAACGCATCTTCCTCCAACAACGGTGTCAACATAAGCACCGTGTAGTCGGGGTCGGAAAATTCGCACTCCACCCCCGCTTTTCGCAACGCATCGGCCACCTCGTCGCCCCGATATCCGTACAACTTGGTGCCCAGCGTGATCTTCAGCGGCTCGTTGCCGCAAAGGCTGTATCCGCCGGTTGCCAACCGTCGCTTCATCGCTTCCACACGCGGCAAAAACGCCGCCAGTCGTGCCGCATAGTCCTCAAGGCGGGCATTCGCGGCATCCAACGATTGCAAGATCAAATAGGAAGGGCTGGTGGACCCAAACAGTGCCAGCGCCGCTTTGACCTGCGCCGCCGTGAGTGCCACCGTATCCGCCAGATGCAGATAAGCGCCTCCCGTCAGCACGGGCAACGTCTTGTGTGCGGAATCGCAACACATATCGGCACCGAGGTCGATCGGGTGTTGCGATGTCGGCAGGAATTTGAGATACGCACCGTGAGCGTTGTCTACCAACAGTAACGCCCCGTAACGGTGACAAACTGCGGCCACGCCGCGAATATCCACCGTATTCCCCAAATAATCGGGAGAGGTAAGATACACCGCGGCAACTCGTTCCCGTGAAAGGCGTTCCTCCAACGCAGTCGGTGTCACCGCACACGAAAGATAGCTTTCCTCCGCCGCAGGATACAGCCACGCAACGTCCACGTCCAACAAGGCCGCCGCACTGAGAAAGGCTTTGTGCGCGTTACGCCCTGCCAACACACGGCGTGCTTTATTGCCGTTGCACAACATAGCCAGTTGAAGCATGGCACGAATACATTGCGAAGCGCCTTCGGTGGAATAGTGCGTAGCACAGCCGAACAGGCGGCTTGCGTTCGCTTCGCTTTCCGCAATGATCCCGCTCGCCTCATACAAACTGTCCGCACCCTGTATTTCGGTAATATCCAACGCTTCAAATCCCAAACAAGAGCGCCCCTTATGTCCCGGCATATGTAACCGCAACGTGTTGCTTTCTGCATAGCGGCGCACAAAATCACAGATCGGTGTTTTCATACTCATTCGCCAAGCGCCCGCGCAACCGCCAACATAATGGCGCATTCCATACGTTTGCGGAACAACTTACAGCCGTATTCATACACGCCCGTCACACGGCCCGTAGCGTGATACGCGTTTGCGGCACAACCGCCCGAGCAATATAAGCGCGCCCAGCAATCGCGGCATTCCTCGTGAGCATACACGTTGCACGCTGCAAATTCCTCCTGCACCGCCGCATTGGTCACACCGTTCCATACGTCACCCAGCTTAAACTTCTCCTCGCCCACAAACTGGTGACAGGGATACAAGTCGCCCCACGGCGTGACCGCCATATATTCGGTGCCGCTTCCGCAACCCGAAATGCGTTTGTAAATGCACGGTCCGCCCGTAAGGTCGATCATATAGTGATAGAACGTAAAGGGGTTCCCCTCGCGTTCACGCTGAAGCATCAACGCCGCCAACTTTTCATATTGTTCCAATACGACAGGCAGATCCTCTTCGGTCAACGCGGCCGCATCGCCCTCGGCACACACGACAGGCTCCATGCTGAGTTCATTGAACCCCAGATCGAGCATTTGTTGAATATCCTTTAAGAAGTCGGGGTTTTCATGGGTGAAGGTGCCGCGCATATAGTAGTCTTTTCCGCCGCGCGCCTCCACAAAACGCTGGAATTTCGGCACGATCTTCTCCCAACTGCCGTTACCCGCATAATCCACGCGGTAACGGTCGTGCACTTCCTTGCGCCCGTCCAAGCTGAGCACCACGTTACTGCATTCACGGTTGGCAAAGTCGATCACGTCGTCATCCACCAACACGCCGTTGGTGGTAAGCGTAAAGCGAAAGTTTTTTCCCTTTTCTTTCTCGATACTGCGAGCATACGCCACCAGATCTTTCACTACTTGGAAATTCATCAGCGGTTCGCCGCCGAAGAAATCCACCTCCAGATTATGGCGCGTACCCGAATTTTCCACCAGAAAATCTAACGCTTGTTTGCCCACCTCAAAACTCATCACCGCGCGGTCGCCGTGATACTTTCCTTGGCTGGCGAAACAGTAGGCACAGTTGAGGTTGCAGGTGTGAGCAATGTGCAGACACAGCGCCTTTACGACACCGGCCGTCTTTTGCTTCAAGGCACCCGCCATCGGTTCAAACGTATCTTCCGTAAACAGTTTCCCCTGTTCTTTCAGTTGCACGACCTGCTCGTAGCATTCTTCGATATCGGCCGCCGTAACGTCGGCGTATTTGTCGGCCATTGCCGCCACGATCTGCTCACGGCTTTGTGTTTCAAACAAGGCGATAATGTCGTATGCGATCTCATCCACCGCGTGAACTGCGCCGGAACACACATCCAGCACGATGTTGTAGCCACCCAATGTATATTGATGAACCATTGTCTTTTCTCCTTCAAAAAAAATGCCGCCGAGGTCGGCGGCATTTTTGAAAACTTATTTGCTTTCCTTCTTGTTCTCGCACTTCTGGTTCGCGATACCGCAGCTGGTCTTGCAAGCGGACTGGCAAGAAGTCTGGCACTCACCGCAACCGCCCTTTTTCGCGCTTTCGCACAGATTACGGGTTTCGATCGTTTTGATATGTTTCATTTTTTTCACCCTTTATAATAAATTTCTCTTTTCAGTATTTTAGCACACGCGCCGCTGTTTGTCAATCACCTATTACACAAAAATTCACGCAACGCCGCGGCATCACCGTCAAAAACGTATCCTTGCAGACCGCAGGCTTCGGCAGAGGCCACGTTTTCGGCACGATCATCCACAAACACCGTTTCAAACGGTGCAACACCGAACTGCTCACATGCGTGGGCAAAAATGGCAGGATCGGGCTTTTGCAGACCGCACACGGCAGAAAACACGCAATCCTCCAGTTCGGCGATCAAGGGTGCTTCGGCACTGTGGGCGGCGAAATAGCGCGAAATGTTGGAAAGCAGAAAGCAACGCACGCCGCGTGCTTTCAGATCCCGTATCAACGCACCCATACCCGCGATTTCGGGCAAATTCCGCACCCAGTTATAATAGATCGTATCCGCCGCCTCCCACAACCGTTCGGGCAGTCGGGTACGGCACGCCGCAAGCACCTCCTCATCTTCAACGGTACCCGCATCCAAGCGGTCCCAATACACGCGGTCAAACACCACCGCGGCGAGCAACGCGGCATCGGCGGGGTCACTCACGTATGCCCCCACCATATACGCAGGGTCAAACCGCACCAGTACCATTCCGTAATCGAAGATCACGTTTTGTATCACGGCACACCCCTCCTCTCACCGCCATTATACCGCACATTTTGCGGTATGACAAGATGAAAACAAGATAAACAAATCCTTAAATGCGGATATTTTTCCCGCGGGTGGTGCGTGATATAATGATGGAAAAGGAAGGAGTGCGAATTATGGAGAAAAAGATCATCGGTTTTATCGACCACTATTTGAACGAGTGGCACGCCGACAACTACCCCGCGTGGATCGACGAATACAGCGGCGGTGAATTTGTGGTGAAATATGCGTATGCCGAGGTGGAACCCACCATCGAGGGACGTATCAGCAACCGCGAATGGGCGGAGAAATACGGCATTGAATTGCTGCCGACCATTGAGGAATTGGTGGAAAAATGCGATGCCATTATCGTGCTTTCCCCCGATAACAGCGAACGGCATTACGATCTGTCGTATGCGGCGCTGGCCAGCGGTAAACCCGTGTATATCGACAAGACTTTTGCAGACACCGGCGCGGAAGCCGCGCGTATTTTCGCGGTGGGCGAAGCGTACAACAGCCCCTGCTTCTCCTCCTCTGCCCTGCGTTTTTCGGAAAAACTCATTCCCGTGGTGCGGGAAGATATTGATTCCATCGTGAGCACGGGCGGCGGACATCCCGACACCTATCTCATCCACCAGTTGGAACCGATCGTCACTCTGATGGGTTCGGATGTTACGCGTTTGATGTTCTACGGCACGGCGACCGCCCCCGCGTGGGTGCTGATGTTTGCCGACGGACGCTGCGCCACCGTTACCCAGTTGGCAGGCCCTGCCGAGTTCGTTCTGCAGATCAACCACGGTGCCGCCGATCGCAACGAAACGGTCGTTATCGACGACGCCTTCTTTAAGGGGCTTATTAAAGCGATGCTGCATATGTTCCGCACCGGCGAAGTGCCGGTCTCCCATCAAGACACCATCGGGATCATGGCGATCCGCGAAACCTGCCTGCGGGCAATGGAACAGCCGCACAAGTGGCTGGTGGTGGAATAACCTGTTTAGAAAAAGAACCGTGTATTGCAAACGCAATACACGGTTCTTTTGCCCTATTGATAGTCTTTCAAAATATCGGTAAAGGTTTCGATAACGTAGTCCACCTGCTCGTCGGTAAGACACGTGTGCAGCGGCAGGGTGATCTCATTCGCGAAATGGGCGTATGCCCGCGGGTAATTCGCAATATCAAAGCCCATATTTTTGTATGCCGTGAACATCGGCAACGGTTTATAGTGCACGTTGCACGCCACGCCGCGTTCCGCCATCTTCACGATAATGTCGTTGCGCTGTTCCGCGGTGACGTTCGGCACACGCGTGATGTACAAATGTCCCGACGATTGGTGTGTTTCGGTATAGTGCGGCAACACTTCCACACCCAGCGGCTTGAACGCGGCATCATAGCGTTCCACGATCTCGCGGCGGCGACGGAGCATTTCGGGATATCGCTTCAACTGCGCCAAGCCCATACCGGCGGCGATATCGGTCATATTACACTTGTACCACGTGCCGACCACGTCGTATTCCCATGCGCCGAGTTTGGTCTTTGCCAGTGCATCCTTCGACTGTCCGTGCAAGGAGAACAACTGCATCTGATGATAGATCTCCTCATCGTCCACCCCGTCAATGGGCAGCCACGTCAGCGCGCCGCCTTCGGCGGTGGTGAGATTCTTCACCGCGTGGAAAGAGAAGGAGGAAAAATCCGCAAGTCGGCCCGCAGGCACACCTTTGCGGGATGCGCCGAAAGCGTGTGCGGTGTCCGCCATCACGGCCACGCGCCCCAACGCCTCCTGCATGCGGGAAGCGGGGCGGAACAGCGCCTTTTTCTTTTCCACGATCGCATATATTCGGTCATAATCGCACGGTACACCGCCGAGGTCCACCGCAATGATCGCTTTGGTCTTTTCGGTCACGGCCGCTTCCAAAGCGTCGTAATCCATCTCCAACGAGTGCTCTTGCGTATCGATCATCACCGGTTCGGCGCCCACGTGGCACACCACCGAGGCAGAGGCCGTGTAGGTGTAGGCCGGCACGATCACCTGATCGCCCGCACCGATGCCAAGCATACGGAGCACCAGTTCCGCACACGCTGTCTGCGAATTCAGACACACCGCACGCGCCGTGCCGCAGTATGCCGCCACCTGCCGTTCCAACTCTTTGGTCTTAGGGCCGGTGGTGATCCAGCCCGAGCGCAGTGCGTCCGCTACCTCTTGGATCTCGGCTTCGCTCACATCGGGCGGGGAAAACGAAACAGTCATCATACAACACATATCCTTTCTGTGGGAAGAACTTTCATCAGAAAGTTCCTTCCGAGGGGGTGTAGGTGGGCACCATTTGTGCCACCAATTGCTTAATATCGGCCTCTTCGCACCGGCACGCTTCTTCCAACTTTTCGAGTTGCTGTTTGAACAGCGCATCGTCCATTTCAATGGGTTTTCCGATGTGAATGCGGTGATTGGCGGTGCTTTTCAGCCCTTCTTCCGCCATCAGCAATTCTTCAAACAGTTTTTCGCCGGGGCGCAGACCGGTATATTCTATGGAAATGTCAACGTCCGGCTCGTATCCCGACAGGCGTATCAAATTTCGCGCCATATCGTCGATCTTCACGGGTTCACCCATATCCAGCACAAATATTTCGCCGCCGCGGGCATAATGCCCCGCTTGCAAGACCAGACTCACCGCTTCGGGAATGGTCATAAAATATCGCACGATGTCGGGATGCGTCACCGTAACGGGCCCTCCCTGTGCGATCTGCCGCTTAAACAGCGGAATAACACTGCCGTTGCTGCCCAAAACGTTGCCGAACCGCACAGCCGCGAACTCGGTTTCGCTGGCACGGTTCATCATCTGCACCACCATTTCACACAGCCGTTTGGAGGCCCCCATAATGTTCGTGGGATTCACCGCTTTATCGGTAGAGATAAGCACAAATCGCTTTACCCCGTGATCCGATGCGGCTTTTGCCAATTTATAGGTGCCGAACACGTTGTTCTTGATCGCCTCGTTCGGGCTGCTTTCCATAAGCGGCACGTGTTTGTGCGCCGCCGCGTGGAATACGATGTCGGGGGTGTATTTCTTCATCACGGCATTCACACGGGCGGTATTACGCACCGAACCGATCAACGCCGCCACCGGCAAGTCGGGATAGGCTTTTTCCAGTTCCAGTTGAATGTCGTAGGTGCTGTTTTCGTAAATATCGAATAAAACTAACTGTCTGGGGTTCGCGCGGGCGATCTGGCGGCAAAGTTCACTGCCGATAGAACCACCGGCGCCCGTGACCATCACGGTCTTTCCCTTAATATACCCCGCAATTTCCTCGGCATCGCCGCAAATGGGATCGCGGCCGAGCAGTTCTTCCACACCCACTTCGCGCAGGTTACTGACACTGATGTCGCCGCCCGCCAACTGATAAATGCCCGGCACCATCTGCACGGGGCAACCCGTGGTACTGCAAATATCCAATATCGCTTTTCGCACACTGCCGGTAGCCGCGGGGATGGCAAATATGATCTTATCCACGTCGAATTCCCGCACGGCACGCGGAATATCTTCGCGCCCGCCCACGATCGGCACACCGCACAAACGCTTTCCTTGTTTGACAGGGTCGTCGTCGATCACGCAGACCACCGTATCTCGCAGGTGACTGCTGGTGAAAAATTCCGTTGCCAACATACGGCCGGCTTCACCCGCACCGATGAGCATAATGTTCTTTTCCCGTGACGTTTTGTTGAAATGTCGCCACTGTGCACGCAAATTACGCAACAAGCGATAGGCAAACCGAATGGCAAGCGTGGCAAGGAAATTGAACGCCATCCCGATTATGTAGCATGATCGGGGCAGTTCAACACCCAACACCTTAACCAGCAAGTAGCCTGCTACGAACAGCAGACAATAGGCGCCGATAACGCGCAACAGTTCATCCGCGCCCGCATAGCCCCAAATACTGCTGTACAACCGACAGACGACAAACACCAAGATCACCACGGCGCACCACGGCAACAACGCGGTGGCATAGGCATTCAAATACTCCGTTTCGATCTCGCTGAACTGAAAATCAAAGCGCAGCCACAAGGCCGCAAACCAGCTTACTGCAATCGACAAAATATCCAAAACGCCAATAAAAATGGTTCTTTGCAAGGGGTTGCTGGAGCGGTGCAAAGACGGCGAAGCAGGCATCTTTTTCACATCCTTCGTAAACAAGGCAACGGTACGATACATATTAATACATACATTTATGGTATTATACCACATTCATTGTAATTTAGCAAGCAAAATTTCGACAACCCTCTTGTCTTTCCCTCTTTTTTTGACACCCTTTTCCGCCTTTCACGGTTTGACTTTTCGGGGGAGATGTGATATATATAGGGCAAACACTATAACAAAGGGAGAACGAGAATGAATTTTCTGCATTGGTTGGCCGAGCGGCGCACCCCGTTTGGCGATGCGTTTTTTGCCGCGATCACACAGCTGGGTGACGAAACGCTGTTTATCGTAGCAGGACTGCTGTTCTTTTGGTGTATCAATAAGCGACAAGGCTATTTTTTGCTGTTTGTCGGGTTTTTAGGCACGGTGGCCAATCAATTTTTAAAACTTTTCTTCCGCATTCCCCGTCCGTGGGTGCGTGACCCCTCACTCACGGTGGTGGGCAACGCCAAAGAAGCGGCCGGCGGTTACTCTTTCCCGAGCGGCCACACCCAAACAGCCGTGGGCGTGTACGGCGGTATCGCGCGGTTTGCGCGGCGTTGGTGGGTGCGTATACTCTGCCTTGCCGTGTGTGCACTGGTCGGTCTTTCCCGTATGTATCTCGGCGTGCACACGCCGCTCGACGTGGGCGTGTCTTTGGCGGTTGCCACCGTCTTGGTACTGGGATTATATCCGTTGGTGGGGTGGACGATGCAATCACCGCGGCGTATGCGGGTGCTGTTTTCGGTCTGTGCGCTGTTGGCCGTCGGCTTTTTGGCCTATGTCACGTGGTTTCCGTTTCCCGCGGATATCGATGCGGAAAATTACGCAAGCGGTGTGAAAAACGCCTACAAAATACTCGGTTGTTTTGTCGGTTTGTGGTTGGCTTTTGAGCTGGATACCCGTGTTATTCGGTTTGACATCCGTGCCGTTTGGTGGGCACAAGCGCTGAAACTGGTGTTGGGGCTTCTCCCCTTGCTCGCTATCAAAGCAGGGTTGAAAGCGCCGCTGTCCGCACTGTTCGGCGGTGCACCCGCCGCCGATGGCGTTCGCTACTTTTTGATTGCCGTGTTTGCCGGCTGTGTGTGGCCGTTGACCTTCCGCTTTTTTGCACGGTTGGGCAAGAAGTAACTAAACAGTAAAAATCCACCGGCATAGCCGGTGGATTTTCAAAAACGCCTGTAAGGCTCTGTTACCGGCAGCGCCTGCAGGCGCTTTTGCGGCCTAACACCTGCGAGGGGATTGTTACTTGGTACCCGTAAACGAACGCTCCTTTGCCAAAACTCCCCTTGTCAGGGTAGCCGGCGAGCATAGCGAAACTGAGGGGTAGTGAAACATCGCAGAAACGAGTTTCTCCTACTACCCCTCCGATTTTTGGTCGCTCTCACGGCCAAAAATCACCTCCCGTGGCAAGGGGAGGCAAGGCTTCTTTGATCGTTTCATTGTCCATCTTTTCAAGACGTATTTTTCCCACTCACCGCTAAAGCTTTTTTGAACCACCGGCACAGTCGGGGGTCGCTCAAAAAAACAGCCCGAACGCATTGTGAGCGTTCGGGCTGTTTTGGTTTTTACGTTACATGAGCGAGAGATACAGTTCTTTGATCTCCGCAACCGACGTGTCGCGCGGGTTGCCGGGACGGCAAGCATCGTCAAACGCCGACTGGGACAGGAAGTCCACGTCCTCGGCCTTCACGATATCCTTAAGATCTGCGGGGATACCCACATCCACCGACAACTGACGGACCGCATCGATAGCCGCTTTACGGGCATCGTCCAGCGACATGGCATCCACGCCGCAAACACCCATCGCTTTTGCGATCTCACGATACTTCTCGCCGGTTTCGGGAGCGTTGTATTCCATAACGGTCGGCAGGATGATCGCATTCGCCACGCCGTGCGGGGTGTCGTACAGCGCACCCAGCGGGTGAGCCATCGAGTGTACGATGCCCAGACCGACGTTGGAGAAGCCCATACCCGCGATGTACTGACCGAGCGCCATGCCCTCACGGCCTTCATCGGTGTTCTCCACCGCGCCGCGCAGGCTCTTCGCAATCAGTTCGATCGCCTTCAGATGGAACATATCGCTCATTTCCCAAGCGCCCTTGGTGATGTAGCCTTCGATCGCGTGGGTCAACGCATCCATACCGGTCGCGGCGGTGAGGCCCTTCGGCATGGTTGCCATCATCTCGGGGTCAACGATCGCCACAACGGGGATGTCGTGCACGTCCACGCAGACCATCTTACGGTTGTTCTGCACGTCGGTAATAACGTAGTTGATGGTCACTTCCGCCGCCGTGCCCGCCGTGGTCGCCACAGCAATGATCGGCACGCAGGGATTGGTGGTGGGAGCCACACCCTCGAGCGAACGCACGTCGGCGAACGCGGGGTTGGTGATGATAATACCGACAGCCTTCGCCGTATCAATGGAGGAGCCGCCGCCGATCGCCACGATGCAATCCGCGCCGCTCGCCTTGAACGCCGCCACGCCCGCCTGCACGTTTTCGATGGTGGGGTTGGGTTTAATGTCGCTGAAAATGTCGTACGCGATGTTCGCGCCGTCCAACACGTCCGTTACCTTTTTGGTCACGCCAAAGCGGATCAAGTCGGGGTCGGAGCAGACGAGCACCTTTTTAAAGCCGCGTGCGGTGATCTCCGTCGCCACAGCGGCAACGGCGCCCTTGCCGTGATAGCTGGTTTCGTTGAGTACAAAACGATTTGCCATAGTTGTTTCCTCCATATTCTTTATTGCGGCGCAAGCCGCTATATTTACCCATTTATTGTAGCACACAAATCCACGAAACGCAAGAGTTTTACGCAAAGTTTTCAAACTGTGTGCGGATAGGCGCCCCCTCCCTCCGCTCTCTCAACTTTTCCCTCTCTTTGCATTAAGAAAAGGCGCTGACCATTGGTCAGCGCCTCAACTCCGCACAGGCGCTTCGCACCTTGTGCGGGTTGCCGCCTGCGGGCGGGTTTATCCGCGTGCTTTGCACGCTCGACGCGAGGGGGAACCCTGACGGTTCCCCCTCACACACCTCCTCCCTCCGTTCTCTCGGTCTTTCCTTCTTTTTACATTAAGAAAAGGCGCTGACCATTGGTCAGCGCCTCCCTTAAACGGTCACCCGTTTAATCCAATCATGTAATAATTACTTGCTCTTCTTGGTGGACAGAACAACCAGAGCAGCGCCGGCAACCGAAACAGTCGCCAACAGCGCCCACGGAGTAGCCTCGCCCAAGGGGCCCGCCTTCTTGGTGGTGGTGGGAGCCGTGGTGGTACCGGCCTGAGCGTTGTCGCCGGCAGGAGCGTTGCTGTCACCAGCGGGAGCGTTGCTGTCGCCGGCAGGAGCGTTGCTGTCACCAGCGGGAGTGTTGCTGTCGCCACCGGGGACGTTGCTGTCGCCTTCGCCGCCGGGAACATTGCTATCGCCGCCGGGAACATTGCTATCGCCGCCGGGGACGTTGCTATCGCCGCCGTTGCCGCCGTTGCCGCCTTCGCCGCCGTCACCGGCCGGAGCGCCTTCAACGATGATCTTCGCCTCGAACGGAGCCGGAGCCGCGTTGTTGCCGCTCATAACGACCAATTCCTGCACGGTCACGGTCACCTTGTATTCACCGGCAACCAGATTCTTGACCTTCATGGGGATGGTAAGGATGTTGCCGCTCTTCGGGAACACGTCCGCTTCGCTGCCGCCGAATTCGATGGCATCCTGAACGTCCTGCTCGTTAGCGGGGTTCATGAAACCAACGAGAACATAACCGTCATTACGGAAAGCGATGTTCACTTCCGCGTTCTTCAGATCCGAAGTGCCTTGGCCGGCCACGGAAAGTTCGTCTTTGTTCCATTCGACTCTGAAGACACCGTTCTGCAGGCGTTCTTCAGTGGTGTAGTTGATGACCAAGGTGGCCTTGCCTTCTGCGTCCGCGGTTTTGTCAGCAGCGTTGAACGCGATCTGATCCGCAGCAAAAGCGCCGAAAGGCACGCACAGCATCAACAGCAGTGCACAAACAATTGCGATGACAGAAATCTTTTTCATTTCAATCTTCTCCTTTTTAAAAATATGATTGGACAGTATCATTATACACGCAACTCCATTCGCCGTCAAGTGGTTTTGCAAAAATTTTTTAAATTTCCCCTTCCGACGGCTCGTTACCGTCGGAAACCGCTTCGTCTGCGGCAAGGGGTTCCTCGGCCAACGGCTCGTCTTGCACACAGGGCGGCGCATCCCCCACGGCCGCGTGTTCGCCGCGCACCGCGCACGGCACGCTGACGTCGCGCGTATCCAAAAGCCACTGAAAGCGCGTGCCCTGCACCTGTGCGGCACGGCGGCCGGTGAACAGCGACACCGCCACCAACAGCGCCAGACTCAGCAGGCTGATGACCGTACCCGCCACAAAGCCTTTCGGCACAAACACCAATTCCACCGTGTGTTCGCCCGCCGCGATATCAAAGCCAAGCAGTGCACCGCCGACGTTGTCTTCTTCCTCCACGTCATCGGGCACCGCGCGGTCCAGTGCGTAAGTCTTGACCGCTTTCCCGTCTACCTTCACCCGCCAGCCGGCATCGTAGGGGATGGAGGTGACCATTGCACCCGCCGCAGAGGCGTTCACCTTGCCGCAGAGGCGGTCGTCGCGGCATTCCGTGACGGTCATACCGTCGGCGGCGAGGGTCGCCATCGCACGGTTGAACACCGCTTCATCCATACGCAGCATATACACGTTACCGGTACAGGTGGTGTCGGAATTGATGGTCACGGTAGCGTAACTGTCAGCCGTAAGATACCCCGCATCAATAAAGAAGGGTTCGTGGGCGGTAACGTTCCACACGTTTTCACCCTGCGTGACCGAAATGGACTCTGCACTGCGGCAATCCACGTATAAGAAATACTGGCCGTCGGCGTCCGCCGTTGCACGCAGATCGCCGCGCGAGGAAACGCCGCCATCCATGCGGAAGCCGTACACCCCGTTGACGGTGACGGCACCCTTGCTGTCGGCATACGGTTCCACCTGCATCGGCACCAAAACGGGGGTTTGATCGCCCGTCATGGAACTGTACAGGCCGTTGATGCTCGTTACGGGATTGTAGTAGGAGGAAGCCCATTCTTTCACCGCGCTGTCTGCGCGCCACGCGATCGGCAGGGCGGTTTTGTTTTCGTATATATAGTATTCCGATATCTCCGCATCTTCGCCCACCGTAACCACGGTATCCACAAGCGATAACTGTCGGTGGGAGGAAAGCTCGGTTTCCAAGGCAACGTACCGAATGCCGAGCAACGAGTCGGTCATGGGCACAAAACTTTTGTACAGATAACTGTTCACGCCGTTGACCGCATACCCCATCGCGCCCATAAAGCGGGTGGTGCGATACGAGTTGCTGGATGCAAAAGAGGTGATGCCGTTATATTGGAACAGCGCGGTATCCATACAGGTGCGGCGCGGCAAAAACTCCACGCGGGAAAAGGCGTTGCCGCTCGTTGCCGCCTGCTTTTCCATGGAAGCGACCGCACTCTTTACGTTTTCGGTGGTGAGATTGTCCACATATCCGCTGTGATTGCTGTAATATTCCTGATTGTTCAGTTTGGTCAGCACGTTGGAGGCGTTTAAGGTCATCTCCATCGTGATCAGCGTGAGCAACAGCATACTGCCGACCGCACGGCGCACCTTCTTTTGTGCCATCAGATAACACAGCAGGGCGTACACCGCCGCCAACGCCAAACTGACGTACAAGGTTTTGAATCCGTACTCTTCGGAATTGCCGAATTTTTCTTCCAACACAATATAGGTGAGGATGCCGCCCAGCACCGCCGCCAACTGACGCGGACGCACGGTACGCAGATGCATCAGCGTTTCATAACTGAGAAGCACCAACACGAAACAATAGACGAAAGAAAAACGATAGGGCAGGTCGTTGGGGGAATGCAACCCGTGCCACAACAGGTTCACCTGATTGAGCGGCAGGCTGAACGCCATGGCGACAAGCAAGCCGAGATACACCGCACGGCGGCGGCGGGAAATGCCGCGGTTGAACGCAAACAGCGGCACCAGCACCAACGGCGCAATACCGCAATACACGTTCGGTAAAAAGCGAGAGCGAATGGTGGGGGTCACTTGATAAAGATGACGGCCGAGCAGATCGAACAGGTCGAAATACACGTCCATCTCGGGAAGCCCCGCACCGGCGGCCGAAGTCTGCCCCAACGCAAGGAAGGTGGGCAACACCAAGAACATCGAAAGCCCGCCGCCGAGCAACGAACCCAGCGTGAAGCGCCACAATGCACGGCGGTTGTCCTCGCCGTCCCGTTTTTCGCGCAACAGAAACGCGAAGAAATACAACACCAAAAAGATGCAGAGCATAAAGGCGATATAATAGTTCGCATACAACGCATACGCCAGCGAGAGAACGTAGGGAAGATACTTGCCGCGGCGCATCAGGTGCTCAAATCCCATCACCGCAAGCGGTAACGCGATCAAACCGTCCAGCCACATAATGTTCCACGAATAAGCAAGGACGTACATCATCATGGAATAGAGCAACGACATCGCCGCCACTTTGGGAGAACGCTCGCCGTAAAGATACTGCAAGCACAGCGCACAGGCCGCCGCGATCAGCATGTTCTTGAGAATCGTGATAAGGAAGATGCCTTCCGCCAACAGGTGTTCGGGGAACAGCACCAACAGCAGGTTAAGCGGACTTGCAAGATAGTAGGCAAACGCCGGAAGGACCGAAGCACCCATGCCAAGATCAAAGGAATAAAAGAAACCGCCTTCTCCCAAAAACATGGTGCGAAGTTTGGCAAGCAGCGGGGCATACTGATGGTGCATATCCACGATCAGGCAGGTTTCATCCCCCATCGGCCAGATGCCGAGGAAAACGTAAGCAAGCCCCAACCCGCAAAGGGTGAGCAACGCGGCCGCGACGGGATAATACCACACGGGGCGTTCTTCTTCGTTCTTCCACAGCGCCGCCGACAGCGTGGCGGTGAGCAGGCTCGACAGCAACAAGCCCAACCCGAGCGGATACACCAGTTGCTGTACCTCACTTCGTACTTCCAATGCGGGGTTATCGTGCCCGAAAAGCCAATACCCGATTGCGGCACAGCCGGCAAAGAACAACACCAGCGACACCGCACGCAGAATCTCCCAAAACGGAACCGTTCGTTTTTCCATTTCTCGTTATCCTCTCATAGTAACAATAATATACCATTTTTATCATATCACAATTTTGCAAAAAAACAAGGGGCATTACTTGTTTTTTGCAAAGTTTTATGGTATAGTGACTGTATTGAATTTTAGATGAGGTGAATCGACTATGAGCAGACCGGTCCTTCTGTCCGCAGACAGCACCTGTGATCTGGGTGCGGTATTAACGGAAAAATATAACGTGCACACCGTTCCGTTCAACGTAACGTTGGGCGAAGAACAGTATCTGGACGGCGTAACCATTGATCCCGACGGCATTTACGCGACCTATCGCGAAAAGAAGATCTTGCCGCGCACGGCGGCCATTAACATCGCCACCTATGAGGACACCTTCCGCGCCTACGTGGAGCAGGGCTTCGACGTGGTGCACATCTCGCTGGGGCACGGGCTTTCCTCCTCCAACCAAAACGCAGGTCTTGCCGCCGAGGAAGTGGGCAACGTGTGGGTGGTGGATTCCTGCAACCTTTCCACCGGTTCCGGCCTGTTGGTTCTGGAGGCCGCCAAGCGTATTGAAGCGGGTATGCCGGCCGAGCAGATCGCTGAAGAATTGCGCGCACTGGTGCCGCATTGTCACGCCAGTTTCGTGCTGGACACGCTGGAGTTCCTGCACAAGGGCGGGCGTTGCTCCGCGCTGGCCATGATGGGTGCCAACGTGTTGCAACTGAAACCGTGCATTGAAGTCAACACGGCAGACGGCACCATGGCGGTCGGCAAAAAATACCGCGGTGCGCTTTCCAAAGTGCGTGAGCAGTACGTGCGCGATATGCTCAACCGTGACGACATTGATTACGAAAAGGTGTTCATCACCCATTCCGGCACATCCGAAGCGGAACTGGAAAAGATGAAAGCGATCGTCGCCGATTGCGGGCCGTTCGAAAACATTTACGTGACCCGCGCAGGTTGCACCATCTCCTGTCACTGCGGTCCGGAAACGCTCGGCGTTCTGTTTATGACCAAGGCGTAATATCCACAACAAAAAACACGCGAGGCCAAAGCCTCGCGTGTTTTTTGCTTTAAAACGTATAGTTTCCGTCGGGATGATAGAGAACATACGGCACCCCTGCGCCCATCTGCTCGTGCAGAGCCGCGACCTCGGCGGCAACGTCCTCGGCGGTATACCCCTGCGCTTGCAACCACGGCATTACCGACGGTGCGCTTTCCATCAACTGCAACCGCGCCTTCAACTGTCCGAACAACAAGGTCGCCGCCTCGTGGGGATGAGCGTTCGGCGACACCACCGTTTCGCCGCCCACCGTGAGTCTGCCGCCGAACGAGGCGGGCAACGCCCACGGTGCGATAACGGCCGCGCCGAAGGTGGCGGGGTTTGCACCGTACACGCCCGTCTTTTCGCCCACCGCCGCCATACCGCTGACCGTGAGCATCCAGCCGTCCTTGCCGACCGCCGCATTCATCTCCTGCACAAAGGAAGCCAAAACCTCCCCCCTTGGCAGTGCCGTCTGTTCCGCATCGCCGTAATAGGCTTGCGCCTCCTGCTCGGGGAACTGAACGCCGTCCAACATCAGCAGCGCAAACCCGCTGCCGTGCAGTTCTTTTGCAAGTTCCAAAATATACCCCCTCGCCTCTTCGGCATACGGGTTCAACCAACGGCGACCGCCGGCACTCGGGTCGTTATCGTACCACACGGAATCGCCGGAACCTTGAACCGTCACCCGCGCATTTTCCAAATAGCGCGGTGCGGCGTGGTCACGAAACGCATACAATCGCGGGATCAGCGTAATGCCCCACTTGTTCTGCAACTCCTCGCGCATGGCAACAAGACCTTCCATCGAGATTGCCTGTTGTTGCACCGTGCGGGCGGTTTGCGCCAACGGCGTGGCGGATGCATACCACAACCGCCCGTCAGCATCCTTAAGGTCCATGATCACCGCATTATACCCCGCGGCGGCCGCCGCCTCAAAGGTGGAAGTGCGGCTCGCGGCGGTGGTAAAAGGTAGATAAAACGCCCTTAGATGCGCGATGTTCGGCGCGTTCTCCTGCGGCGAGGCAGGAGAGTCGGGTGCCGTTGCCACCGTGGTGGGAGCGGTCGTCACCGCGGTATCGCCCGAAGGCGCAACCGTCGGCTGACCGCCGTTGCGCGTGGCCAGATGCTGTGCGAGAAAGTACCCCCCGATTGCAACCGGCACCACCAACAACCACAAAAGCACCTTGCCGAGCACGGCGCCGCTTCGCCGCCGCCGAAACACACGGCTGCGACGTCGAAACCTGTTTCGTCTCATTGTTTATGCAAACTCCTTTATTCTCACAACAACACGCTGCTGCCGAAGCCCAGTGCGGCCAGTGCCGCCAGCCCGAGATAGATGAGGATGACCGGCGCACCGCGGAACGCCAACGGCACTCCGTGGCTGTTAATGCGCGAGCGGCCCTCCAGTATTACCCATGCGACCAACATAAACCCGAGGCAACTGCCCGCGGCAAGCCCGACGGTACCCCAAAAACTGAGCGTAACCTTGTGGTTTGCGACCATTGCCAGACCGAGAGTAAGATCATTGAACACGGCGGGCACCAAATAGGGCTTGATCTTTTTGTAAAACGGCACCGAAATGGCCGCCGTGATCACCGTGACAAGGCAATACAACGCCATAGCTACCAGCACCATCACCAACGGGCGCAGCAGTTTCGCCTGCAGACCCAGTCCGAGCCAATGGTCCAGCGGATAATCGATCGCCATTGTGGCAATGAGGAAAACCGACAACATACCGCCGAACTTCCAGATGTCACTTTTGCGGTAGATCACACGCAGAGCCAGCGAACTGCCGAAACCGGTGGTGAGCACCACGTTTTGAAACAGGGACGTGGCCGTTAGCATCATAAGCATCTCATTCATACGATACCGACACCTCCCCGGCCATAAAACGACGAAGCATTTCACGGATAAACTGCATCAGCGCCGCCAAAAAACCCAACATCAAAAACGCAAAAAACGGGGATGCAGCCGCTTCGAGCGGCGGTGCGGGCAGTAACGTGAACTCCCACAACGCACCGAACGCCAACAATTCCCGCACGGCCGCCACGGTGCAGATCACCGCGCCGAAACCGAAAACCGAGCCGAGCGCATCCGCCATCGCCTCGGATGGGCGGCTGACCACCGCAAATCCGCCCACACGATAGGTCATCAGCGAATTGACCGCCAGCAACGGCAAGAAGAGATACAGCGATGCATACAGTTCCGCATCAATATACGTGCCCAGCACGTAGCCCGCACCGAGCAAAATGCCCAGCGCGATCAGCGTATACAGCGGCACGCGGATAACGGGCTTGAGTTTTTCGCCCACCAGCGACATCAAAAATGCGGTGGGAAGCAGTGCCAACGCCACGCAGACGGTCAGCGTAACGCCTGCCTTTAAGTTGACCGCCGCCACCACGATGGGGCACAGACCGAGCAATTTGACCAACACGATGTTACGCACCAAAAAGGTGTCAAAAAAGATCTGCCACCAACCTCGTGCACGTCCGTTTGTTTTGGATTCACGCATCCACGGCACCTCCCCGCTTCTTTTTCAGCCAACGCGGCAGGTGATAACACAATTTCCAACAGTTGCGGTCCAGCGTGTCGGCAAACATATTGCACAACAACACCGCAAAACACGCCCCTTCTTCAAACTTACCGACACGGCGCAACAGCATCACCAGAATACCCGCCGCCACACCGTATACACACCGTGCCAGCCAATGGCGCGGAGCGGTAACGGGGTCTGCCAGCAAAAACACCGCCGTGAGCATAAGATACCCTGCACACAACTCCAACAGCACGCTTGCGCCGACACCGCTGCTCACCCGCGGGAACAGCGCGGCATACAGCGCGCAGGTGCCGATAAACGGCAACACGATCCACGGCGAGGACGCGCGGCGCACAAACAGGTAAAGAATACACGCCACCAGAATGATCATCACCGAGCCGATGGGGCCGGGGAAATTGCTGAGCACAATGTCCATCGGACTGTACGACGGGGTCGCGCCCGCCTGCATCAACGCCGCAGGCGAGGTTTGCGTAACCACCTGCGACAGATCGGCGATCGACCGTTCGGAGTCGGGATAGGTAAACATCTGCACGGGGAAACACACCGTGACAAACGCAAGGCCGGCCGCCGCGGGGTTAAACAAGTTCCGTCCGCGCCCGCCGAACGGCAATTTTGCCGCCAAGATCGCCACGCCGCACGCCACCACCGGCACCCAATACGGCACGATGGGGGACATTGCCAAGCCGATCACACCGCCCGTAACGGCGGCGGTGCCGTCGGTCAGCGGCGCACGTTTCATCTGCAACGCGTAACCCAGTATTTCAAATCCCATCGCCGCGGCAACGGCGATCAACGTTACGTACAACGGGCGCAAGCCGTAGTATACGCAAGAATACACCACCAGCGGCACCAGCGGGATCAACGCATCCCAACAACGGGAAGACGCCGCTTCCGTCTGCCGCCAATGCGGTGTGGTACGAAAAGTCGTCACGACTCGCCACCTCCTTCGGCAATCACCTTCGCCACCGTGGCGATCTGCATCGCGAGATCTCTGCCTGCAGGGCATACTGCCGAACAGGCCCCGCAGTTATCGCACATTTCGGGGTGCAACGCGATCACGTACTCGTTTTGCCCTTTTTCCAACCGCTGTACGATCGCTTCGGGCAACAGGCCCGCGTGGCACACCTGCACACAACGACCGCATCCCGCACAGACGTCCGCCGCGGGACGAGCAGGGGCGTTGAGTGCCAACAGGCACGTCACCCCCGGCAACACGGGCATTTCGGCATCTTCGGTGGCCTTGCCCGTCATCATATCGCCGAACACCAACACGGTAGGATCGTGAATCAATCCGCACCGCTGCAACAGTTCCGATGCCGGCGTACCGAACGGCACGCGCAGGTTGCGGGGCGCGGCAACCGCATCGCCCGCCACCGTTACCACGCAGGTGGTGTGCGGTTCGTGAAATGCGGCGGCACGGTACAGTGCCAGCAACGCTTGCACGCCGATGCGGCACACCGTTTTTCCCTTCGGCGCGGCGGTGTAATGCACGGTGGGATATTTTCCGCGTGTGATAAACAACTTCTTATCGTCACCCAACCGTTGGCGCAACGCACGGCGGTGGTCGGCGGGCAACGGCTGCACCGCCAAATGACAGTCGCCCGCACCGCAGGCGCGTGCCGCCAGTGTAAGCCCTTCATACACCGATTCCACGCTTTCGCCGAGCACGGCCCACGCCGCCGAGGCATACGGCTGATCTTCCACCGCATCGCCAACCAGCAGATCACATCCTGTCGCCGCCCATTCCCGCAGTTTATCGCACAGGTAACGGCCGTCCAGTTCGTCCATCACCGCATGCTCCCGCGCAACCTCCAGAATCTGTTGTGCAGAAAGCGCCGTGACGTCCACCCGTTCGGCGGGCGCAGGGCGGCGCACATCCATACAATCCATCACCAAACAGGTGATCTCGCCATACACTGGGTGAGAAAGATCCTTTTTGGCGGTGTACACACCGCTGACCGAGGAGAGGATCGGCGGTGCTTTTTTGTCTTTCGGCGCGGCAACCGCCTGCCCATACAGCACCGAGCTGTATTGATGCAATGTCAAACGCGTATCCCCGCCGTATGACAGCGGCAAGTACACGCGCGACAGCGCATCCGGCTCTTCAACGGCACGCTCCGCCGCCGGCGCCTTCAAGGCAGGCAGGCGAAGGCCCCGCAAAGGGAATATTGCCATATATTCCACGACCTTTCCAATTTCCATTCATACCCCTCTTGTATGTAACGGTGGGAGAAGATATGATGGATATATACATAGATTGGAGGAACCCCTATGCAAATCGAAATTACCGACAACGGATGTCTTACCCTTATGCTGTCGGACGATGAATTGTCCGCCATGGGGCTCTGTTTTGAACAACTGGACAGGCGCGATGCCGCCACCCGTCGTATGTTACGCACACTGTTGCAGATCGCACGCCGCCGCACGGGGTTTTCCCCCGAAGGGCCGCTTTCGGTCGAGGCCCTTCCCACGGCGGACGGCTGTTTATTGCTCGTCACACCGCTGGCACCGTGCAACGATAAACCGCTCACCTACCGTATCCCCGATGAAAACGCCTTGCTGCAAATTGCCGCGGCGTGGCCGCACAAGGCGCACCCGTGGGGGCAGAGCAGTTCGTTGTATCGCACCGCCGACGGTTTTCGTCTTATCCTGTACGGCGTAGCACCGTTTGCCGCGCTTGCCGAATGTGCCGACCGCACCGACGAGCAGGAATCCTACATCGCTGAGCACGGCACACCGTGGTTCGTGGGGGACGCCCTGCCGCAGTTGTGCAGCTGTTTACAGTGAGTGGGTCAGCGTGATGAGCGCGGTCGGGTCTGCCGCGTTATACAACGCACTGCCCATCACCACCGAAGTCGCACCCGCGGCGGCAACTTCACGCACGTTCGTGTCTTTAACGCCGCCGTCCACCTGAATGTCGATATCCAGCCCCCGACGATCACACTCCGCGCGGATAGCGGTGATCTTCGGCAAACATTCAGGGCGGAAAGACTGCCCGCCGAAACCGGGTTGTACCGTCATCACCAACACCATATCCAAAAGCGGCAGATACGGCCACAGCACCTCGACAGGGGTATCGGGATTCAAGGATAACCCCACCTTACACCCCGCCTCTCGAATGCGGCGCAGCGTTTCCTCAAGCGGGGAGGAACATTCCGCGTGGATGGTGATCATATCCGCACCCGCCTTAACGTACGCCTCCAGCAATTTGCTCGGCTCCTGCACCATCAGGTGCACGTCGAACGGCAAAGCGGTCAGCGGGCGCAACGAGGCGATGACCGGCGGACCGAAAGAGAGGTTCGGCACAAACACGCCGTCCATCACGTCCAGATGCAACCGATCGACATTCCAACCGTCTGCCGCCGCTACCGCGCGGTCCAACCGTGAAAAATCACAAGTCATGATCGAGGGAGATATTTTCACACAACGCACTTCCTTTGCATACTCACTGCCGCGAACGACCATATAATTATTTATATCATAGCACAATCCTTATAAAAACGCAAGAGGAAAGCGTTTTCTCTATACAATTTGTATAACCGAACTTAAATATTACTCTTTTCCACGGCTTCCGCTTTTCTACCCCCTTGTTTTCCGAGTTGACAAGGGGATACGTATACCGTATAATAGTACTCGTATGAAACAGATAAGGTAGGGGAACGGTATGCACATATTGCAAGTGAACTGTTTTTACGACCGCGGAAGCACCGGCCGCATCGTAGCGGATATTCGCCGCGAAGCGATCGCCGCCGGACATACGGTAACCGTCTGCTACGGACGGCACACCGCCGCACCGACCGACGGCGTATACAAAGTATCCTCCGAGCGCGAAGCCAAGGTGCACGCGCTGGCGGCACGGCTTTGGGGGGTAGAATTTGGTTTTTCTCCGATAGCCACCGCCCGTGTGATCCGTCGCATTCGCGACGAAAAGCCGGACGTCGTGCACCTGCACTGTTTAAACGGCCATTTTATCAACGTATACCGTTTGGTGCGCTATCTCAAAAAGCACCATATTCGCACGGTGTTGACACTGCACGCGGAAATTATGCATACCGCCGGCTGCGAACACGCACTCTCGTGCGAAAAGTGGACGACCGAGTGCCACCGTTGCCCAAAGATCGGCGGTGTGTTGTCACGCTTGGTGCGTGACGATGCGCGCCACTGTTTTCGCAAGATGAAAGCCGCCTTTGACGGATTTGCGGAACTGACGGTCGTCGGCGTTTCTGCGTGGCTCACTGCACGCGCCGCCCGCTCGCCGATCTTTCAAGGTGCGCGTTTCGCCTCGGTCGGAAACGGGGTAAACACCGCGGTGTTTATGCCGCAAGACACTGCCGCCATTGCCGCACGGCTGGCCTTGCGCGCGGATGAAAAGATGGTATTGTACGTCACCCCGAGTTTTGCACGCCCGCTGAAAGGCGGCGGCGAAATGTTGGAAATGGCGCGCCGCCTGCCGCAACACCGCTTTGTTATCGTGGGGTTTGACGGAGATGCCACCGCACTCCCCGCCAACGTAACCCCCATCGCCCACACGCAAGACGCCACCGAAATGGCGGCGTTTTACACGCTGGCGGACGTCACCCTCTTAACCAGCGTGCGGGAAACCTTTTCAATGGTGACCGCCGAATCGCTCTGTTGCGGCACGCCCGTGGTGGGATATGAAGCGGGGGCACCCGAAACGATCGCCCTGCCCGACTACAGCACCTTCGTACCGCAAGGCGACCGCGATGCACTGGAAGCGGCACTCCGCACGGCGCTCAGCACCGCATACGACAGCGACACGATGGTTGCCGAAGCACAAAAGACCTACGCTACCGCCGCTATGACGGCCGCCTACTTGGCGCTGTATACCGACCATACTTAACAAAAAAATAAGGTTGTGCCACAGCACAACCTTATTTTTTTGTCCGTTTTTGTCGAAGGCCCGCAAAAAAGGTGCGGAGCAATGCGCCGCATTCTTCGCCGAGCACCCCGCTCACCGTTTCGGGACGGTGATTATACGGCAGGTCAAACAAGTTGACCACCGAGCCGCAACTGCCCGCCTTGGCATCCGCCGCGCCGTAAAACACACGGTTAATGCGGGAGTTGATGATCGCACCCGCACACATGGGGCAGGGTTCCAACGTCACGTACAGATCGCACCCGAACAGCCGCCAACCGCCCAGTGTGCGGCAGGCGTTATCAATGGCTTCCACCTCGGCGTGTGCCAAGGCGTTTTTGCCGCATTCGCGCCGATTGCGCCCGCGCCCGACGATCACCCCGTCACGCACCACCACGGCACCCACCGGCACTTCGCCTTCGGCGGCGGCTTCTTCTGCCAGCGACAACGCCTCACGCATATATTCTTCCGCCGTCACCGCAAGACCTCCCCGATCAACATCAACACCGTATACACCGCCAAAGCAAGGAGGACGGCGGGATTTCCCCACAGGATCCGCCCGCGGCGGCGAGAGGTAAGGGCGCCGCGGCGTTCCTCCAACGGGCGCACCAAAGAGGCCGTTTTCGGATGCGCGGTGAGCAAAAGCCCCGCCGCCGCACCCAAAAGCACGAGCACCGCAAAGGTCGCCATTTGCACCACCGCCACCGTGTTTTCCGTCCAATACAGCGTGGCGTAATCCAACAACACCGACAGTGCATTGTTCAAGAAATGGATCACCATGCCGATCCACAAACGGCCGGTATTCAAATAGACGTATCCAAACAGCAATCCAAGCAACAGCGCAAACGGCAACTGTGTGAGATTGCCGTGCGCCAACCCAAACAGCAACGCCGAGAGCAATATTGCGCGCCCTTCGCCGCACGGCTGAAGCGCCGAAAGCAACCAGCCGCGGAACAAAAACTCCTCCACCAGTGCGGGCAACGCCGCATACGCGACCAAATTGAGCACCAGCGGCAACCACCCGCGCGCGTTGTGGTAATCCCCTTGAAACGGTTCTATCCCGAACTGCTGCACAAACATCAGCCAATAGTTGGTGAGATAATTCGCCAAGATACAAAAAGCAACGCCGAACACCACCAACAGCGCCCCTTCAAGCGGCGCCACGGGACGGCGAAACTCCCGCGAAAGCAACGGCTTTTGCCGAAACACCAACGCAACGGCCGCGGCAGGTAACAAGAGCATTCCCGCATAATACCCGCCGTACAGCACGTAATACGCCGTGCGATGCCAAGCCGACACCTCCACTTGTGCTTCCGCCGCGGCAAGGAGATCCGAAACCGCAAACGCCAGCGCCAACTCGGTCGCCAACAACACCAGCATCACGACCCCTGCAAACCACGCCCGTTTTCGCACCGTGCGCCGTTCACTCCGTTCCGCCGCGGCAAGTGCCGCCATCGTCTGCTCATAGGTCATCGGGTTCCCCTCCTCGTTTCATACTTCTACACAGTATACCAGAAAATCCCCCGCTTGTAAAGGGGGGTGGAAATCGAAAAAAGTTTGCAAAAAACCGTTTCTCTTATTGCTTTTCTATTGCCCGCTGTGGTATACTATACCTATCATACACCCCACTCAACGGAAAGGTTGGTATTTTGATGGAAGCTTGCGAAAAGAAACGCCTTACGGCGGCGGCTACCCGCATCCGTATGGACATCGTGGAAGGTACGTTCCACGCCAAAAGCGGCCATCCCGGCGGCTCGTTGTCGATCGCGGATGTGCTGGCGTATCTGTATACGAAAGAAATGCGGGTAGACCCGAAGAATCCCTCGGATCCCGCTCGTGACCGTTTGGTACTTTCAAAAGGTCACGCCGCCCCCGCGCTGTACGGCGCATTGGCGGAAAAGGGATATTTTGACCGCGCGGAGATCCAAAAACTTCGCCACATCGGTGCGATGTTGCAGGGTCATCCGGATATGAAAGGTACCCCCGGTGTGGATATGTCTTCCGGCTCGCTCGGGCAGGGCATCTCTGCGGCCGTGGGCATGGCGCTGGGCGGCAAACTGGATAATGCAGGCTTCCGTGTATATACTATCCTCGGCGACGGCGAGATTCAGGAAGGCCAAGTGTGGGAGGCGGCGATGTTTGCCGCTGCCAAAGGGCTGGACAACCTGTGTGTCATCGTGGACAACAACGATCTGCAGATCGACGGCACGGTGCGTGAGGTAAACAACCCGCACCCCATTCCCGAAAAATTTGCCGCGTTCGGTTTCCGTGTGATCGTGGTGGACGGCCACGATTTTGAACAGTTGGAAATGGCGCTGGCCGGTGCACGCACCACCAAGGGTCAACCCACGGCAATCATTATGCGAACCACCAAAGGTCGCGGCGTTTCCTTTATGGAAAATCAAGTGAGTTGGCACGGCAGTGCTCCCAACAAAGAACAGTATGATGCGGCGATGGCGGAACTGACCGCGCGCCTTCAAGAAGTGGAGGGTTGAGTGATGGCGGATATCGTTAAAAAGGCTACCCGTGATTCCTACGGACAGGCATTGGTGGATCTCGCCGAAACCATGCCCAATCTGATCGTACTGGATGCCGACCTTGCCGCCGCCACCAAAACGGGCGGTTTCAAAAAGGCGTATCCCGACCGTTTTTTTGATTGCGGTATTGCGGAAGGCAATATGATGGGCATTGCGGCGGGTCTTTCCACCACGGGCAAGGTGGTGTTCGCCTCCAGTTTTGCCATGTTTGCGGCGGGTCGTGCGTTTGAGCAGATCCGCAACTCCATCGGCTATCCTCACCTGAACGTGAAGATCGGCGCCACCCACGCGGGTATCTCGGTGGGTGAAGACGGTGCCACTCACCAGTGTTGTGAGGATATTGCGTTGATGCGTACCATCCCCGGTATGACGGTCATTTCCCCTGCCGATGACAACGAGGCCCGTCAGGCGGTGTTTGCCGCCGCCGCGACGGACGGCCCCGTGTATCTGCGATTCGGCCGTTTGGCGGTGGAAAACGTGACCCCCGCCGATTACAAGTTCGAGATCGGCCGCGGCGTGACCCTGCGTGACGGCGGTGACGTGACGGTGATCGCCAACGGTCTGCTGGTGGGCGAAGCGCTGAAAGCGGCCGATATGCTGGCGGCAGACGGCATTTCCGCCCGCGTGATCAATATGGCCACCATCAAACCGCTGGACCGCGAACTGGTGTGGCAAGCCGCCGCTGAAACGGGGGCGATCGTCACGGCAGAAGAACACAACGTCATCGGCGGTCTCGGTAGTGCCGTGGCGGAAGCGGTGGCAGAAAAATGCCCCGTTCCCGTGTTGCGTGTCGGCGTGCAGGACACCTTCGGCAAATCCGGCCCTGCGTTGGATCTGTTGCCGCTGTTCGGCTTATCGGCGGATGCCATCGTTGAAAAGGCAAAAGCCGCTCTGGCACTGAAGAAATAAAGCAAAAACGGCACGGGCGAAGATAGTTCGCCCGTGCTTTTTCGGAAAGGACACGGGTATGCAATTTCCCACCTTGTTTGAACAGCGTATGCGCGCCCTCTTGGGGGGGGCATACGCCGATTTTGCCGCCGCGTTTGAGGCGGACAGCCCCGCCCGCGGCCTGCGGGTCAATTCGCTGAAGATCACCCGCGAAGAAGCGATGACCATGCTCGGGGAAGAGATCATCCCCACGCCGTTTTCGCCGTGGGGATTCCGCCTTACAAGCGAGCGCAAGGCAGGCAGTGACCCGTTGCATCACGCGGGGGTATATTATCGGCAGGAACCGTCCGCTATGTCGGCGGTAACGGCGTTGGCCCCCGCACGCGGCGAACGGGTGCTGGATCTGTGCGCCGCACCGGGCGGCAAATCCACCCAGATCGCGGCGGCACTGGCGGGCGAAGGGTTGCTGTGGTGCAACGAATACGTGCGTGCACGTGCCACCCCGCTGATGCAAAATTTGGAACGGTGCGGCGTGACCAACGCGGTGGTGACCTCGCTCGATACGGCTCAGTTGGCCGACCATCTGCCCGCGGCGTTTGATGCCGTGCTGTGTGATGCGCCGTGCTCGGGCGAAGGTATGTTCCGCAAAGAGCCCGAGGCCTTGGCGCAATGGAGTGTGGAAAACGTTGAACTGTGCGCCGCACGGCAGCGCACCATTTTGGACGCGGCTGCCAAAACCGTGCGTGCCGGCGGGCGGTTGCTGTATTCCACCTGCACCTTTGCCCCCGAAGAAAACGAGCAGAACGCCGCGTGGTTTTTAGCCACCCATCCCGATTTTGAAGCGGGCGATCTTTCTGCTTTGCCGTTTGGCCAACCCGCCTTCTCCGTGGCGGAAGGGTTTCCCGCCGCAGCGGGGCGGCGCATTTTGCCGCAACACGGCGGCGAAGGACATTTCTTAGCCTTGTTCCGCCGCAAGGGAGCGGAAGCACCTTCGTTTTCCCCTTTCATCCCCCCCAAAAAAGACCCCTATGCTGCCGAGGCCGCCGCGCTATACCGCGCGGTGTTCGCGGACGAGCCGCAAGGCACTTTCGTCACGGTGGGCGATACGGTGCGGCTGTTGCCGCCCGCCTTGCCCGACACCGCCTTGCACCTGCTTTCGGCAGGGGTGGCGGTTGCCGAAGTATGCAAAAACCGCTTGGAACCCGCCCACAGCATTTTTGCCGCCAAGCAGGCGGCGCAATGTCGGTCGGTGATCTCTCTGCCTCCCGATTCGCCCGCCCTTGCCGCCTTCCTGCACGGCGAGGCTATCTCCTGCGATGAAGCGCTTTCGGGGTGGACGGCGGTGGCGGTCGGGAACGCGGTGGTAGGTTTTGGGAAGGCCGTGAAAGGCATCCTTAAAAATCGGTATCCCAAAGGATTGCGGATATAGAAAGAGGTTGGTTATGCGTAAAACAAAAATCATTTGCACCATCGGCCCTGCGTGCGCCAACGAGGAAACCCTCACCCGTATGGTAAAAGCGGGCATGAACGTGGCGCGATTCAACTTTTCACACGAAACGCACGAAAAGCATCGCGAGATCATGGATATGGTGAAACGGGTGCGGGATAAATTGCAGATGCCGGTTGCCATTTTATTGGATACCAAAGGTCCTGAATACCGTATCGGCACTTTTCGCAACGGTAAAGTTTCCTTGAACGCGGGCGATACCTTTGTTTTTACGGGACGTGAAGTGGAGGGCGACACCACGCAGGTATCGGTTTCCTACCCGCCGATGATTCGCGAACTGGACGTGGGGGATACCATCCTTTTAAACAACGGCTTGATGGCGTTTGAGGTCACTTCGCTGACCGAAACCGACGCCGTCTGCCGCGTGACGGTGGGCGGCGAACTTTCCAACCGCAAGAGTATGAGCATCCCCGACAAGGTGTTCAGCCAACCGTATTTGAGCGAGCAGGATAAAGCCGACCTATTGTTCGGCATTGAGATGGGGGTAGATTTTGTCGCGTGTTCGTTCGTGTCCCGCCCGCAGGATATCGACGATGTGCGCCGTTTTATGCAGGCACACGGCGGCGAAGATATCGACCTTATCGCCAAGATCGAAAACCGTGCGGGTGTGGATAACATTGATGAGATCATTGACCGCAGTAACGGTATTATGATCGCACGCGGCGATATGGGGGTGGAGATCCCCTACGAGCAACTGCCCGCCATTCAAAAGCACCTTATCACCACCTGCCGTTACCGCGGCAAGCGGGTGATCACCGCCACCGAAATGCTGGAATCCATGATCGACCGTCCGCGCCCCACCCGTGCGGAGATCTCCGACGTGGCAAACGCCGTATACGACGGCACCAGTGCGCTGATGCTTTCGGGCGAAACGGCGGCCGGCAAGCACCCCGTTGAGGCGGTGGAGGCAATGAGCCGCATCGCCGAACAGACCGAGCAAAACATCGACTACGCGAAATGGTTCCGCGATTCGGATTTTCGTATTAAGAACAGCATTGATGCAATCTCCCACGCCACCTGTGCGCTTTCCATCGACGTGGATGCCAAACTGATGGTGGTGTGCACGTTAGGTGGCGGTACGGCACGTATGGTGTCGCGCTTCCGTTCACCAAAACCGATCATCGGTATGACCACCAACGAGCGTATCTGGCGCAAACTGGCACTTTCATGGGCGGTCATTCCCGTGCTGAGCGAAGAATTTCCCTCCACCGAAGTGTTGTTTTATCACGCGGCGGTAGCGGCACGCCGCTCGGGTTTGGTGCAAGCGGGCGACCGCATCGTTATCACCGGCGGCATCACCAACGGCATTTCGGGCAACACGAATCTGATCAAATTGGAAACGGTGTAAAAAGGAAACCACCCTTTCGGGTGGTTTCCTTTTTAGGGTGAGCAGTCAAGCCCGAACGCGCCGTCATTTTTTGAATGAAAAAACAGCACACCGCCCTGCTTTTTGCAAGACGGTGTGCGTTGTTTTTTTACATTTCGTCGAAGAATTTTGCGTGGACCGCTGCAACCGCACGATCGGCTTCTTCCGCCGCGATCAGCACCGACACCTTGATCTCACTGGTGGAGATCATCTGAATGTTGATGCTCTTCTCGGACAGCGCTTCAAACATTTTCGCCGCCACGCCTTCGTGAGTTTCCATGCCCGCGCCGACAACCGAGATCTTCGCGGTCTTGGTATCGTAAGTCAAGCTCTTGGCGCCCACGCGGTCGGCATACTCCTGCAACGCCGCCACGGCCGCTTCGCCGCTGTCTTCCGGCACGGTGAAGGTGATGTCCTTGGTGCCGTCACGGCCGACCGACTGCAGGATCATATCCACGTTGATGTGGGCCTGCGCCACGCGAGAGAAGATCTTAAACGCGATACCCGGCTCATCGGGGATACCCACAATCATAACACGCGCCACGTGCGCGTCCTTTGCCACACTGCTGATCATCATTTTTTCCATATTCGTAGCCTCCTTAACTTTGGTGCCGGGCACCGGATTCAAACTGGAGAGGACTTCCATCTCCACGTTGTATTTCTTAGCCATTTCCACCGAACGGTTGTTGAGCACCTGTGCACCGAGGGTGGCAAGTTCCAACATCTCGTCGTAGGTGATCTCATCCAGTTTGCGTGCATTCGGCACTTTGCGCGGGTCGGCGGTGAACACGCCTTCCACATCGGTGTAGATCTGGCATAGATCCGCTTTCATGGATGCGGCGATCGCCACGGCGCTGGTATCCGAGCCGCCGCGCCCGAAGGTGGTGATATCCTCGTTGCGGTTAATGCCTTGGAAGCCCGCCACCACAACGATACGCTTCTTCTCCAATTCACTGCGAATACGCTCGCTTTCCACGCGTTTGATACGCGCGGCGGAATAGGTCGTGTTGGTGCGGAAACCCGCCTGCCAACCAAGCAACGACACCACGGGACACCCCAGTTCGCTGATGGCCATTGCCAGCAACGAGATGGAAATTTGCTCACCGGCGGCAAGCAACTGGTCCATTTCACGCTTGTTGGGACGTTTGGTGATCTCGTGCGCTTTTTCGATCAGATCGTCGGTGGTGTCACCCTGTGCGGACACGACCACCACCACGTCGTTACCTTTTTTGTAATCTTCGGTAATGATGCGGGCGACATTGAACACCCGCTCGGCGTTGGCAACCGAACTGCCGCCGAATTTTTTAACTATCAACATACCCAAAGTACCTCCCTTGTCACAGTTGCGCCACACGCAACCGACTCTTGACCGTAAGCCCGCTTGCCGCAAGCGCCGCATCCAGCGCGGATTCCGTCATAGCGGGGGTGATGAATGCCACGTCACCCGCGGGAACGCCGTCGCCGCTCACCGCCTGCACCTCGCCGAACGCCGCCGCGATCTGCGCCGCGGCATCCGCCGTATCCGCCGCACGCACCAACATCTGCACCGTGCCTTCGCCGTGCGGGATCACGTATCCCTCATAGCCGCCTTCCCAGAACAGGTACTTGCGTGCTTTCAGGTGTTTTACTTCGTCGATAACGTCCGCGACAACCGCACTGGCGGTGGGCAGTTTGCCCGCGCCGCGGCCGTAAAACACCACGTCGCCGATCGCATCGCCGCGCACCATAATACCGTTGAACACGTCGTTCACATCCGACAGCAAACTGCTTTTGGCGATCACGGTAGGTGCCACCGTCGCATACAAGCGACCGTCCTCCTGCATTACCGCACGGCCGATCAGTTTGATAACACTGTCTGCCGCCGCCGCGGTACGCACGTCTTCACTCGTGATCGCGGTGATACCCTCGGTGTGCACCTGTGCGGGATACACGTGTTTGCCGAATGCCAGCGATGCCAAAATGCAGATCTTACGGCAAGCATCGTGACCGCCCACGTCCGCCGAGGGGTCGCGTTCGGCGTAGCCGAGTTGCTGTGCCAGTGCCAGCGCATCCTCAAAGGACATACCGTCCTCGATCATACGGGTGAGCATAAAGTTGGTGGTGCCGTTCAAGATGCCCGCAATTTCGGTCACCTCGTTCGCCGCCAAGCACTGGTCGATGGGACGCAGGATCGGAATGCCGCCGCCCACCGACGCCTCAAACAGGAAGTTCAAATTGTTTTTGCGTGCCAGCGCCAACAGTTCATCGCCTTTGGCCGCCACCAACTCCTTGTTGGAGGTCACCACGCTTTTTCCCGTTTCCAAGCAACGCTTCACGTATTCATAACTCGGCGAGAGACCGCCCATCGTTTCCACCACGATACGAATATCGGGATCGTTCACGATCTCCTCAAAATCTTTGGTAAAGCAATCGGCATACGGCAGATCGGGAAATTCGCGCAGATCCAAGATCTTGCGGATGGCGATCCCCTCGCCGGCCTTGCGGGCAATGCTGTCGGCGTTTTTACGCAGCACTTCCGCCACGCCGGAACCGACCACGCCGTGCCCCATAATAGCAACGTAGATCATATATGTATCCTCCTATCATACTCATCCATACGGCGAGTACTCATTCACTGTTGATACGCAAAATGCGTTTGACCCCCGCAACTGCCGAGAGTTTAAGCAGCAATCCTTCGGCGGAGACCCCCAGCCGGTCGCACCGCGCAGTAACCGATACCGACGCCGCGCCGCCCACGGGGATGTTCTGGTTCACGGTGAGAATGTTGGCCCCCGCTTCGGCAAACGCCGTGAGCAGTGCCGAAAGCACACCCGGCCGATCGTTTAAAAGGAAGTGCACCGTCACGAGATCACCGCCGGTCGCGGACACGTCATACGGAAACACCATGTCGCGATATTTATAAAACGCAGTACGCGAAATGCCTGCTTGCCGCGCCGCCTCGGAAGCCGATGCCGCCTCGCCCGTTGCGATCAAGCGTTTGGCAACCAGCACCCGCTCGAACACCTCCGGCAATGCACGCGCATCCACCACCAGCAGGCGCGGAGTCGCTTCTGTTTCCGCCATACGGTCACCTCCCGCCGAACTGTACGCCAAGCACGAACAGTTGTGTTGTAACGGCTTACACTATACCACGAATTCTTGTATAATGCAAGAGGTTTTTACTATTTTTTTAAAAAGATTTAATCCAACTCCACTTGGCCCGTATACAGCGTGTAGTACCGCCCTTTTTGAGTCAGCAGATCCTCGTGGTCGCCGCGTTCGATGATGCGCCCTTGTTCGAGCACCATAATGGCGTTGGCGTTACGCACGGTGGAAAGGCGGTGCGCGATCACAAAGGTGGTGCGATCCCGCATTAAACGGTCCATACCGTGTTCGATATGGCGCTCGGTGCGGGTATCCACCGAACTGGTGGCTTCGTCCAACACCAAAATAGGCGCTTTGGACAATGCCGCCCGCGCGATGTTCAACAATTGGCGTTGCCCCTGCGACAGGTTGGCGCCGTCCCCTTCGAGCATTGTCTGATACCCATCCGATAAACGCATAATGAAGGAATGGGCCGATGCGGTCTTGGCGGCGGCGATCACCTCGTCATCGGTCGCGTCCAATCGCCCGTAACGAATGTTTTCCATTACCGTGCCGGTGAACAGGTGGGTATCCTGCAACACCATTGCGATGTTTCGCCGCAACTCCTCCCGCGGAATGCGGCGGATATCCACCCCGTCGATGGTAATTTGCCCCTCATCTATATCATAGAAGCGGTTCAGCAAATTGGTGACAGTGGTTTTGCCCGCACCCGTAGAACCGACGAACGCGATCTTTTGTCCCGGCTTGGCGTACAGCGAAATATCCCGCAGCACCACCTTGTCGGGATCATACCCGAAGGTGACGTTTTTTAGTTCCACATAGCCTTTCATCTGCGGCAGGGAAACGGCATCTGCCGCATCAGCAGATTCGGGCGCTTGATCCAATACCTGAAACACCCGTTCCGCACCCGCCAACGCCGCAAAGATAGTGCTGGTCTGCATCGACAGTGTGTTGATCGGCTGTGAAAACTGGCGGGAATAGTTGGCAAACACGGTGAGCGCACCGGGGGTGAAACCCGCCGTGACCATCATTACCGCGCCCACGCCGATGGTGACACTGTAACTCACCTGCGACAGATTTCCCATCACGGGGCCCATAATGCCGCCGTAAAACTGCGCTTTAAACTGCTTGTCACGCAGATCGTTGTTCAAGAGTCCGAACTCTTCTTCCGCCGCTTCCTCGCGGTTGAACACCTTGATGACCTTTTGACCCGACACGGTTTCTTCAATATAGCCGTTGACCGAGCCGAGAGCGGCTTGCTGACCACCGTAATATTTGCTGCTGCGGCGGGCGATGGCGGCGCCGCCGAACGAAAACAGCGGCACGAACACCACCGTTACCAGCGTGAGCACCCAGTTGGTGGTGACCATAAACAAAAACGTACCCACCAATGTGATAGCTCCCGAAACCAACTGTACCAGAGAGTTGTTGAGCATTACGTCGATGTTGTCCACATCGTTGGTAAAACGGCTCATCACTTCACCGGTGGAGTGACGGTCGAAAAACCGCACCGGCAACGTCTGCAATTTTTGAAACAACTCGTTGCGGATGCGCTCGACCGCACCTTGCGAAATCGTCAGCATCAAGCGGCTTTGGGCATAGGTACAAACCAGTGCCACCGCATACACCGCAAGCAGTAACATCAGTGCCGCCGCAAGATAGGTCAGCACCGCCGCGTGGGGGGAACGGCTCATAAGCGTTGCCACAAACGGCAGGTTGGCAAAACGGTCGATCACACGATCGGCCAAGGCGGCAAACACGCCGTCCTTCGCGGTGGTCGCAACCCCGCTCAAGCGGTTGATAATGGGCATGATCAGATACGACGCCGCAAGCGACGACACCGTGCTGAAGAGCATACATACCATCACGAGCACCAAGTGCCAGCGATAGGGGCGCACATACCCCGCGAGCCGCTTGATGGTGCCTTTTGAACTTTTCGGTTTGCCGCCGTGTATCTGCGGACCGCGCCGACCGCCGGGGCCACCGGGACCGGGGCCGAAACCGCGCCCGCGGGGTGCAGAGGCGGCGCGGTTATACTGCTTTTGCAGATCTTCCAGTGTGCGTTTAGCCACGCGCGTCCGCCTCCTTTTCCATCTGGGAATAGTAGATCTCGCCGTATTCCTCACAGCGAGCCAACAACTCTTGGTGAGTACCGACGTCCACCACCGCACCGTCATCCATCACCACGATGGTATCCGCCTCCATCACCGAGGAGATGCGCTGTGCGATCAAGATCTTAGTCGAACCCTTAAGCTCGTTTGCAAACGCATGGCGTATCTGTGCTTCGGTTGCAGTATCCACCGCGCTGGTGGAATCGTCCAAGATCAGTATCTTGGGGCTTTTCAGCAAGGCGCGCGCAATACACAACCGTTGTTTTTGACCGCCCGACACGTTGGCGCCGCCCTGTTCAAGGGCGGTGTCATATCCGTCTTTAAAGGTGCGAATAAATTTATCTGCCTGCGCGTTTTCGGCGGCGGCATACATCGCCTCGTCGCTCGCCTCCTCATCGCCCCACCGCAGGTTGTAGGCGATCGAACCGGAAAACAGCACGTTCTTTTGAAGAACCATACCGATACCATCGCGCAGGGCGTGCAAGGGATAATCCCGCACGTCCACACCGTCCACCAGCACCGCGCCTTCGTCCGTGTCGTACAACCGCGGGATCAACGAAACAAGGGTACTCTTGCCGCAACCCGTTGAACCGATGATGCCCACCGTCTGTCCGGCTTCGATCGTAAGGTCGATGTTACGCAACACGGGTTCTTCCGCCGTTTTGTAGTAACGGAAGGACACGTTTTTAAATTCCACCCGCCCTGCCGTCACACGATAGTCGGCAGTGGCGGTATCGGGAATGTCGGTTTCCTCATCCAGCACTTCGCGGATACGGCGGGCGGAAGCCAGCGCGCGGGAGGAGTTCATCAACATCACCGTAACCATCATCAGCGAAAACAGGATCTGGTTCACGTAAGTGACGAACGCCGACAGGTCGCCCACCGGCATACCCGCATCCAACACCATATTACCGCCGAACCACAGCACCGCCGTCACGGTAAGATTCATAAATAAGGTCATCACGGGATGCATAAAGATCATAACTTTCATCGCAGACATTCCCGCCCGTTTCAGTTCGCGGTTAGCATCGCCGAATTTTCGGTTTTCATATTCTTCCCGCACAAAGGATTTGACCACCCGCACGTTGGTAACGTTTTCCTGCACGGTGTTGTTCAGCGCATCAATGCGGGTCTGCATCGCGGCAAACCGCGAAAAGCCCGTGCGAATAATGAACAGCACCGCCACCAACATCAGCGGCACCGACACGCAAAACACCACCGCCAGCGACGGGCGGAGGGTAAACGCCATGATGAGCGCACCGATGAGCATACCGGGGGCGCGCAAGAACATACGCAGCAGCATATTCACAAAATTCTGCAACTGGGTGACGTCGTTCGTCAAGCGGGTGACCAACGAACCCGTGCTGAATTTGTCGATATTCGCAAACGAGAAGGTCTGCACGCGGGCGTACACGTCCTGCCGCAGATCGGCGGCAAAATTGACCGATGCCTTCGCACCGTACCACGCGCCGCCGACACCGCCCGCCATCATCAACAGCGCGGTCAGCACCATCAAGGCCGCCTGCCCGATGCCGTTCGCCACCGTCAGCGTGCCTTGCTCCGCCAAATTGATGATACGTGCGAGGTAACGCGGCATCAGCACTTCGCCGATAACCTCCACGATCATACACAGCGGCCCCAACACGAAAAAGAGGCGATAGGGGCGCACATATTTCATCCATTGCTTCACGGGATTCCCTCCTCTTGGAACAGATACTTCTATTTTACCAAAAACCACGCCGTCACGCAACATACAAAAATGACAACACTCGCCCCGCAGACCCGCTCGCTTTACAGCATCTTGCTACGAAATCGGTGTGCAAAACGGAAATATTGCATTTTCCTCTTTTCATACGGCTTATAATGTGGTATACTAAA
Source organism: Oscillospiraceae bacterium (assembly GCA_015065865.1). GTDB lineage: Bacteria > Bacillota > Clostridia > Oscillospirales > Acutalibacteraceae > SIG588. The sequence continues at coordinate 24,138 of SVPM01000004.1, read as the reverse complement.
TATAATTATGTTAATAAGGAGGCTTATCCGTTGTCTATCACGGTGTTTGAACCCGCAAAAGCCATACGCGTGATCACGATACCCGATACCGCGGGACGTTTTAAGACCGCCGGACTGACGGTGCAATTGTTGATGCCGCTTTCGGAGGAAACCGCCGCCGCACAAGCGTTGGTGCCCTTTCTTTTGCGGCGGGCGTGCCGCGCGTTTCCCGATTTTCCCGCACTCAAGCGGGAACTTGACCGCTTGTACGGTGCGCGACTGACCGCCGCGGTGCGCCGCGTGGGCGAAGCACAGGGGCTGTATCTGCAAATGACCTGCTTGGACGACCGTTTTGCCTTAAACGGCGAAGCGGTAGCGGCACAGTGCGCCGCCCTACTTTGTGAAATGCTGTTTCAGCCCGTTTTGCAGGACGGCGTGTTCCGCCATGACGATATGGAGGAGGAACGCCGCTGTCTGCTGGAAACCATTCGTTCCGAGATCAACAACAAGCGCGGATACGCGCGCACCCGCTGCACCGAACTGCTGTGTGAGGGAGAACCGTATGCCGTGCGTGCCGCCGGCACGGAAGAAGCGGTGACCGCGCTCACCGCCGCCGACGTGACCGCCGCGTGGGAGCGGGTGCTTCGCACCGCTCGCGTGCAGATCATCTATCACGGGAACGGCGACGGCCGCGCAGTGGCCGCCCCGTTTGTGGAGAGGTTTTGCACCATTGACCGCACACCGTGCGACCTGCCGATCACCCGCCGCACCGCTGTGGATACCCGCCGCGACGGCGAGGAGAGCATGGCGGTGGCACAGGGGAAAATGGTGCTCGGCCTTATCAGCACCGCCGAGAATATCGACGTGCCCGCTCACCGCATTGCAAGCGCGCTGTTCGGCGGCACGGCGTTTTCCATGCTGTTCCGCACGGTGCGCGAACAACTCAGTTTGTGTTACTACTGCGCGTCATCCTTTGACCGCTTAAAAGGCGTAGGGATGATCGACAGTGGCGTGGAGGCGGAAAAAGTTCCTGTTGCACGCGCCGAGATCGAACGTCAGCTGGACCTGCTCAAAGCCGGCGAATTTTCGGATGACGACCTTGAAAACACCCGCCGCTATCTTGTCAGTCAGTATCGCACGGTAGGCGACCTGCAAAGCACCCTCGCGGGATGGTACGACGGGCAAGCATTGGACAACACGTTGCAAACCCCCGAAGACGCGGCGGAAGCCCTGCTTTCGGTCACCCGTGAGCGGGTGATCGCCGCAGCGCAGTCGTGGGAGATCGCGTGCGAATTCCGCCTTATGCCGAACGGCGAAGCGGAGGAAGGGGGCGAGGACAGTGAGTAACCAAACCGTGTTTCAAAACCCCCGCACGGGCGAATCGGTCACACGTATTGACCACCCCTCGGGGTTGACCGTCTATGTCTGGCCGAAAGAGGGATATCAATCCCATTATGCAGTGTTCGGCACCAATTACGGTTCCATCGACACCGCCTTTGACCTGAACGGCACCCACACCGAAGTACCCGCGGGCATCGCCCATTATCTCGAACACAAACTGTTCGAAAACGAGGATTGCGATGCCTTCCAGCGTTATGCCGCAACCGGTGCAGACGCCAACGCCTTCACCTCGTTTGAACGCACCGCCTACCTGTTCGGCGGCAGCGGGGACATCACTCCGTCGCTGGAGATCCTGTTGGACTTCGTGCAAGCACCGTATTTTACCGAAGCCACGGTGGAAAAGGAGCGCGGCATCATCGGGCAGGAGATCCGCATGTACGACGACACCCCCGGTTGGCGCGTGTTCTTCAACCTGTTGCAGGCGATGTACCAAACCCACCCCGTCCGCACCGACATTGCCGGCACGGTGGAAAGCATCGCACGTATCACACCCGCACTCTTATACGGCTGTTACGATGCGTTTTACAACCTGCACAATATGGTGTTATCGGTGGCGGGTAACGTCACGGTCGAGCAGGTGTTGGCCGTGGCAGACCGTTTGCTGAAACCTGCCCCCTCGTGGGATCTTACCCGACCCGATCCGCACGAGCCGTCAAGTGTCGGCACGGCACGGGTCGAGCAGAAGATGACGGTGGCGGCGCCGCTGTTTTACTTCGGTTTCAAGCACCCGATGACGGGAATGGCCTCGCTTACCCCCAAAGAAGCACTGGCAGGGGAGGCCTTGCTGGAGATTCTGGCGGGACACGCCTCGCCGCTGTACACCCGCTTGATGAAAGAGGAACTCATCAACCGCAGTTTCGGCATGGAGTTGTTTGACGGACCCGGCTATGCGGCGTTTCTGTTCGGCGGCGAAAGCCGCGACCCCGATGCGGTAGCGACCGCCATTTGTGAGGAGGTCGACCGTCTGCGCCGCGAGGGGATCGACCCCGCCGCATTCGAAGCGACACGCAACGCGTTGTACGGCGCGGCGGTGATGTCGCTCAACGATGTGGAAGATTGCGGCGATCGGGCAATGAACGCCCACTTCCGAAAACTTGCCCCCTTTGATGAGCTGGAGGCTGCCGCCACGCTGACACGGGCGGACGTGGAGCAGTTGCTCCAAAAATCCCTGTGCCGTGAACACACGGTATTGTCGGTCATTCGCCCCCGCTGACGGGGCGTTACATAGGAGGTTTTTATGAATTCTTTTATCTCGTTCCCCGCACTGGGGTGGCAATTCGCCATTGATGACACGTTGTTTTCCTTTTCGCTGTTCGGCAACGAATTCACGGTGAAGTGGTACGGTGTCCTCATCGCGCTCGGCTTTTTGCTGGCGGTGATGTACGGTCTGAAACGTGCCAAACACTTTGGGATCGATTCCGACCGTATGATCGACGTGGTGTTGGTATGCACCGTTCTCGGTTTTGTGGGCGCGCGCCTTTACTACGTGCTGTTTTCGGAAGACCGTGCGGCGTATTTTGCCGACCCTATCACCATTCTCTATATATGGGAAGGCGGCATCGGCATTTACGGCGGTATCATCGGCGCTTTTTTAAGCGGTGTTTTAATGTGCAAACTGCGTAAGGTGGAACTCGCACCGATGATGGACCTTGCCGCACTCGGATTTTTGATCGGACAAGGTATCGGTCGCTGGGGCAATTTCTTTAATCAAGAAGCGTTCGGCGGCAACACCACCCTGCCGTGGGGCATGAGCGGCAACCTCATTCAATCGGGTGCCAACACCAATACGGGACTGGAGAATTTTGACCCGTCTTTGCCGGTGCACCCCACCTTTTTGTACGAGTCGCTTTGGTGCCTGCTGGGCTTTTTGCTGTTGCATTTCCTGAGCAAAAAGGCTTACAAATTTAAAGGACAGATCTTCTCGCTGTATCTCGTGTGGTACGGTTGCGGACGTTTCTTTATTGAACTTACCCGCACCGACAGCTTGATGATGGGCAATATGAAGGTGTCCTGCTTCGTGGCGATACTCACGGTATTGCTCGGATTGATGTTGTATATCGTGTTCCAAAACAGAAGCCGTCGCCTGCCCCGCACGCTGACCCCTGCCGTGGCAACCATCACGTTGCAGGAGGACGACACGGCCGCGTTTGAACAAGAGGAAGAGGCCGTTTCTGCCGACGATCTGGCAGAATTGGCGGCGCTGGACGGCGAAGAAACGGAGGACGTTACCAATGGCGAAGATTCTTGACGGCAAGGCGGTTTCCGCCGCAGTAAAAGAGCGTGTCGCGGCGGAAGTGGCCGCACTGGGTGCCGAAGGCGTTTCGGTGGGACTCGCGGTGATTCTGGTGGGGGACGACAGCGCGTCGCGCGTGTATGTAAACAACAAAAAGAAGGCGTGCGAAGTGTGCGGTATTCGTTCATTCGAGTATGCACTGCCCGCCGAGACCACCGAAGAAGAACTGCTTGCACTGATTCAAAAACTGAATGCAGACCCTGCCGTAAACGGCATTCTCTGCCAGTTGCCGGTGCCACGGCACATTGACGACAAAGCCGTGATCGCGGCCATTGCGCCCGAAAAAGACGTGGATGCGTTCCACACGGCGAACGTCGGCCACATTATGATCGGTGATTACTCCTTCCTGCCCTGCACCCCCGCAGGCGTGATGGAATTGCTACACAGCGCCGACATTTCGCCCGACGGCAAACGGTGTGTGGTCATCGGCCGCAGCAACATCGTAGGCAAACCGATGGCGATGCTGCTTCTGCACGAAAACGGCACCGTTACGGTGTGCCATTCCCGCACCAAAGACCTCGCCGCTGTCTGCCGTGAGGCGGATATTTTGGTGGCGGCGGTGGGCCGTGCCAAATTCGTGACTGCCGATATGGTGAAAGAGGGCGCCGCCGTCATTGACGTGGGTATGAACCGCGATGAAAACGGTAAACTCTGCGGCGACGTGGACTACGATGCGGTGGAACCAATCGCGGGATACATCACCCCCGTACCGGGCGGTGTCGGCCCGATGACCATCGCTATGTTGATGCAAAACACTTTGACTGCCGCCAAACAGCAAAACGGTCGCTGACCGATAAAAAAGGGGCTGTCGCACGCTGCGACAGCCCCTTTTCCTTTGTTCCCCGCCCACGGCCTCCTGCATATACTGGCACAAGCGGAGTTTTCTCCGCACTCTGTATCGGGAGGCAGCGTATGGCTATTTTTTCAAACCAAGCAACCTTGACCTATAACGGCACAACTACCGCTTCCAATATCGCATACGGTGAAATTTTGGAGGTGCTTTCCGCCACCAAAACGGCGATTGAGACCGGTTATACTCCCAACGGCACGGTGACCTATGTGGTGACCTTACGCAACACCGGCACCGCCCCGCTCACGGGGCTGACCGTGAGCGACGATCTCGGGGGGTATGTTTTTGAAGGAGCGACGGTATACCCGCTCGCCTACGTGGAGGGCTCTGCCGCGCTGTTTGTCGACGGCATGCCGCAGCCCGCCCCTGCCGTAACCGCAGGCCCGCCGCTCGTCGTTACGGGTATCACCGTACCGGCCGAGGGTGACGTGGTGTTGGTGTATCAAGCAAGGACGACCGCGTTCGCTCCCCCTGCCGAAGACGGCACCGTAGTGAACACGGTAACGGTAACGGGCGGCGGGCTTTCTGCTCCCGTCACCGCCGAAGAAACGCTCGGCGCCGCCACGGGCGCGGTGCTTACCATCACCAAATCCATTTCTCCCACACAAGTGGCGGATAACGACCGTGTCACCTACACCTTCGTTATTCGCAACAACGGCAATGAAGCGGTCGTTGCCACCGATAACGCGGTCGTGACCGACGTGTTTGACCCCCTGCTGAGCGCACTTACCGTCACCTATGAGGGCGCGGCGTGGAGCGAAGGGGATGAATACACCTACGACCCCGTCACGGGGGTGTTCTCCACCTCCGCCGGTGCGATCACCGTGCCTGCGGCGACCTACACGCAAGACCCCTTAACGGGCGAATACACCACCGTTCCCGGCACGGTGACACTCACCGTAACCGGCACGATCTGACAAAAAAGAGGATGGCCACGCCATCCTCTTTCCTTTACTTATTCCCATTTCGGGGCGTCAGCACGCGATTGGATCTCGGCAATCGCTTCGCGCGAGAGCGCTTTATCCTCCGCAAAGCCGCGGAACAACACGGCCAACAGATGGAACACCAACGTAAACGCAGGGGTAAAGTGCCGCCACACAAGTTTAGTGACGGAATTGTATCCGCCGTATTGATCGTTACCGAGCACCGTTTCGGGATAGCGATTCTTCAAATACAACCCCACACCCGCAAGCATCAACGCGCCCACCGCCATCGCGGCAAACCAGATCCAACGGCCGCGCCGCATATAGCGGAACAAAAAATACCCTGCCAAGAACAGCACGGTGCCGCTGACCAAAAAGGGCAGTGCCGCGGCGTTCACGGGGTTTTCCACCCGATCCAACGGGAACATCGCATCAAAAAACGGAGGCATCCACAAGGTCAATATCAAAAGCAATTGAAAAAACGTGGCCACCGTGAACGCCACCCACGACGCAATGGAACACAAAACCGAAGCTGTACGCATATTGTCAAACCCTTTCGTTTATCTCTTGTTTTATTATATCGGGTCACTCGGCGAATGTCAACCGCACTTTTTTTCGCCGCACTCTTGACACTTTCATAATATATCTTTAAAATATTATTCATACATATTCGATAAAATTTGTTACACTGAAAGCAGAAGACCTTTTTCGGAAAGGAGTAACGATATGGCAGGCTATAAAATTATGGTCGTGGATGACGACAGCAACATCTGCGAACTTTTGCGACTGTACTTGGAAAAGGAAGGTTTTGACACGGTGATCGCCGAGGACGGCGTGCGCGCTCTGGCGTTGTTTGACACCGCACAGCCCGATCTCGTGTTGCTGGACGTGATGATGCCGCATCTGGACGGGTGGCAGGTGTGCCGTGAACTGCGTAAAAAAACGCAGTGTCCCATCATTATGCTCACCGCCAAAGGCGAAGTGTTCGATAAGGTGTTGGGGTTAGACCTCGGTGCGGACGATTACATCACCAAGCCGTTTGAAGCCAAAGAGGTCATTGCCCGCATCAAAGCGGTGCTGCGCCGCTGCGGGCGCGACAACGCCGAAAAAGCGCGCGTGGTGGAGTTTGACGGTTTGTATATCAATATGGAAAATTACGAACTGAAGGTGCGCGGAAAGGCCGTGGACACCCCGCCCAAAGAGATGGAACTCATCTTCCACCTTGCAAGCAACCCCAACCGCGTATACACCCGTGACCAGTTGCTGGACGAGGTGTGGGGCTTTGAGTATTACGGCGACAGCCGCACGGTGGACGTGCACGTAAAGCGCCTGCGCGAAAAACTGGAAGGGGTGTCCGAAAGCTGGACGCTCAAAACGGTGTGGGGCGTTGGCTACAAATTTGAAGTGAAAGAGTCGTAATCCGTTATGTTTAAAAGTATTTTTTCCAAATACTTTACCGTCGTAGCGGCCGTTGTGTTGGCGAGTTTTGTGGCGCTGTGCGGCGCGCAGACCCTGCTATCCTCCCGCTACTGGACGAGTGAGCGGCGGGAATCGCTGTGCCAAAGCGCGGTAACGGTGGCGGAGTGCACCGCTTCCTATACCCACCGCGTGGGGGATGGATTCGTCATCGGCGAGGGATTTCATCCCTTCTTTCGCCTGTTATCCGAAACGGATGCAAACTTCGGACGCGTGTTGGTGGTGAGCGGTGACGGTACGTTGGTGCTCGCCACTGCCGACGTGCCGCCCGACACGGTGTTACCCCACGCACTGATGCAGGAAACCGTCACAAACGTCACCCCCGATAACCCGTGGTTTTTTAAAGGAAAATTGGAAAGCATATATTCCGAACGACAGTATACGGCGGTGGCACCCGTGATGTACGGGAAAGAGATCATCGCTTACGTGTTCGTTTCCTCTCCGTCCGACCGCTTGGTGGACTATATCGTGAGCAATCTGCAGGTGTTCCTGCTTTCCTCCATGACGGTGTTGGCACTCACCTTTGCAGTAATGTATTTGATGACCTTCCGCTTGGTGCGCCCGTTGCGTGAGATGGCCGCGGCTACCCGCCGTTTTGCACAGGGAGATTTCAGCGCACACCTGACGGTAAAAGGGCGGGACGAAGTGGCCGAACTGGCGGGAGCGCTCAACAGCATGGCGGTGTCACTTTCGTCACTTGAGGATATGCGCCGCGATTTCGTGAGCAACATCTCCCACGAACTGAAAACGCCGATGACCACCATCGCCGGATTTATCGACGGTATTTTGGACGGCACGATCCCTGCCGACCGTCGCGACCACTATTTGCAGATCGTGTCGGTAGAGGTCAAACGACTGGCCCGTTTGGTGAAATCGATGCTGGATCTCTCCCGTATCGACAGCGGTCAGTTAAAACTCACCCCCGTATCCTTCGATCTCACCGAGATGGCAGGGCGCACCCTGCTTTCGTTTGAACAGCGGATATGCGACAAACGGGTGACGGTGGAAGGGCTGGAAGATGCACCGCGGTGCACGGTCTGTGCCGATTTCGACCTTATCGGTCAGGTGGTATATAACCTGTTGGACAACGCCACCAAATTCGTGAACGAGGACGGCACCCTCACGATTGCACTGGCCGTCCGTGACGGGCGGGTATTCTGCCGTGTACGCAACAGCGGCGCCGGTATTCCCGCCCCCGAAATGCCGCATATTTTTGAACGGTTTTATAAATCCGACCGTTCACGCAGTTTGGATAAACAGGGTGTGGGGCTGGGATTGTATATCGTCAAAAACGTCATCAGCCTGCACGGCGGTGAGATCGCCGTCCGTTCGGCGGAAGACGAGTACTGTGAATTCGAGTTTTGGTTGCCTGCGACAGACGATATACGTCCCCTTCCCGAAAATGTTTAATTTTTCTTCAAAATTACCACATAAAATACACATATTTTCCCTTTATACTGCTATTGTAAACCCACGAAAGGATGTTATCGCATAATGAACGATCAAGATTTTCGTCCCGATAACGGTGCGGATGCCTCTGCTCCGCAAGAACCTGTGGCGCCCCCTGCGCCGCCGATCCCGCCGGAACCGCCCGTGCCGCAAGAGCCCGCCGTGCCGCAAGAGCCCGCCGTGCCGCCGGCACCGCAAGAACCGCCGGCACCGCAAGAACCGCCGGCACCGCAAGAGCCGAACGGGTGGCAGAGCGCGCCCCCTGCGTGGAATGCACCACCCACGCCGCCCGCACCGAGCGGATGGCAGCAACAACCGACCACCCCACCGTCCTCCTACACATGGTCGGCACCGACGCCCACGCCGACGCCCCCGCCGAAGAAACCGCGCAATTCTTCCTCGGTATGGATCGCCGTGTTGGGTATCGTTTGTGCCGTGTGTGTGTTGCTTTCGGCCGGACTGTTCGTGTTCACTCTGCTCGGCGACGGCGACGTTACGCCCGGCAACAGCAACAAACCGAACGTTTCGATCTCAGGCGGCAAAGAGGATGACAAGAAAAACGAGGCACCGCCCATCGTGACGGCCGAACCGAAAGAGGAGGGCTTGTCCTCGCGGGATATCGTAGCGGAAAATCTCAACTCCACCGTGATCATTCGTATGTTCACCAACACGAGTGCGGGCTTTTTCTCGCAGACGGTGGAGGAAACCTCCGCCGGCGAGGCCACCGGCATCGTGTGGACGGCGGACGGTTACATCATCACCAACGCGCACTGTGTATACAACGAAAAGACCGGCGCGCTTTACAATCGCATTGAGGTAGAGTTGTATGACGGTACCGTCTTTTCGGAAGCAACCGTGATCGGATACGACACCACCACCGACCTCGCGGTGATCTCGGTGGATTCTAAGGAGTTGACCCCTGCCGTATTCGGCGATTCGGATGCCCTGCAGTTGGGCGACCGTGTGTTGGCACTCGGAAACAACAGCGGTCTCGGCTGGACGGTGACGGGCGGTATGGTTTCGGGCCTTGCCCGTGACGTGTATGAAGAAACCAACTACGCCATCAAGTGCTTGCAGGTGGATGCGGTCATCAACCCCGGCAACTCCGGCGGCCCGCTTCTCAACTCCTCCGGTCAGGTGATTGGTATCAACTCCGCCAAGATCGTGGCATCGGGCTACGAAGGCTTGGGGTTCTCCATCCCGATCAACGAAGCGAAAACCATTTTGCAAGATCTCGTATCCTACGGTTACGTGAAAGGCCGCGTAATGCTCGGCATCGAAGGCTACACCTTTGATACCTACCGCGGTTACGAAGGCTTTTATATCTCCGCTATCGGTAAAAACTCCTGCTTTGCAGGCACGCGCGCACAGGTGGGCGATATCATTACCCATATCAACGACGTGCGGGTGAAGAGCTACGCCGAAATGCGCGAACAACTCACCTCCTATCCGGTGGGCGAAAAGGTAACCGTCACGTTGCTGCGGATTCAGCGCAACAGCCCCACGGTGGACACCGTCACGGTGGAGATCACCCTGATGGAAAGTGACGGCTCGGTATAAGCTGAACTCCTTTGCGGTTTCGCTCGCCGCCTTTCCCGTGCGGCTTTGCGCTCATTTTTGCAAGGCGACAGCCTTGCGACAAATTCGCGCTTTCCCGCACAAATAAATTCGGCGGCAGAAACTCTCCGACCTGCAAAAATAAAAATTTTCGTGTGAGAGGAAGCCCATGCAAACCACAAAATACCCCTATGTTTTCGAACGAAAACATAGGGGTATTTATTTGTTTTTTAGTGCTGTTTGTAATATTTTCCGGTTGTTATACTTTTCGTATTACAAGAGTGGGATGCCTGCCGCAGCACAGGCAGCGTGATCCTCCTTCGACCAGACCGAAGCCAACACTTCGCCGATGTGCAGTTTTTCGAGCAACAGCAGGCAGATGCGCGACTGACCGATACCGCCGCCGATGGTAAGCGGCAACTCACCGGCCGCCACGGCGCGGTGATACGGGTACTGCAGCCGTTCTTCGCACCCTGCTTTTTTCAGCTGAACAGCCAGCCGCTCCGCATTGACACGAATACCCATGGAAGAAAGCTCCACGGGGCATTCCAGCACGTCACTCCACAAAAGCAGATCGCCGTTGAGAGTCCAGTCGTCGTAATCGGGAGCGCGACCGTCGTGTCGCTCACCGCTTTTAAGCACGTCGCCGATCTGCAGGATAAACACCGTGCGCTGTTCCTTGACAATGGCGGCCTCTCTCTCTTTGGGGGTAAGTTTCGGGAAACGGTCCTCCAACTCCTGCGAGGTGATGAAATACACCTCGCGGCGCACTTCCTCGGTCAGTGCGGGATACGCGGCACGCACCATCTCCTTGGTATCGGCGATCACGTCGGCGATCGTCTGCACCGTCTGCTTCAAAAACGCAAGATTGCGCTCATCGGGGCGGAGCACACGTTCCCAGTCCCACTGGTCCACCAACACGGCGTGCAGGTTATCCATATCGTCATCGCGGCGCACGGCGTTCATATCGGTATACAGCCCTTCGTCCTCACCGAAACCGTAATCGCGAAGCGCCATGCGCTTCCACTTCGCCAACGACTGCACGATCTCCATCGACTCGCCGGGAATCTCTTTCAAATCAAAGGTGACTTTGCGTTCCACGCCGTTCAGATCGTCGTTGATACCCGCCGAAGAAGCCACGATCAGCGGCGCACTCACACGGTCCAACCCCAAGGCGGCGCCCAACCGCTGCTCAAAACCGTCTTTCACCAATTTGATGGCGCGTTCGGTATCACGCAGGGACAGCACGGGGCGGTAGCCCTCTTTCAAGATCAATCGTTTCATACAATAACCTCCACAAAAAAACTGTTCGCCCTAACGAATTAGGACGAACAGTGTAAAATGTCCGCGGTACCACCTAACTTATCTCCGTTTCGGAGATCACTCACTTCCGACAAAGCGGTTCCGCTTAACGCGCGGCAAACGGCGCGGCCTACTGCCCGCGTGGGGTTCAGCCTACGGCTCCAAAGTGTTTTTCACACGAGTGCTGCTGCAAGGCTTACACCGTCCCTTGCTCGCTGAGAGTGCGTTTTCGTGCTACTCCTCTTTATCATCGCCTGTGCGGACAGCATATCACAATCCGCGCCGTTTGTCAACTGTTTTATTTGTTTTCCTGCGAGAGAACTCACGCGGTCTCTTCGTCTTCACGGCGGCGTTTGCCGCACAGCATCACGATAACGAAGAATCCACCGCTGACCGCCACGACGGCTGCCGTGCCGCCGACACCGCGATCACCCGTATCCTTTGCCGCATTGGTCGTTGTCGTAGCAGGCGGCATCGTAGTGGTATCGGTCGTCGGCACCGTCGGAGGAGTCGGCTCAGTCGGGAGCGTCGGCTCAGTCGGGAGCGTCGGCTCGGTCGGTTTCGCGGGAACCGTGTTCTTCACCTCGTTGGTTTCGTAGGTGTTGCCGCCTGCGAGCACTGTGGCGGTGTTCGGAATCACGACCGCTTGGTCCACGTCTACCTGCACCGTGAAGTGTACCGTGACCGCATCGCCTGCCGCCACCGTCTTGTTCCAGACGATGTCACGGCCGTTGGCCACGCCGCCGTCCTTCACTTCCGCAAAGACGGTGTACTGCGGGACGGTGTCGCGGATCTCCACGTCTACCGCCGCATCCGACGCGTTCTCGTAGGTGATGGCGTAGGTCAGTTTGTCGCCGTCCTTCACCTCTTTGCCGTCAATGCTGACGGTAAGATCTTCGGCCTTAAACACGTCTTTTACGGGTTTTGCGGTGTAGTTCTTGACCTCGTTGGTTTCGTAGGTGTTGCCGCTTGCAAGCACTGTGGCGGTGTTCGGGATCACGACCGCTTGGTCCACGTCCACCTGCACCGTGAAGTGTACCGTGACCGCATCGCCTGCCGCCACCGTCTTGTTCCAGACGATGTCACGGCCGTTGGCCACGCCGCCGTCCAGCGCCTCCACCAAGGTGGTGTACTGCGGGGCGGTGTCGCGGATCTCCACGTCTACCGCCGCATCCGACACGTTCTCGTAGATGATGGCATAGGTCAGTTTGTCGCCGTCCTTCACTTCTTCGCCGTCGATGCTGACGGTAAGATCTTCGGCCTTGAACACGTCTTTCATCGGCTCGACCGTGTAGTTGCGAACTTCGTTGGTCTGATACTCATTTTCGCCTTCCGCCACCGTGGCACTGTTCGGGATCACGACGTTGGCCGCATCGACCCGCACCGTAAAGGACACGACCGCATCCGTGTCAGGTGCTACGTTCGAAACCGTCCAAGTAACCACGCCGCCGCCATACGTGCCGCCCTTATCCGCCGACACAAAGGTGGTATAAGCGGGGAGGGTGTCGGTAACGGTGATGTCCACCGGCACGCTGTCGTAGTTGTGATAGGTGATTTGATAGGTAAGAACATCGCCGACCGCGACCTCTTCGCCGTCAATGCTGACGGTAAGGTCGTTCGCTTGGAAAACGTCCTTCTTGGTGATCACACGGTGATGCACGTTGCGGAATCCGAGATCGTCACGGCCTTTCACAGAGGTGATCTCCGTCAGACTGTCGTCCACGTACAACGCGCCTTTGCCGTCGTCTTTCACCGTGATCTTGATGGTATAGACGTTTCTATCCCAGCGGATGAGGCCCCACAGAACGTTGGCCTGCTCACGAACGGTGAGGGTGTACTCGCCGACCGCGTTGAACGTCACCTCGTCGAACGTAACTTTACCCGTTACGATATCGTTTTGTTTCTGCTGAGTCGCAATGGCGTTGCCTTCCAGAATGAAGTCAAACGCCTTCATCGTATCGCCCACATACTCTTTCTGCGCCTCGGGAGTGTAGGGGGCGGGAGAGGTTTCGTAACGGTTCTCAAACGCAAGGCCTGCAACCGTAACCGCGCGGCTGTTTTGTGCATCCGCCGTCGCGGTCACACCGCTTTCCTCGGCGGTGACGGTAGGAATAAGATTGCCGCTGCCGTCATCCTCAACCGTCACGGTGATGTGGTATTCCGCATCGTCATAGACGATACCGTTCACCTTGGTGCCGCCCGCAGACTCGCGCACCACGTAGTAGTGCACGCCTTCGGTGGTGTAGGTCTTGGTGCCGAAGGAGAACGCCCCTTCGCCGCTGCTTTGATACTCCGCCGTTGCGGGGTCGATCGTCCATTGATCGTCCGCTTCGTACAACACGAACTCAAACGTCTTGGCGTTTGCCGCCACCGCACTCCAATCGCCGTCGAGTGCCTTGACACCGTTGAAGGTAACTTGTGCCGCCTCATGGGTGTAGGTATTGGCAAACGCGATGGGCGTGCCCATATAGTCCGCCGCTGCCGTCAAGGTACCGTCGCCGTTGTCGGTCACCGTAACGGTAACGTCGAAGGTGGTGCCGTCATAACGCACGCCGCCTTCACGGCCGACAGCTTCCGCAACCGTGTAGCGATGCACGCCTGCCGCCGTGTAATGGATGGGGGTGAACTGAATGGTGCCGTCTGCCAAGTTGTATCCTGCGGAAACCGACTCGCCGTTTTCCAACACCGCGAAGGAGAACATTCCCTCGTCCATCGGGATATCGTCACCCGTTATGCTGTTGGTATAGCTCTTATTACCAACCAACGTGATGTCGGTGGGTTTCACCGTATAGCGGTTCGTGAACAAGCCGAGATCGGTGTTGCCCACACCCGGACGGTAGATGGTGACCGCTTTGGTCAAGTGACCGTCACCCGGATCACTTACGTTTACGGTGATGTGATATTCGCCCGCATCGTAATAGATGCCGTATGCATCCTCAATATCGCCGCCGACGGTCTGGCGCTCGGGAATATATTCCTTCAAAACGTAGTAGTGCTCGCCCTCGTCACCGTCGTTGTAATCCAAGGTCATGCTGTAGGTGCCTTCGCCCGTCACCGACACTTCCCGAATGGGATTCAAAGCGTTGAACGCATTATCCGCCGCAAACAGTTGGAAGGTAAAGGTGCGGTCCGCATCGGACACATAAGTCCAATCGCCCGCCAACGTCTTTTGGCCGTTCAGCGTAACCGAAACGGGCCGTGCCGCGTAGGTGTTGGTGATCTCGAGCGCTTGGTAATTGTCCGAAGGCGTTGCCGTCAACACACCGTTTTCGTGGCTGACGGTCACGGTAACGGTACGTGCCGTCTCATCCCACGTGATGCCTCCCTGCGTACCCTTGACCTCTTTGACATAATAGGTGTAGGTTTTGGGAGCGTTGCCCGCGTCCAGATCCGCGGGGGTATAGGTGAGGGGGGCGAAAGAGAAGGTGCCGTCCGCACGGTTGGCCACTGTTTCGATCAAATCGGTGCACGCCGCATCGCGGTACAAGCCAAAGGTGAACTCGCCCGCCACCAACTTGCGGCCGTTCAGCACCTTTTTGCCGCCGAACGCAACCGTTTTCTCGCCGCTGACCGTATATTCGTTCACAAACTTCGCTTCGCCCACAATCGCCGTCGCACCCAATTTGTGCATCACAGACGTCGCTTTCAACGTGCCGTCGCCGTTATCGACCACCGTCACGCTCAGGCGATATTCTGCGTTGTCGTAATACACGCCGTTCAGCACATAGCGATTCGTTTTGCTGTCTTTCACCGCCCCGTTCGGGATCACTTCGGTCAACTTGTAGTGATACACGCCGACCTTATCAAACGTGAGAATGTCGGAACCGCCCGCATTCGGGGACAAGGGGTAGGTTTTTGCGGGAACGTTCAACGGAATGAACGCCGCATTGGTCTGTTCCAGACGCACGGTGTATTCCTCGCCCGCCTGCGGTGCGCGACCGGTCAACTCCTTGGAGAAGAGAACCGTCACGTTGGCGGGGGTCAGTTCATAAACGTTTTTGAACGCCGCGGTGAGCACGCCGTTTTCGGGTGCAACCGTTTCGCCCGTGGTGAGATTTTGCAACGTGCGTTCCACGACCACCAGATCGCCGTGGACATTCGCCTCGGCACGCACACCAAACAAGTATTCCACGGGATCATAGGTCATACCGTTCACCTTGGTGCCGCCGTTTACTTCCACCACTTTGTAATAATGCGGCTCGGAATTGTTGAGGAACACGTGGAAATCGGCATCGCCGAGTGCCGAGGCGGTAAGCACCTGCACCGGCGCGACACCTGCCGCCACCGTACCCACGGCATCACTGGGATACACGGCGAAGGTGAAGTTGGTCAGCGGATAATCGGTGTCTGCCGCATCCGTCAACGTCTTGTGAATGTGCAAGGTAGTGCTTGTGGCGTTGACTTGATACTCGTTCACAAAATCGGCTTCTACCGCAGTGCCGTTCACTGCAACGTGGGCTTCTTCTTGTACGCTCACTTCCAGCGTGCCGTTCATGTCTTCGTCCGTAACGACCACGCGGAACAGCGAACGCTGTGTGGAATAGCTCATACCGTTGGTATCCTGCGCGGGGGGTACCAATTCGGAAGGCTTGAGTTCCACCACACGGAAGAAATACGTGCCGAGTTCATCAAACGACAAGGTGTAGCGAGCTGTGCCGCTCGCATTCGCCGCCGCTTTCAAATAGGTTTCACCGTTGTCCGCTTTGATGGGCGGATAGGTTCCGTCGGGGAGCAGCATCTCCAGCGCAAACACAAACTCTTCGTTGCCGGTATATTGGTTTTGCTGATCGATCAACGTCTTGTTGACCTTGATATCCAGCGGAACTTCCACGGGAACGAAGTTGTCGGGATAGCGATTCAAAAACTCCGCCGCGGTAACACCGTTCGGTTGAATGGTTCCCGCCGCCTCTTTAAGCGCCGTGTTACCGTTCACGCTGTCCAGCACAAAGCCGGGAAGAGAATCCTCCGTCACGGTGTAAGCGGTACCTTCGGGAATACGGCGAATGGTGACCGACTCCTCGTTTTTCAAGGTGATGAGGGTTCCGTCGGCATACGTTACGTAGCCGTTGGCATCCACCTTAACCGTTGCGCCTTCGGCGGTTTGGAAGGTGGAATTTTCGTTGATGCGATCGCCCTGCAACCGCACGCGGAAGGTAAACGCCTTATCCGCCATAGCCGTGGGCGTGTTCGCCAATTCGTGCACGATCTCTTTGCTGATGACCAAGTTGCCGTACTCGTTGGGCGCATTGGTGATCACCACGGGCACCATCTGCGTGCCGCCCGCCGTATAAGCAGGAACCGTAAATGCGGCTCGTGCCTTTTCTTCGCCCGCAACCAACGTCTTTACGACCTTGTAATCGCCGTTGATCTGCTCGGTAACAGTAACCGTCGTACCCACGGGGATACCCGAGATATACGCCGTCACGTCGGCGGGCATCGTCACCGTAAAGCGGTTGTTTTGGATAGCCGATATGGTCACGCCGCTCAGTGTATCGCCGTTCGCATCGGTCAAGATCGGTGCCGCGGCCGCGCCGCTCGGCAGGTTGGACAACGTGATTTCAAAGGTATATTCGCTCGCATCGGCAATAGTAGCCTGCACCTCTTTTTGCAAGGTGAAACCGGTTGCGGGTGCCAGTGTAAAAGCGCCGTTGTTGCCGAGGAACGCCACGTAATCCTGCTTATCGCCGCTTTCGAAGGTGGCGGGATAGTTCGCATAGGGAAGCGTAGTCGTCCGATTTTCCTCTTTTTCTTTATAGAAAGAGGACACGTCTGCGTAGATCACGCCTGCGGGGATATACCACTGATCCTTTGCGGTATCGTATACAGCCTTGTTCTTCAAGGTGCTATCGGCAATCTTCAGCGGTCTTTCCAGACGCGTGGTTTGATCGTAATAATAGATCGGGTGATATCCCGCAGTCGGGCGCGCGGCGCCTTTCACGGGATTCCCGTTAATATCCAACACCACGGTATCTTCGGTGTAGAAATACTGCGCGTTATCCATCGCGGGCCGGAAGTGGGCTTTCGCCACCAGCGCGTTCGCGATCTCTTCTCGGTCGGGAACGCCGTTACCGTTCGCATCGTTCTGACTGCCCCACTGGTTGGTGTAGAACGTTACGCTGCCGTCTGCGTTGCGGTGAACGTGGCCTCCCTTGGCTACGTGTTCCGCGATCTTTGCATCCAAATTGACCGCGTTGACATCCTCACGCAGGCCCACTTCAAACACCAAACGTATCGGAACGGCATCCACCCGCTCGAACGCTTGGACTTTCTTGGGATCGTCCTCATCCAACGTCACTTTATATTCCACGGTGGGAAGCAACGAGGCGGGGATCTTAAACAATACCGTCTGGTGCAGGGTGGCAAGTTCGGTACGCACCATCACCACCACGTGCATCATATCACTCTCGCCGTTCACGCCGAGATAGCCGTAGGAACGGTTGGCGTACACCGCACCGGCGGGTGCGTTTGCGTAACCCGCATCCTTATCCCAGAAACCGACGTAATTGCCGTCTGCATCGGCGTACCAACCGATATAGTTGCTCCAATTGTTATCGTCGGTATAATACAACTGGCCGTCGTTGTAGGCGGCAGCGATAAGCTGTTGTGCCTGCGAGGTGGTGGTGCCGGGAATGCGTTCACGCACGGTACGCACCAATTCGTCACCGCGTTCGGTGGGGCCGTCCACCGTGCCGAGGGTGCCGGTGGTCATACCTTCGGCGATACCCTTACCCGTATACAGCACGGTGCCGCCGCGGCCGTCGTTCATCAGTACGCCTTTCATATCGGTGACCTGCATCAATTCGCCGAGTTCGTCCTCAAAGGTGATGTAACCCGAAAGGTCGGCGTTTCCGCCTTCCACCAGCGTGGCGTAAGAGCCGGCTTTCAATTCGATCTCGCTGACGATCTGAGCAAACGAATCCACCAAACCCTGTGCATCGTCGGCATAGTAATAGGTATCCACGTAATTCATGGCCTTAACGGCGGCGTCGCGGCTGACCGTCAGGTCGTCACCGACGTTTACGTTACCACCCGTCGCCGCCAGATAGTTGCGCCAGTATCCCGTCAGCGTGGAGTTGGAGCCTGCGGGGTACAGTGTATCGGTGGCGGCACTGCTGTTTTCGGTGCCGAGACCGAGGGTGAAGAGCAACATCTCCTCTTCGTCTGCCGCACCCTCGCAATAGTGCGCCGCGACCTTGCCGCGGGTGTACGCGGCGGCAAGCTGTGTGAGGAAGGTGATGGCGTTGGTGGTGGTCGTGCCGTCACCCGTGTCGGAATTCTCTTTGTGTGCGTCGCGATAGTTCGTGGTGGCAATGGTAGGGGCGCCGTCGGTCATCAGCACCAAGACGGGCATACGCTCCGCACCCGCTTGCACACGACCCGCGGGAACGACGGTATCCTCCACTGCAAGGAACTGTTCCATCGCCTGCAACAGACCGTTTTGGGTATAGGTACCGCCGTTTGCACGCTTGCTCGTATCGGGCACTGCGGCACCCGCCTCGGTCTTTAATCCGTTTTCGACCGATACGTTCACCGCCGTACCGCTTGCCACGAAAGTGGCACTGCCGTTTTGGCGCCAGCGGCCGTTCGTCCAGCGATACAGATCGGCCGTGGTATAAGTGGTATCCACCGCCAGATAGGCGCCGTTCACCCCGCTGTAGCGGCCGAGCGGCAACACGACCGTGGCGTCCGCCGGTTTCGCCGATTGGTTGGTGGAGGCATTGCCGGAATACAGCACCACGCCCACACGGTTGTTGGGATTTTGTGCCATCAACTTGGCGATGGTCGTGTTGGTCGCTTCCACCATCGCGTTGACGAGCGACATATCGATACCGGTTGCCGTAACGTAGTTGTACCCTTGACGAACGGTACCCACTTCATAGGTGCCGTTTACCATCGATCCGGACATATCCAGCACCAACATCGTATCCGTCGGTGCCGAGGTGTGGCCCGTGATGGAGAGGTTGGAGGCGATCGCGGAGAGCGCCACTAAAAAGTTGTTGCTGTCGTCCAGCGTCACGCCCGGCAGTTTGGCACTTGCGGCCGAAAAGACGGATTTATCCGTCCAAACGTCGCCGGCGTACTCGGTGTTCAACACGTTCGGGCCGAAATACGCTTCCCAACCGTCCAACGTGTCGTCATCCACCGTTTTGTTGCCTGCGCGCAAGCCGCTCTGTTCTGCCGCATCCGTCGCCCACGTGATGGCGGGCAGATACGCAAACAGCATCGTGAAGCACAAAAGCAGGCTCATAATGCGTTTGATCATTTCGTTCGTTTTCATTGTCTTTCCTCCTTAACGGATCTATCGGATATATATACTCTCTTCAATTCGTAACTATTCGTTTTGAACGATGCCGTCTGCATCGACGAGCCTTCTGTTTTTCGGGCAATCACAGATACCGAGAAGTTCTTCGCAACATCGGTAAAAAATACATTCTCCGCAACCGCTGTCCTCGTTTTTCCTGCCGTCAAAGTGTTCGCAGGGCGCTTGCATTTCGGTAACGAAGGGAAGTCCCTCGTGCGTATACTGCGGTTGCTTTATAAAATCGGGGTAGATAGCAACCGGTTCGGCATACGGCGTGTGGCGGTCACATTCTTCATAAAAGCCGTATCGCAGTTCAAACGTCTTTCCATACAGGCGGATGGTTTTAAAAAGATCGCCTTCTTTCGGCGCGGGAGGCCCTTGATCGGTGTTCACTCCCAAAAGTTTTGCAAACATCGGTTTCTCCTCTCGGTGTAATGTAATAAAAAATCTGCTATACTCACATCATTGCGACATCAGTATAACAGATATTTTTGACGTTGGGTATTACCTTAAACACGAAAAAAAGTACAAATTTTTTTGTTTTTATATAACTTTTGGATGCCTTTTCGGATAGATTGCACCGCAAACCATATAACTTTTCGGAGGCGTTTTGGATATATGTAACACGATCGTTTACAGTATGGCCGCGAAATCATCGCGTTCCAGCCCGCTTTTTTGTTTGAGAATACGGATCGCCTGTTTCACGCCCGAAACCGACATATTCATACGCGCCGCGATCTCGGCATCGGGCAATTTAAAGGCGGCTAACCGCGCGACTTCACGATACTGCCACGAAAGATTCTCGATGATCTGGCGGCCCGTAATTTTACTGCCCAACTGCGCCCAATTTTCCACATAGGTCTTGGAAAGGCGATGTACCTCGTTCCATGCGGTTTCATCCACCGCTTTTATCCGCAATTCCAACAAGGAGCCGATGATACGGCAATACTCCGCTAACAGTCCATAGAGTTTGTCGGGCAGTGCCAGTGCCAGCGCGCGGTCGATATGGCGTATCGCCTGTGCAGGGTTCTTGCTGTAATGGTACGCAACAGCACAAGTCAGTCGCAAATACATCTCGGTGATCACCGTGTTATCCGCCATCGCCTGTGAGATCATCGGTTCAATGGTGGCAGGCAGTAACCCCATAAGAGAAAGACCCGACATACCTTCCAACTCAAAGGCCTTTGCGGCCAATCCGTGTCCGGTCGCATAGATGTATTTGGCGTAATACACCTTTGCGGCCGGCAGAGAATCTTTATGCAGCAATTCAAAACAACCGATCTTGAACCAATCCGGAAAATCTTTCACGTCATACAGCATACTGTCAACGGCGCAGATACACAACGTTGCAATCTCGCGTTCGCGGTCGTCTTTGGCCTCCGCTTCCGAAATGTGTATCTTGGCTTTGCGCCACATATTCAAATCACCGCGCCATATCGCGCACTGAGCAAGCAACGTTCCTGCGGCAAGAACGGCGTAAAAACCGGAATGCTTATTCAAGAAGTAGTTCGCACTCTCATACACCTTGTCGATCTCGCCGCGAGCACACGCGATCTCGGCCGCAAGAAGCCTCTGCGCCTCGGGATTGTCTGCCAAGGCGGCGACCGCCTCTTCGGCACAGCCGGGGGCATAATACAGATTGGTCATATATAAAAACGGGGTCTTGCGCGGCATCGGCATATCCACGTCCAATATGCCGAACCCCCCCGCGCGGCCGGCTTTGGTTCGCCCGTCCACCGGTTTCTTTGCGTCTTTGGGAATCATCCACGCGCGACCGAAACGGGTAGCGCCGCCGATCTTCCCCGCCGCACACAGCGTTTGCAATCGGCGCGTTGAGATACCCCACGCAGCCGCCGCTTCATCGATCTTCAAATACTCCATTCGACTCATCTCCCATTCACCGATCCGCACCGCCGCTATTGTTCGCGAAACCGCCGTTTATATCGTTCGCGACTGCGCCGTTTATATCGTTCGCGAAACCGCCGTTTACACTTTTATTATACATCGGTTTTAGAAATAAAACAAGAGGAATCTTCACTTTTTTGTTTTTTCTCGCGTTGGAGAACGCCGATCCCCGCATTTTCACGGCCGCACACACAAAAAACGCCCGTTACAACGGGCGTTTTGTTCGGTCACCCCTGCGCGCGGCGGCAGAGTTCTCGCCC
Source organism: Oscillospiraceae bacterium (assembly GCA_015065865.1). Classification (GTDB taxonomy): domain Bacteria; phylum Bacillota; class Clostridia; order Oscillospirales; family Acutalibacteraceae; genus SIG588. Next base: position 2,441 of record SVPM01000004.1, on the reverse strand, counting down.
TACCGCGTGCATCACACACAGGTTGTTTTCAAGAGAGGTCAATGGCGTTTTGCGAAAAAAGTTGTCTGCCTCAAACGTGATATCACCGGTGTAACCGATCTCCCGCAACGCGCGGCACACGGCATCATAGTCGATCGTGCCGAAGAACGGGAGAGTGTGCAGATCGTTCGCGCCGTCGGTATCGTGCACGTGCAGACACCGCAAGCGGTCACGCCCCAATGCGCGAATAAACGCAGGAATATCCTCATCCACCAGCGATACGTGCCCGATATCCAAACAGGCCACGATCCACGGCGAATCCAAGGAATCGACGTAGCGGCAAAATTCCGCGGAGGTGGAACAGGTGCTGTGCCAAATGCGTTCGTTGCCGCGGACGGTTGCACGCTGCCACATATTTTCGAGTGCAATGTGAATACCGTATTCCTCGGCATAGGGAATCAAACGGCGATAAAACGCCATGTTCATTTCTTCCAACCGTGCAGCGTTATCTGCCTCGTTATACCGCAGATGTTGAAGCGGATGCACCACGATGTTTTCCGCCCCCATCAAGGCGGCGATCTCCATGGCACGGACGATCAAACCGAAACGACGTTCATCTTCGGCGGGGTCACCCGTACTGCTCGAAAACGGTGCATGCGATTGGTTGCACACGATACCGCAATCCTCCGCCGCCGCACGCAAACGCTTTACGTAGCCGCGGTAATCGTCACGGTTCATTTCGTAGCGATCGGGATCCTCAAACATACGAAACAGCGACATATCAAACGCATCAAATCCCGCCGCCGCAATTTTGCGGACAGCCGCCTCTTCGCCGATCATACGGGCGGGAATATCCAGCGTCGTGGAAAGTTTCATTTTGTTCGCCTCATTTCAAAAGATCGCCCACACCGTTGAAAACGTATTTCGGGCGATAGGGGAAGCGGTCGATATCCTCGCGTGCCGTCACACCGCTGAGCACCAACACCGTATCAATGTTGGATTCGATACCCGCAATAATATCGGTATCCATACGGTCGCCGATGAACGCGATCTCCTCGCTGTGGCAATCCAATTTGCGTAATCCGTGGCGCAGCATCAACGGGTTGGGTTTACCCACAAAGTACGCTTTTTTTCCGGTGGCGATTTCGATCGGTGCGATCAGCGCACCCGTTGCCGGCATCACACCACGCTCGGTCGGGCCGGTGATATCGGGGTTGGTGCCGATGAGTTTGGCGCCGCGATTGACCAGTTCGATCGCTTTTTCGATCTTTTCAAAACTATAGGTGCGCGTTTCACCCACCACCACGTAGTCGGGGGTGACGTCGTTCATATAAATGCCGTGATCGTACAGCGCTTTTGCCAGCGCGGCCTCGCCGATCACATAGGCGGTACAATCGGGCGCCTGCGTGCTTAAAAATTCGGCAGTTGCCATAGCGCTGGTATAAAAATGGTCTGCCGAAACCGAAAGCCCCATACGCTCCAGTTTCATGCTGAGTTCGTGCGGTGTGCGCTCCGAACTGTTGGTGAGAAACACGAATTTTTTATCGTTGTCGATCATCCAGTTGACAAAATCCGCCACGCCGTCCAAAATGCGGTTGCCGTGGTAGATCACACCGTCCATATCGGATATAAACCCTTTTTTGTTCAACAAAGTATGCATAGAAACTCCTCCGCTTACAGTATGTTTTCGGTAAGGTCGGTTTCGATAAACCTGCCTTCCGCCACACGCAAGGTTTTGATCTCGTATTTTCCGAACGCGACCGCTTGCGACCGATCGCCCCACCAAAGGGTTGCGGTCTGTTCTTCTGCCGTGGGATTAAACAAACGTACCACCCATCCGTTTTCGTCCTCCGCCTGTTTCAGTGTCGTCCACTGCACCGTATCGTTATCGGTCAAGCGGAGGGGAGCAGCGGGTTTTTCTCCTGCACCCTGCGGGTAGAAGGACAGCGCCATTGGCGGCATATTGAACTGCTGTGCCGCACGCGGCGCTTGACGACACACCGCGTTTGCCGCACCCGCCGTGATGCGGAACGCATAATCCCGCTCGCCTTGCTCGATATACGGCATATAGCGGTCCTGCGGCATCACTTTGCGGTTCGGGATCGGGTGGGCACAGTAGGACGGAGAACGCAGCAGGGTGACGTGGAGTGTGTTCGCCGCGTCCTCAAATGCCGCGCCGTAGGTGCCGTTGTTCGCCACCGCGACCGCCGCATCGTTACCGCACAAAATATGGTAGCGCTGTGCTACCCCTTCTTTCATATCGCACGGCATCGGCTCGGCACCGTATGCCTGCTCACCCACACATTCGCGCACCGCAAAGGCGGCGGGCAGATACAACCGCGCCATCTTCTGCTTTTCGTTCCACAAAAGGCGCAGTTGGATATCCAGCGTGCCGTCTGCCGAAAAAACGTACTTTATCACGGCGCGGGACGTGCGATAGCCGAGTAATACGTCGACCACCG